>DAOTEJ010000094.1:0-9097 GCA_035454085.1 Burkholderiaceae bacterium | reverse complement strand
CGCGCACCGGATCCACCGGGCCCACGTAATAGATCACGCGGTTGGTGAAGTCCACGGGCAACTTTTCACCCTTGGCGAGCATCTCCTGGATGCGCTTGTGCGCGGCGTCGCGGCCGGTGAGCATCTTGCCGCTCAGGAGCAGCGTGTCACCCGGCTTCCACGAGGCGACTTCTTCGCGGGTCAGGGTGTTGAGATCGACCTTGCGGCTCTTTTTGTAGTCGGGCGCCCAGTGCACGTCGGGCCAGGTCGACAGCGCGGGCGGGTCCAGATACACCGGCCCCGAGCCGTCGAGCACGAAGTGCGCGTGGCGCGTGGCGGCGCAGTTGGGGATCATCGCCACCGGCTTGCTCGCCGCGTGGGTGGGGTACATCTTGATCTTCACGTCGAGCACGGTGGTCAGGCCCCCCAGGCCCTGCGCGCCGATGCCCAGCGCGTTGACCTTCTCGTGCAGTTCGACGCGCAGCTTTTCTTCGTCGGTCTGCGGCCCGCGCTTGAGCAGGTCGCTCATGTCGATCGGGTCCATCAGCGCTTCCTTGGCCATCAGCATGGCCTTCTCGGCCGTGCCGCCGATGCCTATGCCCAGCATGCCGGGCGGGCACCAGCCCGCGCCCATGGTCGGCACGGTCTTCATCACCCAGTCGACGATCGAGTCGCTGGGGTTGAGCATCACGAACTTGCTCTTGTTCTCGCTGCCGCCGCCCTTGGCGGCGATGTTCACGTCCACCGTGCTGCCCGGGACGATCTGCACGTGGATCACCGCGGGCGTGTTGTCCTTGGTGTTCTTGCGGCCGAACTCGGGCGGAGCCACCACCGAGGCGCGCAGCACGTTGTCGGGGTTGAGGTAGCCGCGGCGCACGCCTTCGTTGACCGCGTCCTCGAGGCTGCCCGTGAAGCCTGCCCACTTCACGTCCATGCCCACCTTCAGGAACACGTTGACGATGCCCGTGTCCTGGCAGATCGGCCGGTGGCCTTCGGCGCACATGCGGCTGTTGGTGAGGATCTGCGCGATCGCGTCCTTGGCGGCGGGGCTTTGCTCGATCTCGTAGGCGCGTGCCAGATGCTCGATGTAGTCGGCCGGGTGGTAATAGCTGATGTATTGAAGGGCGGCCGCGACGCTCTCGATCAGGTCGTCCTGTTGGATGGGCTGGCTCATGCTGCGCTCCTGGGGGTCAGTGGGCCGGCTCGTGACCGGGGTCGACGCGCGCCCCGCCCGGGAACATGAGGCGGTCGACCGCGGCGATGGCCAGCGCCGAGAGCAGGAAGACGACGTGGATCACCGTCTGCGCGATCAGCGTCTTCTCGTCGTAGGCCTTGGCGTTGATGAAGGTCTTGAGCAGGTGGATCGAGCTTATCCCGATGATGGCGGTGGCCAGCTTGACCTTGAGCACGCTTGCGTTGACGTGCGACAGCCACTCGGGTTGGTCCGGATGCCCTTCGAGGTGCAGGCGCGACACGAAGGTCTCGAAGCCGCCCACGATCACCATGATGAGCAGGTTCGAGATCATCACCACGTCGATCAGGCCCAGCACCACCAGCATGATCAGGGTCTCGTTGAGCTGGGTGGGCGTCTTGGCCACGGCCTCGGGGGTGGTGCAGTCCATCACCGCGCAGAACAGGTGGGCCACCGCCGAGCTGTCGCCGAAGGCGGCCACGATCAGGTAATACAGCTCGACCCAGAAGTGATAGACGTAGACCGCCTGGGCCAGGATCAGCCCCAGGTAGAGCGGCAACTGCAGCCAGCGGCTGGCAAAGATCATCCGGGGCACCGTGGGCATGCGGGGGGCGCGGTCGGGCGGGGTCGGAGCGTTCATGGGGCAGCCTGCTGGGCAGAGGGGGAAAGGCGGCATTTTACGGACTGCGCCGGGGCTAACGCCGAGCCGTGCGCCCCGGGCGCGCCTCTTGCAAGCGGCCCGCCCGGCCGCATGTGGCGCAGTGCGCGGCAAAGGGGCCGCCCGATTGCGCGTAAACACCAGATCGGCGGTGTTGCGCTGATCGCGGCCCCCCTGAGATAGACTGCGCGCGCCCGGTCGCTGGCCGGGCGCCTGGATTCAACCTCGACCCGCTGGAGACTCCATGAAGCGCATCGCTCTGTTCATTGCCACCAACCTGGCAATCATGGTGGTGCTGAGCATCTTTCTGATGGTGCTGAGCACGGTGTTCGGCATCAACTTCCGCATGGGCGGCCCCGAGCTGAACCTCGGGCCGCTGCTGATCTTCTCGCTGGTGGTGGGCTTCACCGGCTCGTTCATCTCGCTGCTGCTGTCCAAGCAGATGGCAAAGTGGACGATGAAGCTGCAATTGATCGATCAGCCGTCCAACCCCATGGAGACCTGGCTGGTCGAGACCGTGCGCCGTCAGGCCCAGAAGGCCGGCATCGGCATGCCCGAGGTCGCGATCTACGACGGCGAGCCCAACGCCTTCGCCACCGGCCCGAGCAAGAACAGCTCGCTCGTGGCGGTGTCCACCGGGCTGCTCCAGTCGATGACCAAGGAGGAGGTCGAGGCCGTGCTCGCGCACGAGGTCTCGCACGTGGCCAACGGCGACATGGTCACCATGACCCTGATCCAGGGCGTCATGAACACCTTCGTGGTCTTCCTGTCGCGCGTGATCGGCTACGTGGTCGACCGCGTCATCCTGCGCAACGAGAGCTCCGCGCCGGGCATCGGCTACTGGGTGAGCGTGATCGTGCTCGACATCGCCCTGGGCTTCCTGGCGGCGATCGTGGTGGCCTGGTTCTCGCGCAAGCGCGAGTTCCGCGCCGACGCGGGCGCGGCGAGCATCCTCGGGTCGCCCAAGCCGATGGTCAACGCGCTGGCACGCCTGGGCGGACTCACCACCGAAGAGCTGCCCGGCCCGGTCAAGGGCTTCGGCATCGCCGGGGGCATCGGCTCGCTCTTTGCCACCCACCCGCCCATCGAGGCGCGCATCGCCGCGCTGCAGGGCGGCGCGCGCTGAGTCACTGGGCGTGCGCAGTCACGAGGGCCGGCCTAGCCGGCCCTTTTTCTTGGATGGAACGCTGTCCCGCTCAGCCGGCGCGCGCCCCTTGTCCCGACACCTTCAACGCCAGCGCGGTGAGCCCGGCGCCCACTTATCCCAACGTCGTCATCAATGGGCGGCTGGCGGCTTGCGCTGGCGTGCGCGCCACTGCCCCGGCGGGCAGTTCGCCCAGCCACGAAAGGCGCGCACGAAGGAGCTGAGCTCCGAAAAACCCAGCACCTCGGCAATCTCGTCGAGCGGCACGCTCGTCTCGCGCAGCAACTGGCGCGCGACGTCGAAGCGTGCACCCGCGGCCACTGCTTTGAGGCTGCTGCCGTCAGCGGTCAGGCGGCGGCGCAGGGTGCGCGGATGCATCGACAGTGCGGCGGCCACATGGTCGCCCGTCAGGGATCCGGTCATCACCAGCGCGCGGGCTACGTGGCGTGCGCGCTCGGCCAGCGGCAATGCTTGTTCGGCGGCGGTGTGCTGCGCAACGCGTAGCAGTGCCACCTGCTGCGCCGGGTCGGCCTGAGGCGGCCGCTTCGCCAGGCACGATGCGTCGAACCAGATCTCGGCCGCGGTGGCGTCGAAATGCACCGGCACGCCGAAGCAACGCCGCCAGGCCAGCGTCGAACGCGGCCGGCCGTGCGGCAACCACACCTCGAGTGGTCGCCATTGCGGCCCACACAGGGCACGCAGCATGGCCACACCAATCACCATCGACAGGTCATAGACCAGTCCGACGCCCGGTGTGGCCTCGTCGTGCACGGCATAGCCGATGGCCACCTGGCCGGCCTGCGGCGCCTTCATGTAGACCACCGCGCCGCGGTCGTGCAGGTGCAGGTGTTGCTCCAGGCTGCGCAGGGCAGCGCCGACCGTCGGCGCGCGCTGCATCAGCAGCGTCAGCAGGCCGAGGCTGCCGAACTCGAAGCGCTGGCCGACCAACAGGCCAAAGTCCTCTCGACCGCAGGCCCGAGCGGCATCGTGCAACAACTGCGCCGCGGCCCGGAATGGCACGCGCGTGCTGACATCGGCGAAGGCCGATTCGGCGATACCGGCACCAGCCAGGAGCGGCGCCGGGTCGATCCCCGCTTCGAGCAACAAGGCGGGCACTGGCAGCAGCGGCGCGATGCGCAGTTCGCCCGGCGCCGCCCAGGCCGCGCGAGCCTTGGCCGCATCCTTTTCCGCGCGTGGCTGCTTCGTGTTTGGTGGCTGCATGGGGGCCGTGACAGAGAGTGATCGCGACAGTCGCCAGATTGTCCAAATATGTCAATGAGCTTCTAGAGGGCGGCACTAGCATTCGCCCCGTTTGACGTGAACCGAGGGTCGGCGGGCAGGCGGCGTGCGCTGCATCTGGACCCCTTACAGACTCTTCCGAAAGGACAGATCATGAAGCGCATTCAGACCGTCTTGCCTGCCTTCTTCGCCGCTGCAGCGCTGACCGCTGCGGTGACCTGGCAGCCCGCCGCGCAAGCGCAAGCCAAACCGGCAGCCGGCCCGATCATCAACCTGACGGATCCCTGCCCGATCAAGGCTGAGAACTGGCGCGGCAAGGCCTTCTACGAGATTCTGTTCATGTTCCGCCAGCCCAACGGCGGCGGGATCGGCAACTACTTCAACTCTCTCAGCAACGCCCTTCCCGCGTCCAACGAAGAGATGGACGCGCGCTTCCGCGCTCTGAATGCGGAGACCTTGAAGAAGGAGTTCGGCGGCGACGGGATCTTCTTCAATGGTCCGCGGCGTCTGGTGGCGAACACCATCACCGCGTCGTCCTGGGATGGGTGCAAGAAGAGAGTGATCGGCACGATCCCCTTGAACCTGGACGGCACCTTCGAAGTACCGAGTTTCGACAAGTTCGTTTCCGGACCGCCGGTGGCCTACAAGCCCTTGGTCTCCAAACGTGACAGTCGCATGATCTTCAATGCGGGCGAAACGGTGTATGAGCTGATCACTCCCGAGGGCGCCGTCTACACCATGTTCAGCCTGTCGCTGAAAGCCGACCCCAAGAACACCATCGAAAACCTGCCCACCCTTGGCAAGCGCCTGACCTTGCCGACGGGATGGAAGTTCAGATCACGCAAACTGGACAAGGAGATGGTTCTGACGGCCGCCGCCGACTCCAACCCGCCCAACACCGTCGTTCTCGACCAGTTCGAAGGCAACTACCAGTACAACGCTGGCGCCAGCGCCAAGAAGTAGCGGGTGGGCCGGCCCGACGAAGGCGGCTGGATTCTCCGTTCGAGCACGGGGCGCTGCGAAAGCGCCCCGTAGCGCCCCGCCTGCGCGACAAGGCGCTCACGTTGGACCGGTTCGCTCGCAGATGCACGAGGGCGAACGGCCGCTCTCTGACTATCTCTTGAGAAGGCAGTACTTCCTTAGTGGGTCGGCTGCTGTCCTCTGCGCGCTATCCGCACACGGTGTGCAGAAGCACCTTCTCTTGCCCCGCTGCACCCCTCAGCCCGAGCGCGCCCGCTGCCCAGACACCCACAGCGTCAGCGCCGTGAGCGTGGCGCCCGCGCCGATCAGCCCCACCGTCGTGCCGGTCCAGAAGCCGGCCGCTCCCATGGGCGGCCCGAAGGGCGTGGTCTCGAAGGCAAGCCAGGCGCCGCCGCCCAGGCCCACCGCCCACAGCAGCACGCCGTAGATCACCATGGGCAGGAAGGTCACGTGGTAGCCGCGCAGCGCGAAGCCGCCGATTGCCTGCATGGCGTCGAACACGTGGAACACCGCGCCGTAGCCGATCAGCCCCAGGGCCACGCCGAGCACCACAGGGTCGGCGGTGTACAGGCCCAGCAACGGCTCGCGCGCCAACCACAGCGTGGCGGCCACCACGGCGGCGACGCCCACGCCCACCCGGTAGCCGCGCAGTGTGGCGCGCCTCGCCAGGCGCGGGTGCCCGGCCCCCAGCGACTGCGCCACGAGCACGCTGGTGGCGATGCCCAGCGATAGCGGGATCATGAAGGCCAGCGCGGTCAGGTTGGCCACGATCTGGTGCCCGGCCACGGCGACGGTGCCGATGCGGGCGATGAAGATCGCCATGAAGGTGAACGAGGTCACCTCGAACAGCGTGGCCAGCCCTATAGGCACGCCCAGGCGGATCAGGCGCCACTGCGCGCTGCGCTCGGGGCCGTGCAGGCGCTTGGCGCGCAAGGCGGCATAGGCGGGGTCGAGCCGCCACAGGGCCCAGTAGGCCGCGAGCGACAGCCACGCGATCACCGTGGTCGACACTCCGGCGCCAACCCCGCCCAGCGCCGGCACCGGACCCGCGCCGTACATGAAGAGCGCATTGAGCGGGACCTTGGCGGCGAGCGCCGCCAGCGAGACCACCATCGTCACGCCGGGCCGCGATACCGCGGCATTGAGCGCGATGAACACGCGCATGCCCAGCGCGGCGGGCAGGCCGAAAGCCACCGCGTGCAGATAGCCGGTGGCAATCTGCGCCACCTCGCCCTCGGCGCGCGCCAGGCCCAGCCACAGCGGGGTGGCGGCGAGCAGCGGCACGCCCACCAGCGTCAGGCCCGCCGCCAGCCACAGAGCCTGCTGCACCTCGAAGCCCACCTGGCGAAAGCGGCGTGCGCCGAAGTGGTGGCCGGCGATGGGCGAGAGCGCCTGCAAAATGCCCACCAGTCCCATGAACACCGAGATGTAGGTGGACAGCCCGATCGCCACGGCGGCCAGGTCGGCTGCCGCGAGCCGCCCCGCCATCACTGTGTCGACCGTGCCGTTGCCCACCAGCGCCGCGTTGGCCACGAAGATCGGGCCGGCCAGGCGCAGGAGCGCGCGCAGCGATGTGTCCACGGGCGGCGCTTGCGCCGCGGCTGAACTCATGCGCGGGGCGGCGCGCCTAGCGGCGCGCGCGCAGCAGGCGGAAGACCTCGTCCGAGCGCGTGCGCGGCCGCACCTCGGCGATCACTTCCCACTGCCCGGGCGGCAGCGCATCGTCGAACACGTTGCGCTGCGCGTCGCGGTGCAGGAGGTAGCGGCAACTGCCCAGCGCCGCGTCGGCTTCGAAGCGCAGCTTGCCGTGATAGGCGAGCATCGCGCGCACCCCGGGCGGGACGTGCCAGGTGCGCACGCAGTCGTCGATTCCGGCCCCCGAGTTGGCAAGCTGCGCGGCCAGACCGCGCGCCGCCGGGCCGTAGGCGCGGTTCACGTCGACCGCCTCGCGGAACAGTCCGGTGGTGAGCACCCAGGCCATGGTCAGGCCTGCGGCGGCGATCCACGGGCCGCACCACAGCATCTGCGGGCGGCGGCGGACGCGCCACAGCACCACGGCGATCCACAGCACCGTGGCCGTGATCGCTGCGAAGAAGTAGACCGGATGGGCCTCGGCACTCGTTCCGGGCGCAAAGCGCGTGAGCGAGGCGTGCATCTTCGGGGGCCAGCCGGTGGCCCAGGCGACGAAGTAGAGCCACAGCGCGAGGGACACGAGGCTGAACAGCGCCACCGAGAACCAGTCGATCGCGTTCTCGGCGCCGCGCCTTAGGGTGGGCACGCCAAAGGCGGCCAGGGCCACCAGTGGCGGCACGAGCAGCAGCATCTGGGCGTCGCCTATCGAGGTCGAGACCAGCATGCCCAGTCCCACGGCGCCCAGCCAGGCGAGCGGCAGCGCGATGTGCACCACGCGCGGCCCGTGCCGCCACGAGTACACCGCCCAGGCCGCGAAGGGCCACAGCGGCCACGTGTACCAGGCAAAGTTGCGTCCCAGCCAGGCCAGGCCCGCGACCCCGGGACTGCCGAAGTCGGCCAGGTTGTCGGCCCACCAGATGCGCATCCAGGGTTCGGCCGCCGCACCGGCGATCCACCACGCACCCAGTTGCCAGAGCGCACCGACTGCGAGCAGGGAGCCGCTGCACAGCACCGCCCGCCCCGCGCGCGCGCCGGGCGTGACGAGGAACACGCACACGCAAGCGAGCCACAGAGTCAGCGCCGGCAGCAGGCCGGTGGCGAGCAGGGTCGCGCCCGCCGCGGCTCCGGCGAGCAGGCTGCCGGCCACCGGGCGATCGAGGCTCCACACCAGACCGAAGAAGCACACCGATGCGGTCGCGAGCGAGACGGTCTCGGGCACCGCCTCGTGCATGCGCACCAGGATGCCGAAGGTCGCCACGAGCAGCAGCACGGCAACGTCGGCGATGGCGCGGCCGTAGTCGCGCGGGCTGGCCTCGCCCCCGAAGGCGAAGGCCACGGGCTGGGCCTCCTCGCGCCGCGCGAGGCGGAACACCCCGTACCACAGCGCCGCGGTGGAGATCACGAACCACACCACGATCGACAGGCGCGCCGCCGTGGGGCCGCCCAGCCATGGGCCGAACGCCTGGATCAGCCCGGCGCCCACCCAGCCGCCCAGTGGCCCGGTCTCGAAGTTCGCGGCGCCGGCGACGTTCGGCAGCCACCAGTCCGCGGCCGTGCCCTGCGCCATGGTCCACATCACCCCGAAGGACGCGGCGTCCTTGAGCGTCCAGGGATCGCGGCCGAAGAGCCCCGGCACGATGTAAGCGGCGAGCAGACCCACCAGCAGCCAGCGCGGCAGCTTGGCCGCCGCCGCGGCACTGACTTTGGCAGGCGAGAGGCGCTCTTCGAACATGGCAAAGAAAAGGGGCAGCCTAAGCTGCCCCTCGCAAGTGTAGGCCCGTGGCTTACTTCTTGCGCGCGCGAGCGGCGGTGGCTTGCGCCGCGGCTGCGTTGACCGCCTCGGTCTTGGCGGCGAACTTCTGGCGGAACTTCTCGACGCGACCGGTCTCGACGATGCGGGTCTGGGCGCCGGTGTAGAAGGGGTGCGACTCGGACGAGGTGTCGAGCTTGACCAGCGGATAGGTCTTGCCGTCGAGCTCGATGGTCTCGCGCGTCTGCACGGTCGAGCGGATGATGAATTGCGAGTTGGTGGTCATGTCGGCGAACACGACCTCGCGGTAATCGGGATGAATGCCGGACTTCATGTGAATTTCCTAGGGGTTGAGGTCGCCAGACAGGCCTTGCGAGCCGGCCTGCGCGAAGCAGGTCTTACGGCGGGCATGCCCGACCACGTGCCGGGGCTGGGAAGCCGCGCATTATCCGCGATACACCCGCCCCGGGCAAACCGGGTTAGTCCGGGCAGGCCCGGGCGGCGGGTGCGATCGGGCCGGGA
>DAOTEJ010000093.1:0-9241 GCA_035454085.1 Burkholderiaceae bacterium | reverse complement strand
TGGGCTGGCCGCTGGAGTGGACCGAGATCATCGTGATCTTCATGCCGATCTTCATTCCGCTGCTCGACAACTTCGGGATCGACCCGCTGTTCTTCGGCCTGTTGGTCGCGCTCAACCTGCAGACCGCCTTCCTTAGCCCGCCGGTGGCGATGGCCGCCTTCTACCTCAAGGGCGTCAGTCCCCCGCACGTCACGCTCAACCAGATCTTCCTGGGCATGCTGCCGTTCATGGGGATCCAGGTGGTGGCGATCGTGCTGCTCTACGTCTTCCCGCAGATCGGGCTGTGGCTGCCCGAGGTGTTGTACGGGCGTTGATCCCGCGCGAGGCCGGTTCGTCGGGGGTGGCGTCATAATCGCGCCGCCCCCGATTCGTTTCGGGACCCGGATCCATGGCCGCCTACCGCCGCACTCTCTTTCCCGTCATCAACGTCCTCGGGCTCATCGTCCTGCTGTTCTCGGTGAGCATGCTGGTGCCGCTGGTCGTGTCCTTCCTGGTCCACGACGGCGTCACCTACGACTTCGACATCGCCTTCCTGGTGACGGCCACGGCGGGCGGCCTGATGTGGCTGGTCACCCGGCGCCACAAGCGCGAGTTGATGCCGCGCGACGGCTTCCTGCTCGTCACCCTGGTGTGGACGGCCTTGCCCGCATTCGCCACCCTGCCCCTGATGATGGGCATCCCGGGCCTGAGCTTCACCGACGCCTACTTCGAGACCATGTCGGGCATCACCACGACCGGGGCGACGGTGCTCTCGGGGCTCGATGCCCTGCCGCTGTCGCTCAATCTTTGGCGCTGCCTCCTGGTGTGGATGGGGGGCATGGGCATCCTGGTGCTGGTGGTCGCCATCCTGCCGCTGCTGGGCGTGGGCGGCGCGCAGATCTTCAAGGCCGAGTCGGCCGGACCCATGAAGGAGACCAAGCTCACCCCGCGCATCGCCGACACGGCCAAGGGGCTGTGGGGCATCTACCTCGCGATCTCGCTGGCCTGCTTCCTGTCCTTCCGCTGGGCCGGAATGAGCTGGTCGGATGCCTTCATGCACATGTGCTCGACCATGGGCCTGGGGGGATTTTCCTCGCATGACGCGAGCTTCGGTTTCTGGGACTCGCCCGCGATCGACTGGGTGGCCGTGCTCTTCATGACGCTCGCGGGCTTCAGCTTTTCGCTGCACTTCGTGGCGTGGCGGCGGCGCTCGCTGCTCGCCTACTGGCGCGACGCCGAGGCCAGGGCGTACCTGTTCACGCTCGTCGCCTCGGTCCTGTTTGTCGCCGGCTTCCTGATGTGGAACGACGTGTACCAGGAGTTCTGGCACGCGCTGCGCATGGCGGCCTTCAACGTGGTCTCGATCGCCACCACCACGGGCTTCGCCAGCACCGACTACAACCAGTGGCCGATCTTCGCCCCGGTGTTCATGATCTTCCTCTCGGGCTTCACTACCTGCGCGGGCTCCACGGGCGGCGGCATCAAGATGATCCGCGGACTCATCCTGCTCAAGCAGGCGCGGCGCGAATTCACCCGCATCCTGCACCCGCGCGCGATCAGCCCGGTGAGCGTGGGCGGGCAGGCGATCGAGAACAAGGTGATCTTCGCCGTGCTCGCCTTCATGCTGATCTACGGCGCGGTGATCATCTGGTGCACCTTCCTGCTGCTGCTCTCGGGACTGGACGTGATCAGCGCTTTCACCGCGGTGGTGGCCTGCGTCAACAACATGGGTCCCGGGCTCAACCAGGTGGGCCCGGCCACCAACTACGCCAGCCTCAACGACTTCGAGACCTGGGTGTGCACCTTCGCCATGCTGGTGGGGCGGCTGGAACTGCTGTCGGTGCTGGTGCTGCTGACGCCCGCCTTCTGGCGCGCGTGATGGGCACGGCGACCGTGGCCGTGGCCGGCAGCGCAGCGATCGCCGCCTGGCTGGCGCGCACTGAGGGCGCGCGGCGCGCGGCCCTGGTCGAGGGCCTGGCACCGACCCCTGCGCTGCCCGAGGATCTGGCGATCACGCCGCTCGCGCCGGGCTGCCCCTGCTGCCTCGGGCAGCTGCCGATGCGCGTGGCGCTCGTGCGCCTGCTGCGGCGGCATCGGCCGGAACATGTCCTGCTCGTGCTGGCGGGCGACGCTCACCTCGAGCGCGTGCGCGACCTGCTCGCCGACCCGGCACTCTCACTGGAAGCCATGCCATGAAGTCCGTCCGCATCCAGGACACCGAGATCGCCTATCGCATCGACGGCACGCAAGACCCGGCACGGCCGTGGATCGTCATGGTCCACGCCCTGGGCAGCGATCACCGCATGTGGGATGCCCAGGCCGCCTTCCTGGCGCCTCGTTACCGCATCCTGCGCTACGACCTGCGCGGGCACGGGGCGAGTGGGCTGGCGCCGGGCGAGACAACGCTCGAGCGACTGGCCGACGAGCTCAAGCTCCTGCTCGACGAGCTCTACATCGCCCAGGTTCACTTCGTGGGGCTCTCGCTCGGCGGCATGATCGGCCAGCAGCTCGCGCTGCGGCATCAGGTGCGCCTGCGCAGCCTCACGCTCGCCGACACCGCCAGCCGCGCCGCGCCGGACGCGCCGGCGCAGATCGAAGCGCGCATCCAGCAGGCGCGCCGGGCGGGCATGGGAGGCCTGGTGCCCGCCACGATGGAGCGCTGGTTCACCGCGGGATTCCGCGCGCGGCACCCGGAGGTGGTGGCGGCCGTCGGACAAGTGCTGCGCGACACCCCGGTCGAAGGCTACGCAGCCTGCGCGCGCGTGGTCGCGCGCATCGCGCTGACCTCGCGCCTGGCGGTGATCCGCTGCCCGACCCTGATCCTGGTGGGGGATCAGGATCGCGGCACCCCCCCCGCCGAGGCCGAGCTCATCGCCCAGGCGATCCACGGGTCGCGGCTCGTCACCCTGCGCGACGCGGCCCACCTCTCGAACCTCGAGCAGGCCGAGGCCTTCAACGCGAGCCTCGAGCGCTTCCTCACCGAGCACTAGCGTTTGCCCGCTCTATCTCCGGCGACTTGAATCAGCGGCGGCAGCACCCATGTTCTGCCTGCGGCGGCGCTTCCCTCCCGGCGGCCCGTTCGCAGGAGTGCCATGCAACTGATCTACGACAGCCCCTACTACACCGTGCTCGAGTTTCGCGAGGGCGGCGCCGATGCGCCCGCCACCGGCAGCTACGAGATCGTCGACAAGTCCCTGCGCCGCGAGATCTACCTGCGCGGCGCCGAGGCCGACGCCTTTCGCGCGTCGGTGCGGGAACTCGTGGCCCGGGAGCCCGAGCAGGACGAGGTGGATGAGTTTCTCTCGGCCTACCGGCCCTTGATGAATCAGCCGGTGGCCGTGCACTAGATCTAGGCGCTGCCGTTCTGCCTGGCGTGGGTTTCGCGTGTGAAGGACAGCAGCGCGACGGCCGCGAGCAGCCACCCGAACAGCACCCACCAGCCCGCCTGGTAGGCCTCGGGCGCGTACTGGCGCACGCCATTGACGAGCGCACCATCCCAGCGTGCATCGAGCAAGACCCCGAGCAGCGGCATCTGGATCAGGGTGCCGGTCATCACGCCCATGTTGATGGCGCCGGTGACCGTGCCCTGCAGGCGCGCCGGTACCGACTCCTTCGCCAGCCCGAACGAGATCGCCATCGAGCCGGCGCCAAAGCCCGCCAGCACGAGCACCGGCACGAGCAGCGTCAGCGGCGCCTGGGGCACCAGGGCCAGCGCGGCGAATCCCAGCGCGGTCAGCGCGGCCCCGACCATGAAGGGCGCCTTGCGTCGCCGCCAGCGGTCCGACCAGGCTCCGAAGGCAATGCCGCCGACCGAAAACAACACGAGCATGGCCGCCGTGATTAGCGCTGCCTGCTTCACCGTCAAGCCGTGCACCTGCGACAGATACGGCACGCCCCAGAGCCCGGTAAAGGTCAGGAAGGCGCCGCACACGCCGCTGTTGACCATGAACAGCAGCAGGGTATTGCGATAGCGCCAGACCTCCACCACGCCCGCGAACACGCTCGCCCAGCTCTGGCCGGCGCTCACCTGCCGATGCGCCGCCGGCGGCGCGTAACTGCGGTAGCGGCGGTCCAGCGGGTCGTCGCGCATCTTCCATCGCACGAGCAGCGCGAGGAGCAGGGCCAGCCCGCCCGAGGCGGCAATCACGGTGCGCCAGCCGTAGTCGTCGGCGAGCCAGCGCAGCGGCGGCCCCGCCAGTACCGCGCCCAGCGTCCCCACCGCCAGCGACAGGCCGCTCATGCTGGCGAAGCGGGTGGCCGGGAACCAGTGCGCCACGAGCTTGAGCATCGACACCCAGGCGAAGCCGTGCGCCGCGCCGATCAGTGCGCGGCCCAGGCCCGCGCCCAGCACCGTGGGCGAGAGCGCGAACAGCAGCGCCCCCAGCCCGGCGAGCAGGGCCCCGACGAAGAAGAGCCGGCTCGGACCGTAGCGGTCGACCAGCACGCCGGTGGGCAACTGCATGGCCGCATAGGCGTAGAAGTAGAAAGCGGAGAGATTTCCCAGCGCCGCCGCGGTGAGGCCGAAGTCGCGCATCAGGTCGCCGGCCAGTGAGGCTGGCGCGACCCGCTGGAAGAAGCCGAAGAGGTAGAAGCTCGCCGCCATTCCCCACATGAGGAAGGCCAGCCGAGCGGGCGGGTATCGCATCGGAGGGGCGCTTTGGAGGAAGCATTCTAGTCGCGTGGTGCCGCCGCTCCGCCCCAGCCGCCTCTCATTTGGCGAGAATGACCGCAGCGCGCCCGCCCGCTGCGTTGGCAAGGCGCGCACACAAGAACGGGAGAAGCTGTGGACTTCGACTACGTGATCGTCGGGGGAGGCTCCGCGGGCTGCGTGCTTGCCGCGCGGCTTTCCGAAGACCCGTCGGTGCGGGTCGCGCTGGTCGAGGCCGGCGACGACAACGCGCGTGTGCTCAATCGCGTCCCCACCGGCGCGGCGGTGCACATCGTCAACGCCAACCGCTGCAACTGGGCCTTCGAGACCGTGCCTCAGGCCGGGCTCAATGGCCGCCGCGGCTACCAGCCGCGCGGACGGGGGCTGGGCGGGTCGTCGGCCATCAACGCCATGATCTACCTGCGCGGCCAGCCCCAGGACTACGACGGCTGGGCGGCAGACGGCGCGCCGGGCTGGGCCTGGTCGGACGTGCTTCCGGTGTTCAAGGCGCTGGAACACAACGAGCGCGGCGCCGACGCCTTTCACGGCGCTGGCGGAGCGCTCAACGTCATGGATCTACGCTCGCCCAACCCCTTTGGCGCGCGCTTCATCGAGGCCGCACAGCAGGCGGGCATTCCGTACAACCCGGACTTCAACGGCGCCACCCAGGAGGGCGCCGGTCCCTACCAGGTGACGCAGAAAAATGGCGAGCGCTGGTCCGCGGCGCGCGCCTTCCTCGAGCCGGCGCGCGGGCGGCAGAACCTCGCCGTGTTCACTCACACCCTGGCGCGTCGCGTCGTCTTCGAGGGCAGCCGCGCCGTGGGCATCGAGGCGCAGCGCCAGGGGCAGCCACTCATGCTGCGTGCCGCGCGCGAGGTGATCCTGGCAGCCGGCGCCCTGCAGTCGCCGCAGCTGCTCATGGCCTCGGGCGTGGGGCCGGCGGCGCATCTGCAGAGCCTGGGCATCCCGGTGGTGGCCAGCCTGCCGGTGGGCGAGAACCTGCAGGATCACCTCGACATCATCATCAACCGTCGCGCCGACAGCGACGAGCTGCTGGGCCTGACCTTCGGCGGCGGGGCGGTGCTGGCCAAGGGCGCGCTGCAGTGGCGACGCAGCCGCGACGGCGTTCTTACCTCCAACTTCGCCGAGGCTGGCGCCTTCGTGCGCACCCGCCCGGAGCTCGACCGCCCCGACCTGCAGTTGCACTTCGTGGTCGGCATGGTCGACAACCACAACCGCACCTGGCACTGGGGCTACGGCATGAGCTGCCACTCCTGCTTCCTGCGCCCTTACTCGCGCGGCACGGTGCGACTGGCCTCGCCCGACACGCGCGACGCGCCCCTGATCGACCCGCGCTTCCTGTCGGACGAGCGAGACGTGCAGGTGCTCGTCGACGGCTTCAAGATCGTGCGTCGCATCTTCGCGCAGCCGGCCTTCGCGGCGGTGCGCGGCGGCGACCGTTCACGCGAGCTCTACTTTGCCGCGGTCGAATCCGACGACGAGATCCGCGCCGCGATCCGCGCCCACGCCGACACCATCTATCACCCGGTGGGAACCTGCCGCATGGGCTCGGACGAGCGCGCCGTGGTCGACCCGCAGTTGCGCGTTCGTCAGGTGACCGGCCTGCGCGTGGCCGACTGCTCGGTGATCCCTTCGCTCGTCTCGGGCAACACCAACGCCCCGGCGATGATGATCGGCGAGCGCGCGGCCGGCTTTATCCGCGCCGACTGGCGCCGCGAACTGCAGGCTGCCTGAGGCGCGAGGACCCGCGTCGCGCGCCTCAAGTGACGGGCGCGGCTTCGCGCGTCACCCGGTCCAGACCCTTCCGGTGCGAGCAGCGAGCGCGCCTGTGTTCGGGTTCTTCGTGCCGGTGGTTTCCGCCGCGGGCAGCGGGTGCGCTTGCGCTCGTGTCCCCCGGACCGGTCGTGCCCGACCGGTCCTCCTCCTTGACCTCGCTCCAGCGCACCCACTGCCCGCGGCTGCGCCGCGCGACAGGTGTTCGGCCCCGTGTTGCGCCGAAGGCCGGTGGGGCGCTGCGTGCAGTGAGGTCAAGGAGGAGGCCGCCAAGGGCGGCCGAGGGACACGAACGGAGCGCAGCGCCCCGGCGGCCGCATCGCGTCTAGACGCGAGAGCTCGCGAGCCAAGGCAAGCGGAACCCACTTCGCTCGGCTCCCCTTGGGGCGACCTCCTCTGATCGCTGGCAGCGCAGCGTCCCGGCGGCCGGAGCGAGCAGGCCGCGAAATCACCTGCGGCCCCGAACCGGTCGGGATTCACAGCCCCGAGCGCTGCGCTGCCGCACGCCCCCTACAATCCGGGCTCGTTCGCCCCGCCCCCGCCCGCTGATGCCCCTCGCTCGCCCTGCTGCCAGTCCCGTCGAAGCTCGCCTGCGCGAACTGCTTGCGCGCCGCATCCTGATCCTGGATGGGGCCATGGGCACCATGATCCAGCGCTACAAACTCGGCGAGGAGCAGTACCGCGGGCTCGAGCACACGCGCGAGTTCGAGGCGCATCCGGTCGACCTCAAAGGCAACAACGAGCTGCTGCTGCTCACCCGCCCGCAGGTGATCCAGGAGATCCACGAGGCCTACCTGGCCGCCGGCGCCGACATCGTCGAGACCAACACCTTCGGCGCCACCCGTGTGGCCCAGGACGACTACCAGCTTGCGCATCTGGCCTACGAGATGAACCTCGCCGCGGCGCGCCTCGCTCGCGCGGCCTGCGACAAGTATTCGACCCGCGACAAGCCGCGCTTCGTGGCCGGCGCCCTCGGCCCCACGCCCAAGACCGCGTCGATCTCTCCCGACGTCAACGACCCCGGCGCGCGCAACGTCAGCTTCGACGAGCTCGCCGAGTCGTATCAGGAGCAGATCCGCGGCCTGATCGAGGGCGGCGCCGACCTGCTGCTGATCGAGACCATCTTCGACACCCTCAACGCCAAGGCGGCGATCTACGCGGCCGAGGCCGAGTTCGAGCGCCATGGCGTGCGCCTGCCGGTGATCATCAGCGGCACGGTCACCGACGCCTCCGGGCGCATCCTCTCGGGGCAGACGGTCGAGGCCTTCTGGAACTCGGTGCGCCACGCGCGGCCGCTTGCCGTCGGCCTGAACTGCGCGCTGGGCGCGGCGCTGATGCGGCCCTACATCGAGGAGCTCGCGGCGAAGGCCGACACCTTCGTCAGCGTGTATCCCAACGCCGGCCTGCCCAACCCGATGAGCGAGACCGGCTTCGACGAGACGCCCGAGGTCACCGGCAGCCTGCTGCAGGAGTTCGCGCAGGCCGGCTTCGTCAATATCGCCGGTGGCTGCTGCGGCACCACCCCCGAGCACATCGCGGCGGTGGCGCGCGCGGTCGAGGGGCTGGCGCCGCGCCCCGTGCCGGTCATCGCGCCCGAGCTGCGCCTCTCGGGCCTCGAGCCGCTCAACGTGCGCGACGACAGCCTGTTCGTGAACGTGGGCGAACGCACCAACGTCACCGGCTCCAAGGCCTTCGCGCGCCTGATCCTCAACGAGCAGCACGAGGAGGCGGTGGCGGTCGCGCGCCAGCAGGTCGAGAACGGCGCGCAGGTCATCGACGTCAACATGGACGAGGCCATGCTGGACTCGCAGGCGGCGATGACGCGCTTCCTGAACCTGATCGCCAGCGAGCCCGACATCGCCCGCGTGCCGATCATGATCGACAGCTCGAAGTGGAGCGTGATCGAGGCGGGCCTCAAGTGCGTGCAGGGCAAGGCGATCGTCAACTCGATCTCGATGAAGGAAGGCGAGGCCGAGTTCCTGCGCCACGCGCGCCTGGCACAGCGCTACGGCGCGGCGGTGATCGTGATGGCCTTCGACGAGAAGGGGCAGGCCGACACGTTCGCGCGCAAGACCGAGATCTGCCGCCGCAGCTACGAGCTGCTCACCGGCAGCGGCTTCCCGGCCGAGGACATCATCTTCGACCCCAACATCTTTGCCATCGCCACGGGGATCGCCGAGCACGACAACTACGCGGTCGACTTCATCGAGGCGGTGCGCTGGATCCGCGCCAATCTGCCGCACGCCAAGGTCAGCGGCGGGGTGAGCAACGTGAGCTTCAGCTTCCGTGGCAACGACCACGTGCGCGAGGCCATCCACACCGTCTTCCTGTACCACGCGATCCAGGCGGGGATGACGATGGGCATCGTCAACGCCGGCCAGCTCGGCGTCTACGAGGACATCGAGCCCGAGCTGCGCGAGCGCGTCGAGGACGTGGTCATGAACCGCCGGCCCGACGCGGGCGAGCGCCTGGTGGCGTACGCCGAGCAGGTCAAGGCGGGCGGCAAGAAGAAGGAGGAAGACCTCGCCTGGCGGGCGCTACCGGTGGGCGAGCGGCTGACGCATGCCCTGGTGCACGGCCTCACCCAGTTCATCGTCGATGACACCGAGGAGTGCCGCGCCGCGGTCGCCGCGCGCGGTGGCCGCACCATCGAGGTGATCGAGGGGCCGCTGATGGACGGCATGAACCACGTCGGCGACCTCTTCGGCGCCGGCAAGATGTTCCTGCCCCAGGTGGTCAAGAGCGCGCGCGTGATGAAGCAGGCCGTCGCGCACCTGGTGCCCTTCATCGAGGCCGAGAAGGCGGCACTGGGCACCGAGA
>DAOTEJ010000092.1:0-9259 GCA_035454085.1 Burkholderiaceae bacterium | reverse complement strand
TGGGCCTGCAGGGCTGCCTGCGCCTGGGGCGCATGAAGGACGAGGGCACGGCCGCAGTCGAGATCACCAGCCTGCTCAAGCGCAACTCGTGCGGCAAGGCGCTCGAGGTGGCCCGCACCGCGCGCGACATGCTGGGCGGCAACGGCATCAGCGACGAATATGGCATCGCCCGCCACCTGGTGAACCTCGAGGTGGTCAACACCTACGAGGGCACGCACGACATCCACGCCCTGATCCTGGGGCGCGCGCAGACCGGTATCCAGGCGTTCTGCTGAGGCGCTGCGCCCCGCGGCAGACCTCGGCGTCCCGTGCGACGGGGCGCTCCGCGCGCGCGATGGGGAGGCGCGTTCAGCGCGACGGCTGAGCGCTGCTTCGCGGCGGCGCGGGCGGGAAGAGCCGCTCGCCGTTGCCCACGGCGATCTTGTGCGCCACGGCCGCAGGCAGTTGGCCCAGCCAGGCGCGGTAGGCCTCCATCAGTTCGCCGTAGATCAGCCAGCGCTGCGGGATCCAGGTGTCGGAACCAATCACGAAGCGCTCGGGGTGGCGTTCGAAGAGCGCGCGCCATTCGGGCGTGAGCCTACCCTCGCTGTCGGTGATGCCCGAGCGGTAAGAGAGCTCGCACACCAGACCCGGGTGGCGCGCGAGATAGGCGGCGACCTTGTCGGCAGGCGTGGTGAAGCCGGTGTGCGCCCATACGATGCGCGCCTGCGGGTCGTGGCGGAACAGGATCTCGAGCGCGGCGTCGTCCACATGGGCGTGCAGCCACAGGCCATGGCGGCGCGCGAAGTCCACCGTGCGCGCCACCACGGGGCTCGCGGCGGCCTCGCCGTAGACGTGAAATTCGCCCACGCCCACGTAGTAGCCACGCGCGAACTCGGACTCGAGCAATTCGAGGGTGCGCGGGTCGTTCCACCAGGTCTGCACGTCGTCGCGCACGCGGTAGGGGCGCAGGAAGGGCACCACGCGCACGGCGGTGCCCGCCTCGTCGACCAGCGCGTGGGTGCCGTCGTTGGGTCGGCTGGTGGCAAGAATGGTGCGCACGCCGTTGGCGCGCATCAGGGCCACGGCCTCGGGCACCGGGAAGCGAAAGCCGTTCTCCCAGTTCAGGTGCAGGTGCGCGTCGAACAGCGGCCCGGTGTAGCGCGGCGCGGGGCCGCTGGCGTGCGCCGTGGCCAGGCTGGCGGCACCGAGGAGCAGCGCGGCGAGCGCGCTGGCGAGCGCAGTGCCGGCGCGGCCCAGCAGCGTGCGCTTCACGCCACCCTCCGTGACCACTCCTCGGGTTCGAAGCCCACGCTCAGCGCGCCGTCGGGCCACTCGACGACGGGCCGCTTGATCAGGCTGAGCTGGCGCAGCATCAGCGCCTGCGCGCTGGCAGCATCCGTGACGGTCGCGCGCTCGGCCTCCGGCAGGCCGCGCCAGCTCGTGCCGCGGCGGTTGAGCAGCCGCTCCCAGCCCAGCGCGTCGGTCCAGCGGGCCAGGCGTTGTGCCTCGAGTCCGGCGCGCTTGAAGTCGTGGAAATCGACAGCGACGCCGCGCTCGGCGAGCCAGGCACGGGCGCGCTTGACGGTGTCGCAGTTCGGGATGCCGTAGAGCGCCAGGGCCATGGCCGATCCTCCGCCGTCGCGCCTCAGAAACGTTCGTCGTCGCGCAGGTAGCGCCACTTGCCGGTGGGCAGGTCGCCCAGCATCACGCGGCCGATGCGCACGCGCTTGAGCCGCAGCACCTTGAGGCCCACGGCCTCGCACATGCGGCGGATCTGGCGCTTCTTGCCTTCCTTGAGCACGAAGCGCAGCTGCTCGGGGTCGGCCCACTCCACGCGCGCCGGCTTGAGCGGCTCGCCGTCGAGCTCGAGTCCGTGGCGCAGCAGTTGCATCGACGCGGGCGAGAGCTCGTTGTGCGGGTTCTTCATGACCACGCGCACGAGGTACTCCTTCTCGATCTCGCTGTCCTGGCCGATCAGCTCCTTGGCGATGCGGCCGTCCTGGGTGAGCACGAGCAGGCCCACCGAGTCGATGTCGAGCCGGCCCGCCGGCACCAGGCTCACCAGGTGCTCGCGGCGGAAGTGCTGCGGGCTGGGGTCGGCGCGCCAGTGGTTGTCGCCGGTGATGAGCACGCGTGCGGGCTCGTGGCCGTCCTCGGCCTGGCCGCTGACGTAGCCCATGGGCTTGTTGAGCACCACCGTCACCAGCGCCTGCTGCTCCTTGCGCGCCCGGCCGTCGAGCGTGATGCGCTGCTGCGGCAGCACCCGCGTGCCCAGTTCCACGGGCGCGCCGTCGACGTAGACCCAGCCGCGCGCGATCCACTCGTCGGCCTCGCGGCGCGAGGCCATGCCCAGTTCGCTCATGCGCTTGGACACGCGCACGCCCAGCGTCTCTTCGAGCACGGTGCGCTGGGGGCGCGGGGCCGCAGCCGGGCGCGAGGGCGCGCTGCGCGGCGCGCGCTCAGGCGTGCCCGTGCCGCGTGCCTCGGCCGGCCGGCTGGCGCGCGCCGGGCCCGCCGGACGCCGTGCCTCTGCCGGCCGGGCGGCCCGCGCCGGCCCCGCGGGGCGGGCAGGGCGGGGCGGTCGTGACTTGGGTTCGTTCATCGCTGCGGCTCTCGGGTGGGGTCGTCTAGCTTAAACGGGCGCCGGGGCGGCGCTGCCTATACTCGGGCGAGTGAGCATCGAGTTCGTCGAGATCGGGCCCGCGCGCCTGGAAGTGCTGCGCATCGAGCCGCAGCGCGCGGGCGCCACCCTCGTCTTCCTGCACGAGGGCCTGGGGTCGCTCGCCGCGTGGCGCGATTTTCCGCGGCGCGTGTGCGAGCACCTGCAACTGCCCGGCCTGATGTACTCGCGCCGCGGCTACGGCGCCTCGTCGCGCCTGGATGCGCCGCGTGGCGTGGACTACCTGCACCGCGAAGCCTGGGAGGTGCTGCCGGCGCTGCTCGCGCGTCTGGGTGTGACGCAGCCGCTGCTGGTGGGCCACAGCGACGGCGGCTCGATCGCGCTGCTCTACGCGGCGCGTCACGACCCCTGCGCGATCGCCGTCATGGCGCCGCACGTGTTCGTCGAGGAAGTGAGCCTCGATGGCCTGCGCGCCGCGCGCGCGGCCTGGGACGCGGGCAAGCTGCACGCGGGCCTGGCGCGACTGCATGCCGACCCCGACGGCGCCTTCCTGGGCTGGAACGACGGCTGGCTCGCACCCGACTTCCGCGCCTGGAACATCGAGTCCGAACTGCCGCGCGTGGGCTGCCCGGTGCTCGCCATCCAGGGTCACCAGGACCAGTACGGCACCCTGGCCCAGCTCGAATCGATTGCCGCCGGCGTGGGCGGCGAGTGCGAGCTGCTGATGCTCGACGCCTGCGGTCATGCACCGCAGCGCGACCAGCCCGAGGCGGTGATCGCGGCCCTTGAACGCCTGGCCCGCGCCGTGGCCGACAAACTCACCTGAAGACTGCGCACCATGCATCCGGACCTGATCGGCTACCTCGCGGCCTGCCTCACCACCCTCGCCTTCGTGCCCCAGGCGCGGCTCACCTGGAAGACGCGGCGCGCCGAGGGGGTGTCGCTGGGCATGTACGCGATCTTCACCAGCGGCGTGGCGCTGTGGCTGGCCTACGGGCTGATGCTCGGCGCCTGGCCGATCGTGGCGGCCAACACCGTGACGCTGGCGCTCGCGCTCTTCATCCTGGTGATGAAGCTGCGCTACGGCTGAGCGCGCCGCGCCCCCAAAAGAAAACGGCGCCCGAGGGCGCCGTTTTCATGCAACCGGGTGCCGGATCACGGTCCGAGCAGGTTGATGACCTGCTGCGCCACCTTGCCGCCGGTGAAGGCGGTGGGGTGGAAGGTGTCCCAGTAGAAGTAGCTGCCGGGCGTGGTGCACAGGAAGCCGCTGGGCAGCGAGGTGCTGGGCGGCAGGAAGCAGGCCTGGGTCACGTTGGTGTAGCCGTTGGCGGCAGGGTTGGCCGCGATCGTGCGCCCGAACACAAAGGCGTCGAAAGTCTTGACGCTCATACCCTGCCACGACGGCGCGAACACGCCGAACTGCGCGGCGAGGTTCTGGTTGAAGCCCCCCGACAGCTGCGTGGCGGCCGCGGCGTTCGGGTTGGTCGGGGCGGCACCGTTGCCGGTGAGCAGCGGCGTGGCGCCGATGTCGGGCGAGTTGACCACGAGCACGTTGCGGGCGCCGGCGAAGTAGAGCTTGTTGACGATGCCCACCACGTCGCCCACGGCCGCTGCGGTGACGTTGGTGAAGTAGGTCTGCAGCGCGGCGCCGGAGAGGCCCGCCTGGGTGGCGGCGGTGGCGGCGGCGTTGAAGTTGTTGCCGAAGGTCGAGGCATCGACCACGTACAGCGCGCTCGGATCGGCACGCAGGCTGGTGGTGGCCAGATAGGTGTCGATCTGCTGGACCATCGAGGGCACGGTGCCGGTCAGCGCCGGGGCGCCAGCCACGGGGGAGGGCACGGCGCCAGTGCGCGCGCCGCCGTAGGCGTAGTTGGTGCCGCCCTTGAGCGAGGGGTTGGCCGCGACCCGGTAGTTGGCCGCCACGGTCTGGATCCACAGCGTGCCGTTCGAGGCCACGCCGACCGCGTAGGGCGGGCTGGGCGGGCAACCGGCCGGGTTCGCCGTACAGGCGTTGCCGGTGTCTGAGAGGCTCGCACCGACGGCGTAGAGCGCCGTGTACTTCTGCCCTATCACCGGTGGCACGAACTGCGGCGTACCGTCGCTGCCGCCGCAGGCGGACAGCACGAGGGCCGAGGCCGAAGCCGCGACCAGTCCAATCAGGCGCCGACGCGCCAACAGAAGGTCTTTCACTTTTGTGTCTCCCCAGATTTCCCGAACGATGCGGACAGGCGTCGCCAGTCTCCCCGGCAAACGTTGCTCGCGATCATACGCGGGCAGGCATGGGCAAACCCGCGGGTCGCCCGGGGCTTGGTGCGGAAGCAACACAGCCAGCTTGCCGCCGCGGCCAGGCACCAGGCGCGCGCCGCAGCATCGGCGCGCGCCGCGGGCGGCCTCGTCCAAGGCGCACGCCGCCGCGGCTCAGTGCGCTGCCGCGCGCTCGAGGCGGTCGGCGACCGCCGCCCAGTCGGGGGTGTCGGGCACGCGCGCCACCAGGAGGCGGTCCGCGCCGACCCGGTCCATTTCGTGCAGCGCGGCATAAAGCCGGCTGGCGTACTCGCCGGGGCTGGTGGGTGCGATCAGGCGCCGCACCACCTGCGCGGGCGCGTCGGGCAGGGCGTGCGCCGGGGCCAGCACGGCGAGGCGCTCGCCACCCAGGGCCGCGACGCGCGCGGGCAGTTCGGCCGCAGGCAGCAGCTCCAGCGGGGTGCGCGGCGCGTAGTGCGAGCGCAGGCGGCCGGAGGCGCGCGGGGCGTCGGCCCCGGCGTCGGGCACCGGCACGCCCAGCACCGCTTCGAGCTGCGCGCGGCCGATGGCGCCATGGCGCAGCAGGCGCGGGGCGCGGCCCGAGCAGTCGACGATGGTCGATTCGATCCCGACCTCGCAGGGGCCGCCGTCGAGGATCAGGTCGATGCGGCCGGCCGGCTTCTCGCCCAGGTCGGCGCGCACGTGCTCGGCGGTGGTGGGACTGATGCGGCCGAAGGAATTGGCGCTGGGCGCGGCCAGGCCCATCACCCCGTCGCGCGCGCAGGCAGCCAGCAGCGCCTGCGCCCAGGGGTGGGCCGGGCAGCGCAGTCCGATCGTGTCCTGCCCGCCGGTGACCACCGTGTTCACGGCGGGGGCGCGCTCCAGCACCAGGGTCAGCGGTCCGGGCCAGAAGGCGTGAGCGAGGCGTGCTGCGCAGTCGGGCACGGCGGCGGCCCAGTGCACCAGCGCGGCGGCGTCGGCCACGTGCACGATCAGCGGGTGGTCGGCGGGCCGGCCCTTGGCGGTAAAGATGGCGCGCACAGCGGCGGGCTGCGCGGCGTCGGCCGCCAGGCCGTAGACCGTCTCGGTGGGCATCGCCACCAGCCCGCCAGCGCGCAGCACCTGCACCGCGCGCGCGATGGCGGCGGCGTCGGGCGCGGTCATCGCGGCGCGGGCAGGCCCAGGGCGGCAGCCACCCGGGTGGCGCGCGCCAGGGCCTCGGCCGGCGTGGCGCCCAGGCAGGTCACGTGGCCCATCTTGCGGCCGCGGCGCGCCTCGGTCTTGCCGTAGAGGTGCAGCTTGGCGCCAGGCACGGCGAGCACGGCGGCCCAGTCGGGCTCGCGCAGTTGCTCGCCCGCGTACCACAGGTCGCCCAGCAGGTTGAGCATCACGGCGGGCGCCAGCTGCGTGGTGTCGCCCAGCGGCAGACCGGCCATCACGCGCGCCTGCTGCTCGAACTGGCTGGTGACGCAGGCGTCGATGGTGGCGTGGCCGCTGTTGTGCGGGCGGGGCGCCATCTCGTTGACCACCAGCGAGCCGTCGGCCAGCACGAAGAACTCGACGCACAGCACGCCCACGTAGTCCATGCGCTCGGCGATGCGCATCGCCGCCTCGCGCGCGCGGCGGGCGAGCGCCTCGTCGATGCGCGCGGGCAGCACCGTCACGGCGAGGATGCCGTCGCGGTGCGCGTTCTCGGCCACCGGGAAGCTCAGGGTCTGGCCGGCGCGGTTGCGCGCCACCACCACCGACACCTCGAGCGCGAGGGCGAGCATCTTCTCGAGCACGCAGGGCACGTGGCCCAGCACGCCGAAGGCCACGCGCACTTCGGCCGGGTGCTTGACGCGCACCTGGCCCTTGCCGTCGTAGCCCAGGCGCGCGCTCTTGAGGATGCCCGGCAGCAGGCGCGCGTCGATGGCGTCGCAGTCCTCGCTGCGCTGGATCACGGCGTGGGGCGCCACCGCGATCTCGCAGCCCGCCACGAAGCGCTTCTCGGCGATGCGGTCCTGGGCGATGGCCACGGCCTCGGCGCCGGGGCTCACCGAGCAGTGCCGCGCGAGGAAGCGCAGCGCCTCGGCGGGCACGTTCTCGAACTCGGTGCTGGCGGCGCGGCAGCGCTGCGCGAGTTGCGCGAGCGCGCGGTCGTCGAGGTAGTCGGCGCGGAGGTGCTCGTCGGCCACCGCGCCGGCGGGGCTGTCGGCACCGGGGTCGAGCACCATCACCCGGTAGCCCAGGCTTTGCGCGGCCATGGCGAACATGCGGCCGAGCTGGCCGCCGCCGAGCAGGCCCAGCCAGGCGCCGGGGGGCAGCGCCGCGCCGGACTCGACGGACTGAACCGCCGTGGCGCTCACAGCGGCAGGGTCATGTTGCGCGCGGCCTCGTTTTGCGTGGCGCGGAACTGGGCCAGGCGCATGGCGAGCTCGGGATCCTCGGCGGCGAGCATGGCCACCGCGAAGAGCGCCGCGTTGCCCGCGCCGGCCTCGCCGATGGCGAAGGTGGCCACCGGCACGCCCTTGGGCATCTGCACGATCGACAGCAGCGAATCCTCGCCGCGCAGGTACTTGGAAGGCACGGGCACGCCCAGCACCGGGATCACGGTCTTGGCCGCGAGCATGCCGGGCAGATGGGCCGCGCCGCCCGCGCCGGCGATGATGGCGCGCAGGCCGCGGGTGCGGGCGTCCTGGGCGTAGGTGAACATCTCGTCGGGCATGCGGTGCGCCGAGAGCACCTGCGCCTCGAAGCTCACGTCGAACTCGCGCAGCACCTTGCAGGCGTGCTGCATCACGTCCCAGTCGGAGTTGGAACCCATCACGACGCCCACCAGGGGCGTCGACCGTGCGGACGTGGCCATGCGTGCTCGCTCAGAAGACCGTGATCATCAAGGCGCGATTCTACTGGCCGCGCGCGCCGCAACGGGGCGGCGGCTCAGGCCGGCGGCAGGCCGCGGCCCGTGAGACGCTCGAGCGCCTCGCGGTACTTGGCCGCGGTGGCGGCGATCACCTCGGGCGGCAGGGCGGGGGCCGGCGCGGTCTTGTTCCAGGGCTGGGTCTCGAGCCAGTCGCGCACGAACTGCTTGTCGTAGCTGGGCGGCGAGATGCCCACGCGGTACCGGTCGGCGGGCCAGAAGCGCGAGGAGTCGGGCGTGAGCACCTCGTCCATCAGGCGCAGGCGGCCCTCGGCGTCGAGCCCGAACTCGAACTTGGTGTCGGCAATGATGATGCCGCGCGTGGCGGCGTACTCGCTGGCGCGGCGGTAGAGCTCGATCGAGACGCGGCGGATCTCGGCGGCCAGCGCCGGGCCGACGATGCGCTCGACCTCGGCGTAGCTGATGTTCTCGTCGTGCTGGCCGAGCTCGGCCTTGGCCGCGGGCGTGAAGATGGGCTCGGGCAGTTGCTGCGCCATGGCCAGGCCCGCGGGCAAGCCGATGCCGCATACAGCGCCACTGGCCTGATAGTCCTTCCAGCCCGAGCCGATCAGGTAGCCGCGCACCACGGCCTCGACCGGCAGGGGCTTGAGGCGCCAGGCCACCACCGCGCGGCCGCGCACCTGGGGCGCGTCGGCGCTGCTCACCACGCTCACCGGATCGATGCCGGTGAGGTGGTTGGGCACCACGTCCTTGAGCCGGTCGAACCAGAAGTTCGACAGCGCGTTGAGCACGCGGCCCTTGTCGGTGATGGGCTCGCCCATCACCACGTCGAAGGCCGAGAGCCGGTCGCTGGTGACGATGAGCAGCTTGTCCTCGCCCACCGCGTAGCTGTCGCGCACCTTGCCGCGGTACACGAGCGGCAGGGACTGGAGTTCGGAGCGGAGCAGGCCGGTGGTCATGGCGGGCGCAGAAGAGTGTTCGAAGCCGGATTTTAGGCGAGCCGCTGCGGGCCTCCGCGGGCAGGCGAGCGGTGCCCGCGCGTGGCAGGCCTCAGGGCCAGAAGCGCGCCGCCAGGATCGCCACCCAGGTGCCGCCGGCCAGCAGCAGGGCGAGCAGCACGGCGGCCGAGCCGTAGTCCTTGGCGCGCTTGGCGAGCGGGTGCAGTTCGGCGCTGTGGCGGTCGATCGCGGCCTCGACCGCGGTGTTGAGCAGCTCCACGATCAGCACCAGCAGCACCACGCCCACCAGCAGGATCTTCTCCACCAGGCTCACCGGCAGCACCAGCGCGAGCGGGATCATCAGCGCCGCGAGCACGGCCTCCTGGCGGAAGGCGTCCTCGTGACGCCAGGCCGAGCGCAGTCCGTCGCGCGAGTAGCCCAGCGCACGCACCAGGCGCACGAGGCCGCGCTGGCCCTTGAGGTCGGTGGCGTCGCGCGGCGGGGCAGGGGCGGGCTTCATGGTCGCTCGGTCGGATCGAGGTGCGAGGATAGCCCCGGCGCCGGCCTGCCTGCGCCCGCGCGCACCACATGCTAGGGTCGCCGCATGGGGTC
>DAOTEJ010000091.1:1887-9276 GCA_035454085.1 Burkholderiaceae bacterium | reverse complement strand
GCGTCGCTGCTGGCGATCCTGTTCGTCTATCTCAGCGTCCGGACCATCCGACTTCGTCGCGCCTTGAGGATCGGGCTGGGTCACGCGGACGACCCGCGCATGCTCAGGGCGATGCGTGTCCACGCCAACTTCGCGGAATACGTGCCGCTGGCCTTGATACTCATCTTCCTGGTCGAGACCTCGACGAGCAGTTCTTGGTTCGTCCACGCCCTCGGAGCAGCGCTACTGGTCGCGCGACTTTCGCACGCATACGGCGTGAGCCAGCACCCCGAGAACTTCAGGTTCAGGGTCTTTGGCATGGCCACCACATTCACGGTGCTCTTGACCTGCGCGGGCTATCTGCTGGCCGTCGCAGCCTGGCGATGAAGCCCGAGCCAGGGCCTGGCGAGCAGCTCGCGTGCAGGACTACGCCCGCGCCGCGGGCCGCCGCCTAGCCAGATCCTCGGACGACGCCAGGCCCAGAGCCTCGCTTGCCCAAGGCAGAATCGAGACCCTCACCCACGGACCCAGGAGACAAGCGATGTTCAGCCATGTGATGGTCGGGACCAACGACATCGAGCGCGCCAAGCGCTTCTACGACGCCGTCCTGGGCGTTCTGGGCGTCGGTGAGCCGATTCGCAATGCAGCCAAGACAGGACACGTGCGACTGTTCTATCGCCACGACGGCGCCACGTTCTGCGTGACCGAGCCCATCAATGGCGAGCCTGCCACCTCTGCAAACGGCGGCACGATCGGCTTCAGGTGCAGTTCGCCCGAGCAGGTTCGCGAGTTCCACGACGTGGCGCTTGCCCATGGCGGCGTCTCCATTGAAGACCCGCCAGGCCCGAGGGAAAGCACGCCCGGAGCCATGCACCTGGCCTATGTGCGCGATCCCGACGGCAACAAGCTCTGCGCGCTGCACCGCCCAGGCTGAGTGTCGCGCGCCGCTGCGCGTGCCCCCCACACACCGAGAGCGCTCCATGAACAAGCCCCCGATCTGGTTCTACATCGTCGCCGTCCTTGCCCTGCTCTGGAACGTCGCCGGTCTGCTGGCCGTGGTGGCCGACCTTCAGCTATCCGCGGCCGACATCGCTGCACTCCCGCCAGAGCAGCAGGCGGTGTACGCCGCCCGGCCGCTCTGGTCCGTGATCGGCAGCGTCGTCGCGGTGGCGGCCGGCACGCTTGGCTGCCTGCTGCTGCTGATGCGCAAGCGCTGGGCCACCCTGCTCCTGGGTCTGTCGCTCGCCGGCGTCGTGATCCAGGACCTGGGCATCTTCGTGGTGGCCCGTGCCGCCAAGACAGGAGACATCACGCCCCTGGTGCTCCAGAGCCTGGTGCTCGTCATCGCGGTCGCGCTCTTGTTGTTCGCGCGGCGTGCCCACGCCCGGGCCTGGCTCGCGTAGCCGACGCTTGCCCGGGCTCGTCACCGGCGTCGCCCGCGGCCGGTTGAGCCCGTGCTCGTGCGCACTGCCTCAAAAGGTGCGCGTGGGCCGGTCGGGGGGCGCCGAGCAATTGCAGCAGGCGAAGGGCGGCGGGGGGCAGCGCCGCATGCAGGTGCAGCGGCTGCCGTCGTTGCCCAGGACTTCACGCGTGTCGCCCGGCTTGACGATGCCTTCGCCCAGGCGCTCGGCCAGCAGGCGCTCGACTTGCGGTCCGCGCAGGCGCTCGCCCTCGACGATCGCCCGCTCCAGGGACTGCGCCTCGCCGCTGCGGCGCGCCTCGACCTCGCGCGCCTCGGGCGGCGCGGGTGCGGGCGCCTCGCAGCGTTGCACCACGGCCGAGCCGCAGTCGCGCACCGTGGCGGCATCCAGACGCGTGTCGATGCGCGGCTCGGGAGCGGGTGCCCCCTGCGCCCAGGCGGCGCCCGCGAGCGCGAGCAGGGCGAGCGCGCGCCGCGCGCTCACACCGGGCCGGTGATGCGCACGCGCTCGGCGTCCAGACCGGCGAGCAGCCCCGCGTCGTCGCCCGTGGTGCTCAGCCACTCGGCATGGCGCTCGAGGGGCACGATCACCGGCATGCGCTCGTGCAGCGGGGCGATGGCGGAGTTCGCCGCGGTGGTGAGGATGGTGTAGGTCTCGACCGCGGGCGCCTCCGGTGCCTCGGGGTCGCGCCACCACTCCCACAGCCCGGCCAGGGCGAAGGGCGCGGGCTCGTCGCAGGCGATGCGCCACTTGGTCTTGTGGCCGCGCTCGCCGGTCCATTCGTAGAAGGCGTCCACCGGCACCAGGCAGCGGCGCTTGCGGAACGCGCCGCGAAAGCTGGGCAGGGTGGCGGCGGTCTCGGCGCGCGCGTTGAAGCAGCGGCTGCCGTAGGCAAGGTCCTTGGCCCAGGCGGGCACCAGCCCCCAGCGCGCCAGCACGCACTCGCGCACGCCGTCGCGCGACACGCGCACGATGGGTGCGAGCTCGGTGGGGCGCAGGTCGGGGTTGGGCGCGAACTCGGGCACCTCGGGCACCTTGAAGCGCGCGCGGATCGCCGCGGGGGTGCTCGACAGGTCGTAGCGTCCGCACATGCCGCGTGCCTCAGCGCACTCGCTGCCACACCAGGTGCGCCAGCGCGACTTCGGCCAGCCCCACGCCCAGGCCCCGGAAGACCGTGACGTCGTGCGCGCGCCGCACGTAGGGCACGGCACCGATCAGCAGGCGGCCCAGCTCGACGATGCGGGTGGACTCGAGCACGCCGCGCGCGGCGCGAGCGAACTCGCCGGCGCGCGCCTGGGCCGCGGGCAGCCACTCCACGGCGATCAGGTCGGCGCGGGCCAGCACCGCGTCGTCGAGCTCGCGCGTCTCGGGCCCCGCGTCGCCCACCGCCGCCACGAAGGCGCCGGGCTCGAGCCGGCTGCCGTCGAACAGCGGCTCGCGTGCGGGGGCGCAGCTCACGACGATGTCGGCCTGCGACACGGCGGCGGCCGCGTCGACCGCCCGCGCGTTGACGCCAAACTCGGTGGCGATGCGCGCGGCAAGCTCCGGCGCGCCGCGCTCGGCCGCGACCAGGACGGTCTGCAGCGGATGGGCGAGCAGCAGCGCATCGGCGTGCAGGTGCGCGGCCTCGTTTGCGCCGAGCAGGGCGAGCACGCGCGCGTCGCGCCGCGCCAGGCGCTTGGCCGCGACCGCGACGGTTGCCGCCATGGCCAGGCGCGCGATCACCTCGGCCTCGATCAGCGCCAGCGGCTCGCCCGAGGGCAGCGCGCTGAGCAGCACGCTGTGCCGCGGGGCGCCTGAGGCGCCGGCCGCCACGCTCACCCCGGCCACGCCCTGGGCGGGCAGCAAGGCGCCGGCCACGCTCAGGGAGTGCGTCGAATCCGCCGTGCCCACGCCGCCCGGCGCGAGCACCGCGCCGGCGCCCTGGCCCATCTGCTCGAAAGCCGCGCGCACGGCGGCGATGGCCTCGCGCATTCCCAGGGCCGGCCGCGACTCGGCCGCGGTGATCAGACGCATATCCCCTCCTCTTTCGGGGGCAAGCTTACCCGCCGCTGGCACGCGGCTTGCACGACAAGGGTATGTGCAGATCAGCCCCGCAGTGCCCATCGTGAAGGACGCGTCCGAGCCGGCGGCGTTCAAGGTCCTGCTCGTCGATGACGGCGAGCCCGCGATCGGCCAGTTGCACGGAGAGCTGGTGCGCCTGGGCTGCACCGTGCTGGGCACGGTGGATTCGGCCATGGAAATCATCGAGGCGGTGCAGCGCCTCGGGCCCGACGTGGTGATCATCGGCGCCGAGAGCCCGAGCCGCGACACGCTCGAGCACCTGGCGGCGATGCGCGAGTCCTGCCCGCGCCCCATCGTGCTCTTCACCGACGACGCCGCGCCCGAGCAGGTGCAGCGCGCCCTGCGCGCCGGCGTCTCGTCCTACGTGGTGGACGGTCTGCAGGCGGAGCGGCTGGCGCCGGTGATCGCGGTGGCGATCGCGCGCTTCGAGGCCGAAGCCGAGCTGCGCGCCGAGCTGGCCGCCGCGCGCGGCGAACTCGCGGCTCGCAAGCGCATCGAGAAGGCCAAGGGCATCCTGATGCAGGCGCGCGGCTGCAGCGAGGAGGAGGCCTACCGCCAGCTACGCCGCCTCGCCATGGACCGCGGGCTCAAGCTCGTCGAGGTGGCCGAGCGGGTGATCGACGCCCAGTCGCTGCTGTCCTGAAGCGCAGCGGCGCGCCACCGCGGTGCAGGCCTGCGCCTTGCTGGTGCAGCGCAGCAGCCGCGAGCGGGCGCTTGGGGCCGATCACCCTCGTGCAGACGCGCTTTGCGGCCCTGGCACGACTCCTGCAACAGAGACGGTGTGCGCGGTTCAACGGCGATCCGCGCGGCAATTCGGGCGCGCCCAGGCGGGAGCGCCCACCAAGGACAAAGGCGTCCGCTGATTCCCACCCCAGGGTGGATCGGCCGACGCCTTTTTTGCATTCATCGCAACCGGAGATCGCCATGTCGAACCAGCACGAGGGACTCATGAGCACTGAACGACGCAGCTTCATCAAGAAGGCCGGCGCCGCTGCCGTGCTGGCCGGCAGCAGCGCCCTGCCGGGCGGAGCCTGGGCCGCGGGCTCGGACGCACCCGAGAAGAAGGAAGTGCGCATCGGCTTCATCCCGCTGACCGACTGCGCCTCGGTGGTGATGGCCTCGGTGCTCAAGTTCGACGAGAAGTACGGCATCAAGATCATTCCGTCCAAGGAGGCGAGCTGGGCCTCGGTGCGCGACAAGCTGGTCAACGGCGAGCTCGATGCCGCGCACGTGCTCTACGGGCTGATCTACGGCGTGCAAAACGGCGTGGGCGGCCCGAAGAAGGACATGGCCGTGCTCATGACCCTCAACAACAACGGCCAGGCCATCACGCTGTCCAAGAAGCTCGCCGACAAGGGCGCGGTGGACGGGCCCAGCCTGGCCAAGCTGATGGCCGCCGACAAGCGCGAGTACACCTTCGCGCAGACCTTCCCCACCGGCACCCACGCGATGTGGCTGTACTACTGGATGGCGGCCAACGGCATCAACCCCATGACCGACGCCAAGGTGATCACCGTGCCGCCGCCGCAGATGGTGGCCAACATGCGGGTGGGCAACATGGACGGCTACTGCGTGGGCGAGCCCTGGAACCACCGCGCCATCGCCGACGGCATCGGCATCACCGCCATCACCACCCAGGACATCTGGAAAGACCACCCCGAGAAGGTCCTGGGCACGACCGGCGAGTTCGTGCAGAAGTACCCCAACACCTCCCGCGCGATGGTCGCCGCGATCCTCGAGGCCAGCCGCTGGATCGACACCGGCCTGCAGAACAAGAACAAGATGGCCGAGACCATCGCCGACAAGGCCTACGTCAACACCAGCGTCGACGTGATCAACCAGCGCATCCTGGGCCGCTACCAGAACGGCCTGGGCAAGACCTGGGACGACCCGAACTTCATGAAGTTCTACAACGACGGGGCGGTGAACTTCCCCTACCTGTCGGACGGCATGTGGTTCATGACCCAGCACCGCCGCTGGGGCCTGCTCAAGAGCGAGGTCGACTACCTGGCGGTGGCGAAGAAGGTCAACCAGATCGAGCTCTACAAGCAGGCGGCCGCGATGGCCAAGGTGCCGCTGCCCAAGGATCCGATGCGCAGTGCCAAGCTGGTCGACGGCACGGTGTGGGACGGCAAGGCGCCCGCCCAGTACGCGCAGAGCTTCAAGATCCGCGTGGCCTGAGGAGGCGGACATGAGCTCGCTCGCCACCACCGCCTTCGACCCCGCGATCGGCGCCGGCGAAGCCGCCGCCGCCGCGGTGCTGATGCCCGCTGCGCCGTCCGCCGCGGCCGCCATGCCCGCCACCGAACCCGCACCGGCCGCGCCCGCCGCGCGCGCGCCGCGCCTGTCGCCCGACGAACTGGCGCTGGCCGCGCAGCGCGCCCGCACCCGCGCCGCGCTCGCTCGCGTGCTCGCGCCGCTGGTCGGCCTGCTGGTGTTCGGGCTGCTGTGGCACGGGGTGGCGCTGCTCAACGGCCAGTTCCCCGGCCCGCTCGCCGTGTGGGAGGCGGCGGTCAAGGTGTTCGCCGATCCCTTCTACAGCAAAGGCCCCAACGACCAGGGCGTGGGCTGGAACGTGCTCGCCTCGCTGGCGCGCGTGGGCCTGGGCTTCGGCCTGGCCGCGGCGGTGGGCATTCCGCTGGGCTTCGTGATCGGGCGCTTCGCCTTTGCCGGGCAGATGGCCGCGCCGGTGATCGCGCTGCTGCGGCCCGTGTCGCCTCTGGCCTGGCTGCCCATCGGGCTGCTGCTGTTCAAGGCCGCCAACCCCGCGGCGATCTGGACCATCTTCATCTGCTCGCTGTGGCCCATGGTGATCAACACCGCGCTCGGCGTGCGCCAGGTGCCGCAGGACTACCTCAACGTGGCCAAGGTGCTGAAGCTCTCGGAGTGGAAGGTGTTCACCAAGATCCTCTTCCCGGCGGTGCTGCCCTACCTGCTCACAGGCGTGCGCCTGTCGGTGGGGATCGCCTGGCTGGTGATCGTGGCCGCCGAGATGCTCACCGGCGGCGTGGGCATCGGCTTCTGGCTGTGGGACGAGTGGAACAACCTGAACGTGGCCAACATCCTGGTCGCCATCCTGGTGATCGGCGTGGTGGGCATGGCGCTCGAGGCCCTGCTCGTGTGGATCGGCCGTCGCTTCGAATACGCGTGAGGACACCATGACGATCAACCAGTCCCGCTTCCTGCACATCGACGGCGCCGGCATGCGCTTCGCCACCAAGCGCGGCCCCTTCGTGGCGCTGCGCGACGTGAGCCTGGACGTGGCGCGCGGCGAGTTCGTGTCGCTGATCGGCCACTCCGGCTGCGGCAAGAGCACCCTGCTCAACCTCGTGTCCGGGCTGCTCGCGCCCACCAGCGGCGTGCTGCTGCTCGACGGGCGCGAGATCGCCGGCCCCGGCCCCGACCGCGCGGTGGTGTTCCAGAACCACTCGCTGCTGCCCTGGATGAGCTGCTTCGACAACGTGTACCTGGCGGTCGAGCGCGTGTTCGGCGGCACAGAGAAGAAGGCCCAGCTGACGGCGCGCGCCCACGCCGCGCTCGAACTGGTGGGCCTGACCCACGCCGCGCAGAAGAAGCCGGCGGAGATCTCCGGCGGCATGAAGCAGCGCGTGGGCATCGCGCGCGCGCTGGCCATGGAGCCCAAGGTGCTGCTGATGGACGAGCCCTTCGGCGCGCTCGACGCCCTGACGCGCGCGCGGCTGCAGGACGAGCTCATGAAGATCGTCGCGGCCGCGGGCTCCACGGTGCTCATGGTCACGCACGACGTGGACGAGGCCGTGCTGCTGTCGGACCGCATCGTGATGCTCACCAACGGGCCGGCGGCGACCATCGGCGAGGTGCTGACCGTCCCGATCCCGCGCCCGCGCGAGCGCCTGGCGATGGCCCACGACCCGGTCTACCTCGAATGCCGCGAGCGCGTGCTGCA
>DAOTEJ010000091.1:0-1787 GCA_035454085.1 Burkholderiaceae bacterium | reverse complement strand
CCCGAGCTCTACGACATCACCGTCTTCGGCGCCGAGCCCCAGCCCAACTACAACCGCATCCTGCTCTCGCCGGTGCTCGCGGGCGAGGCGAGCTTCGCGGACATCGTGCTCAACGGCTGGGACTGGTACCGCGAGCACGGCATCCGCCTGCACGCCGGCGTGCGCGTCGAGCGCATCGACCGCGCGCGCCGCGTGGTGGTGGGCCACGACGGCACCGAGGCCGCCTACGACCGGCTCCTGCTGGCCACCGGCTCGAACCCCTTCATGCCGCCGCTGCCCGGCATCCAGCTACCGGGCGTGGTGGCCTACCGCGACATCGCCGACACCGAGGCGATGATCGCCGCGGCGCGCGACTACCGCCGCGCCGTGGTGGTGGGCGGCGGCCTGCTCGGCCTCGAGGCCGCCAACGGCCTGCGCCTGCGCGGCATGGACGTGACGGTGATCCACCTCGCCGAGTGGCTGATGGAGCGCCAGCTCGACCGCACCGCCGGCCAGATGCTGCAAGGCGCGCTCGAGGCCAAGGGGCTGAAGTTCCTGCTCGAGACCAGCACGCTCGAGTTCGTGGCTGGCGAGTCGGGCCGCGTGTGCGCCGTCCAGCATCGCCCGGCGCGCGAGCCCGAGGCCCTGCCCCGAGTGAGCGCGGCCGACCTCGCGGTGGTCGCCATCGGCATCCGGCCCAACACGGCGCTCGCCGCGTCGGCCGGGCTGCACGTGGACCGCGGCATCGTGGTCACCGACACCCTGCAGACGGTCACCGACGCGCGCATCTACGCGCTGGGCGAGTGCGTCGCGCACCGCGGCGTGTGCTACGGCCTGGTGGCACCGCTGTTCGACCAGGCCAAGGTCTGCGCCACGCACCTGGCCGAGAACGGGCTGGGCCGCTTCAAGGGCGCGGTGGTCTCGACCAAGCTCAAGGTCACCGGCGTGGACGTGTTCTCGATCGGCGACTTCCAGGGCGGACCGGAGGCCGACGAGATCCTGCTCTCGGACCCCACCCGCGGCGTCTACAAGAAGCTGGTGCTCAAGGACAACGCGGTGGTGGGCGCCTGTCTGGTCGGCGACACCGAACACGCCATCTGGTACACCAAGCTCGTCAAGGACCGCGTGCCCGTGGCCGAGAGCCGCGCCACCCTGCTGTTCGGCGAGAACCACCTGGGCGACGCCGGCCACGCCGGCGCGAACTCGGCGGCCGCCCTGGCCGACGAGGCCGAGGTCTGCGGCTGCAACGGTGTGTGCAAGAAGACCATCGTCAGCGCCATCAAGACCAAGGGCCTGATGACGCTCGACGAGGTGCGCAAGCACACCAAGGCCTCGTCGAGCTGCGGATCGTGCACGGGCCTGGTGGAGCAGCTGATCGCCGCCACCGTGGGCGCGGGCTACTCGGCCACCCCCAAGACCAAGCCGGTGTGCGGCTGCACCGACCGCACCCACGCCGAGGTGCGCGCCGCGATCCGCAATCTGCACCTGCTCACCGTGGCCGACACGATGAGCGCGCTCGCCTGGCGCACCAGCGCGGGCTGCGCCACCTGCCGCCCGGCGCTCAACTACTACCTGATCAGCACCTGGCCGGGCGAGGCCGTGGACGACCCCCGCAGCCGCTTCGTCAACGAGCGTGCCCACGCCAACATCCAGAAGGACGGCACCTTCAGCGTGGTGCCGCGCATGTGGGGCGGGGTGACCAATGCGGCCGAGTTGCGCCGCATCGCCGACGTGGTCGATGAGTTCGCGATCCCCACGGTCAAGGTCACCGGCGGCCAGCGCATCGACCTGCTGGGCGTGAAGAAGGA
>DAOTEJ010000090.1:0-9647 GCA_035454085.1 Burkholderiaceae bacterium | reverse complement strand
TGTTGCGCGAGGCCTTCGCGGCACACGAGATCCTGCACCTGAACGCCTACCGCGCAGTGCTTGCCGAAGGCACACAGCACGCGGGCGAATCGGCGCTGATCGATTGTGTGGTGCGACGCCTATGAGTTCTGCGCCGGGGCCGGACCTGCCCGAAGCGTCTGCCGATGCTGTCGTGCGCGATCTCGGACCCGGCCGCTGCGGGCCGTGGTCGGGAGGGCCGCGCCGGTTTCTGCTGATTGGCGTCACGTACGTGCTGCTCTACGTGCTGCTCGACGTGATCACGCCCCAGACCTGGAACCCGCAACCTGCCCTGGCCATGGCTCTGGTCGCTTGGGGAGGCCTGCGCTACGTGCCCCTAGTGTTCCTGGGGGCCCTGATTGCCGACCTGGTCGCCAGTCCCTCGAGCGGACCGGGAATCGTGGTGGCAGCGCTGATCGTCACCGCGGCCTACTCGGCGGGGGGTTACGCCGTCGGGCGCTTCACCCGTATCGGGCGTTCCGACGCGACCGCGCGCGACCTGAGTCGCTTTCTCGTGGTGGCGCTGGTCTGCGCGGTCCTGGCAGCGCTCGCCGACGCCGTGGTCAGCCTCGGCGATCCGCGCCTGCCCCTGCGCGCCCTCGCGCTCATCACGCTCGAGCGGCTCACAGGCAATGTCGTGGGCGTGGTCGTGGTCGGAACCCTGCTGCTGCAGTGGACGGGCGGCGCACTTCCCGAACTGTTCGCCGATCCTTCGGCGCGGCGCGGATTGCTGCGCGATCTCGCGCTGTTCCTCGTGCTGCTCGCCGTTGCTCTGGTGGCGATCTTCGGGGTCAAGCCGCTCGACGAGTTCCGCATGTTTTACCTCCTCTTTCTGCCCGCGCTGGCGATCGCGATGCGGCAGGGGTTGAGCGGTGCGGCGGTCGCGGCAGCGCTCGTCCAGGCGGGCCTCTTGCTTGCGCTGGTGGTCAGCCAGACCCGGGCCGCGACGGCGCTCGAGTTCCAGTTGCTCATGCTCGCGCTGGCCATCACCACCCTTTACATCGGGGCGCTGGCGGGGGAACGCGCGCGGCAGGCGGTTGCCCTCGACGCCCGCGCTGCCGAACTGCGCAGGCAGAGCGAGGCGCTGGCCGATGCGCAAAGGGTGGCCGCCACCGCGGAGCTGGCAGGCGCCCTGGCGCACGAGCTCAACCAGCCGCTGTCGGCCATCTCGAACTACGCGCGCGCCAGCCGCCTGATCGCCGAGCAGGGCCACGATCGCGCCTTGCTGCTCGACACTCTGGCGCGCATTGCCGACGAGAGCGCGCGCGCCGGCGAGTTCGTGCGACGCATGCGGGACTTCTATCGCAGCGGTCAGCTGCACTTGCTGCTCTGTCCGGTGGGTGAGCTGCTGCGCGACGCGGCGGGCCAGCCCGCCGAGCGCAGCGTGCGCCTGGGCGTGGAGGTGCAGGTCGATTGCGTGCCGCCCGATCTCGTCTTGCGGGCTGACCGGGTGCAGCTCGGCACGGTGCTGGCCAATCTCGTGAAGAACGCGCTCGACGCACTCGAGTCGGTGCCACCGCCGAGAAAGCTCTGGCTGCGAGCGTGGGAAGTCTCGGGACCGGGGCGCATCGTCATCGAGGTGGCCGACACCGGTGCGGGGGTGGCGCCCGAGGTTCGTGCGACACTTTTCGATCCAATGACCACGACCAAGCCTCAGGGGATGGGCCTCGGCCTCGCGATGTCGAGGCGCATCGTGGAACGCCACGGCGGCCGGATCTGGCTCGAGAGCCCCTTGCATCCGACTAGCCTGCGCATGGACTTCCCGGCGCCTAGCGTGCCGACCTCGTCGCGCCCATCTTCATGAATGCCCCGACCTTGTCATCGCCAGACCCCCTGCTCGGCACTACCGTCTATGTGGTCGAGGACGATGCCGGTGTGCGGGCCTCGCTCGAACTTCTGCTGCGCCTGCGCGGCTTCGCTTGCATCGGTTTCGACTCCGCCGAGGCCATGCTCGCCGTTGGCGTGCTGCGCCGGCCGGCGTGCGCCATCGTCGATGTGCGCCTGCCAGGCATCGATGGTCTGGAACTGGCACGCCGCCTGCGTGCGCGGGAGGTGCCCGTGCCGGTGGTCGTGGTGACTGCGCACGGCGACGTGTCGACCGCCCGCGCCGCGCTGCGCGAGGGTGCCGTGGACTTCCTGGAAAAGCCGGTGGACGAGGCGGCCTTGCTCGACGCGGTGCAGGGCGCGCTCGAGAGCGACCGTCGGAAGGTGAACCTGGAGCGAGAATTCGCCGACGTGCGCCGTCGCCTGGAGCGCCTGACGCCGCGCGAGCGCGAGGTCTTCGAACTGGTCACCGACGGGCACCACAATCGAGAAGTGGCCGAGACGCTGGGCATCAGCCCGCGCACGGTCGAAGTCCATCGCGCACGCATCATGGAAAAGCTCGAGGCCGGGCGTGTGGGGGACCTATTTCGCGTGCGCTTTGTGCTCGATGCGCCTGACGCCGAGCCCTAGCGCCCGCCTGGCGGGTGCGTGACCCTACCTACGCGGGTTCCCGGATGGCGGGGCGGCGAAGTGTCGGCACGATGGGCCTGAAGGGTTCGCGCAGACCGTCTGCGCTGGCTGCCCGACAGGAGGCCCCATGTCCCATCCCCGTTTCGATCCCTGCCCTCCGGACGCCGCTTGCGCGCTGCCGACCGTTGCATCGACGGCCGCACAGCAGGCCGTCGAGCCGGCGGCTCAAGACGAAGCCCTCGTGATCCTCGGGCCTGCAGCCGTAGCCGCCTTGCCAGCGCTGTGCGCGGCAGTGACGCGGGCGGGAAGGCGCGATCTGCGCGTGCTGCTCGTCCCGACGCGGCCTGGCGAGGCCTGCGACCCCGAGGCGGTAATGAGCCTTCGCATCGAACTGGCGCGGCGCGGGTGCGCCGTGCCGGTGACGGAGTGCCCCAGCGGAGCGCGAGCACTTGCCGCCAGCCTGGCAGCGCTGGGCGCGGTCCGTGTGATCTCTCTGCCTGAGGTGTGCGCTGACCCGGACGAGGTCGCCGGCAGGCAGCGGCACGGCGCCGCTGTGCCGCTGCCTGGCCGGGGCGACGCAAAGCGAGCGCCCCTACGTGGTTCTCCGTACGCAGCCCCCCTGATGCCTGCCTAGACGCTCCTCCCTACATTGGTGGGGCCTGCCGGCGGACGCTGTCCGGGGCCGCGCGGTCGCTTCAGCGACCGACCGCGTGGCCCTGCGGGGGGCCCGCTTCGAAGCGAAGCGGCGCAGTTTGGTCATTTCCGGGGAGCTTCAGACTCATCGAGCCTGGCTCCCCATCTTTTTTTTCGGTGCCGATGATCGATCCATCACTACTTCCCCAGATACCGGACGCATGGTCGGGAGCCTTTACCCTGGCGCTGCTCGTGGTGTCTGCCGTCGCGGGCGGCGAGGTTGGCGCGCGGCTGGGCTTGCCAAGACTGGTCGGACAGTCGGTCGCGGGCTTGCTATTCGGGCTAGGCAACCAGGGCCTGGTGCGCCTGGGCCTCGAACCCGTGCCGGCCGAGCTCACGCGCATCACGCTGGCGCTGGCGACGGGGATGGCGCTCTTCGAGTTCGGTCGCATCGCGCCCTGGGGCTGGCTGCGGCGCAATTCCGCGTTGCTTGGGACCAGCATGCTGGAGGCGGCCCTGAGCTTCCTTGCGGTGCTGGGCCTGTGCCGGGCGGCCGGGTGGGACTGGCTGCCTGCGCTGCTCACCGCGTCGGTGTGCATGGCTTCCGCGCCAACAGTGGCCCTGGCGCTGCGCCGCGAGTTCGGGCTTCAGGGTCAGGTGACCGAACGGGCACTGCTGCTGAGCGCGCTGAACTTCGCTTACGCAGCGGTGCTCAGCACGCTGCTGCTGGCCTGGGTTCATGTTGATGCACGGGGGGTAATCGACGCCTGGGTACTGCACCCGCTCTACCTGATCCTCGGCTCGCTGCTCGCAGCGTGGGTCGGCGCCTGGGTGCTGCGCCTGGGAACGCGCTTCGTGCGCGGAGCCGATGCGGATTGGACGGCACTCACCCTGGCCGTGTTTTGCCTGATCTTCGTGGCGACGCTCGCTCTCGGGCTCTCGCCGCTACTGACCATGCTGGCGCTCGGGGGCCTGGCGGCGCGCCATGGTGTTGCCGCGCGCATCCCCGGGCTCGACACGCTGGTCGGTGTGGCGCTGGTGGTGGGGTTCAGCCTGAGCTTCGCTCCCCATGCGTTCAGCGACTGGCCGCTGGCGCTCGGCCTCGCGGCACTGATCACGATTGCCCGGCTGGGCGCAAAGCTCGCGGCCGTGACCGCGCTGGCGGTGCCCTCGGGCCTTGCCTGGCGCAAGGGCATCGGGGTGGGGCTGGTGCTAGCCCCAATGTCGGCTCCGGCCCTGCTGCTGGTTCACGAGGTGGCGGCGATCGACGTCCGCGTTGGCGCGCAGGTGGGATCGGTGCTGATCGTCGTCGTGCTGCTGATGCAGACCTTCGGGGCGATGCTGGCCGCCTACAGCCTGCGGCGTAGCGGCGAGTGCGGGTTGGTCCATGGACGCGCCTGACGGTCTGCCGTTCCCCGCTGGCGGCGGGCGCCTGAGCATGGGGGTCGAACTCGAACTGCAGGTGGTCGATCGGCGCGAAGGCGACCTCACGCGCGGTGGTGCCGACCTGATCGCCCTGATCGAGCGGCGTCCGCATGCCGGGGACGTCAAGCCCGAGATCACCGACAGCATGATCGAGGTGAGCACCTCGGTGCATTGGCACTACGAGCCCCTCCTGGCCGAGTTGCGTGCCCTGCGCGACGCAGTGATCGGCGCCGCCGACCGCCTGGACCTGCTGGTGTGCGGCGGTGGCGCGCATCCGTTCCAGCACTGGGCGGAGCGCGAGATTGCGGATCGCCCACGCTTCCTCCAGGTGGCCGCTCTCTATGGCTATCTTGCCAAGCAGTTCACGGTGTTCGGTCAGCACGTGCACATCGGCTGTCCCGACGGCGATGCCGCCATCCGCCTGCTGCACCGGCTGTCGCGCTATGTGCCTCAGCTGATCGCGCTCGCAGCGAGCAGCCCCTACTACCAGGGCGTGGACACGAGTTTCGACTGCTCTCGGCTAAACACCGTGTTCGCCTTTCCACTGTCCGGCCGGGCCCCGTTCGTGACCGACTGGGCGGGCTTCGAGCACTACTTCACGCGCATGCGGGCACTGGGCGTCGTGGCGAGCATGAAGGACTTTTATTGGGACATCCGGCCGAAGCCGGAGTACGGCACCGTGGAAGTGCGGGTGTTCGATACGCCTCTGACCGTCGAGCGCGCGGCCCAGCTCGCGGCCTACACACAGGCGCTCGCAGCGATGCTGCTGGACGACGACACCTCTCTCGACGAGGCTGTCTATCTCCCTTACACGTACAACCGATTCCAGGCATGCCGCTTCGGTCTCGAGGGCGTCATGATCGATGGACTGAGCGGGCGCTCGCGTCCCATTCACGAAGACGTGACGGACACGCTCGCGAGGCTCGCACCCTATGCGCGCGAACTGGGGTCCGAGGCTGCGCTCCAGGCAATCTCCGAGCTGGTGCGCTCGCGCAGGGTCGACGCGCACTGGCAGCGCGACCGGTATGGGCAGGAGCGCTCGCTGGGCGCCTTGGTGGTCGCCCAGGCCGAGCTCTGGCGCGGTGGACCGAGTCGAGCGTAGTGCACCGCAGCTGAGGTTTGACCTCGCGCAGCACGGGGCGGCAAGACTCGGGAAAGATCACCTTCGAGGGCGGGACTTGCCATGACTGTCGGCCCGATCGGAGCTCCTCTCGCCCGGCCTCGAAGGCTCGGCAGGTCATGGTGAATTCGTGCTCCGAGCTGATGCCCGCTTCGACCTCAGGCCTCCGCAACGTCGCCAGCTGGCATGCGCTGGACGCTCAGCGCGCACTGGAACTTCTGGACAGCGATGCCCTTGGCGGCCTCACCGCAGCTGAAGCAGCGCGCCGCTTTTCGGCCCACGGCCCCAACGCGCTGCCCGAGCCGCCGCCGCGGCCGCTGTGGCGCACCTTCCTGCGCCAGTTCAAGAGCCCGCTGATCTACATCCTGTTCGTCGCCGCGGTGCTGGCCGTGGCGCTGGGTCACCTGGGCGATGCCGCGGTGATCCTGGCGGTGGTGCTGGTCAACGCGCTGATCGGCAGCCTGCAGGAGGGCCGCGCCGAGCGCTCGATGGCTGCGCTGCGCCGCCTGTCGGCGGTGCAGGTGCGCGTGCTGCGCGATGGCCAGGAGCAGGTGTTGCCGGCGCGCGAGCTGGTGCCCGGCGACCTGATGCTGCTGGCGGCCGGCGACGCGGTGGCCGCCGATGCGCGCCTGGTCGAACAGGCGCAGCTGCAGGTGGCCGAGGCTGCGCTGACTGGCGAATCGTTGCCGGTGGCCAAGTCGGTGACGGCGGTGGCCGAGGCCACCGGGCTGGCCGACCGGCACGACATGGTCTATTCCGGCACCCACGTCACCGCCGGGCGGGCGCGCGCGCTGGTGGTGGCCACGGGAGTGCACACCGAGGTCGGCCGCATCGCCGGCCTCACCGAAAGCGCCGAGGAGCCCAAGACGCCGCTGGAGCTGCGGCTCGAGCAGTTCGGCCGTGCGCTGGTCGCCGCCGCGCTAGGGCTATTCGTCGTGGTCGTGCTGCTCGGGCTGTGGCGGCAACTGCCGTTGGCCGAGGTGCTGATGGTGGCCATCAGCCAGATGGTGTCGATGGTGCCTGAAGGCCTGCCGGTGGCCATGACCATTGCGCTGGCGGTGGGCATGCAGCGCATGGCCGCACGCGGAGCGATCATCCGCCGCCTGTCGGCGGTCGAGACGCTGGGCTCGACCACGGTGATCTGCAGCGACAAGACCGGCACGCTGACCAAGAACGAGATGACGGTCGTGGCTCTGTGGCTGCCCACCGCCCAGGAAGGCGGGCGCCAGATCGCCGTCGGAGGGGTGGGCTACGAACCGGTGGGCTCGTTCACTGAGGGCGGTCGCGCGCTCGACCCGGCCGCGGCCGACGAGTCGTCCCTGCGCGAGCTGCTGCAGGCCCTCGTGCTGTGCAACGACGCGGAGTTGCAGCCGCCCGAGGGGGAGCGCGCGGCGTGGACCGTGATCGGCGATCCCACCGAGGGGGCGCTGCTGGTGCTGGCGCGCAAGGCCGGGCTGGCGCCGGCAGCGCTGCGCAAGGGCGCCCCGCGCCAGGCCGAACTGCCGTTCGACTCGGACGCCAAGATGATGGCCACCGGCCACTGCCGGCCCGACCGCGGAGGGCAGGTCTGGATCAAGGGCGCACCCGAAGCCGTGCTGCGTCTGTGCCGCGGTGACGATCCGGCCCTGCTGCGGCAGGCGCACGCCCGCGCCGACGCCATGGCGGCGGACGCGATGCGCGTGCTTGCCGTCGCGACCGTCGACCACGAGCCGTTCGACCCCGCCGCCGGCTTCGACGCCCTTGCCGGACGCGCCCGCCTGCTCGGTCTGGTCGGCCAGATCGACCCGCCGCGCGAGGAGGTCAAGCGGGCCGTGGCCGAGTGCCGCGCCGCCGGCGTACGCCCGGTGATGGTGACGGGCGACCACAAGCTCACCGGGCTCGCCATCGCGCGCGCGCTGGGCATCGCTCGCAATGGTGATCGCGCGGTGGATGGCCCCGAGCTCGAGCGCATGGGCGAGGCCGAGCTGCGCGAGGCGCTGCCGTCCATCGCCGTGTTCGCGCGCGTGCAGCCGGCGCAGAAACTGCGCATCGTCGAGGCGCTGCAGGCACGCGGCGAGGTGGTGGCGATGACGGGCGACGGCGTCAACGACGCCCCGGCGCTGGCGCGCGCCGACGTGGGCGTGGCCATGGGGATCACCGGCACCGAAGTGGCCAAGAGCGCGGCCAAGATCGTCGTCACCGACGACAACTTCGCCACCATCGTCGGCGCCGTCGAGCAGGGGCGGGTGGTCTACGGCAACCTGAAAAAGGTGATCCTGTACCTGTTCGCCACCTCGATGGCCGAGGTGCTGGTGCTGCTGCTGGCGCTGGTGGGCGGCTTTCCGCTGCCGCTGGCGGCGGTGCAGATCCTGTGGATCAACATCGTCACCGAGGGCACGGTGACCGTGAACCTGGTGATGGACCCGCCCGATGGCGCCGAGATGAGGCGTGCGCCGGTGCCCCGCGGCGACCGCCTGCTGAGCTGGTCGCTGCTCAAGCGCGTGCTGCTGATGACGCCGCTGATCGCCGCCGTGACCTTTGGCTGGTTCGCCTGGCGGCTGTCCATGGGCGAACCCGAAGCGCTGGTGCGTACCGAGACTTTCACCGTATTGGCCATGTGCCAGTGGTTCAACGTACTCAATTGCCGCTCGGCGACGCGCAGCGCCCTGGGCCGTGGCCTGCTGTCCAACCCCTGGCTGGCGGGCGGACTGACCTTGTCGGTGCTTCTGCAGGCCGCGGTGATCTACGTGCCGGCGCTCAACGAGCTGTTCCACACCGAGCCGCTGCCGCTGGCATCGCTGCTGCCTCTGCTGGCGCTGGCCAGCTGCGTGCTCTGGGTCGAGGAGCTGCGCAAACTGTTCGCGCGCAGCGCGGCGCGGCGGGGTGCAGCGTGAAGCTGCTCTGGCTGGTCGCGCAGTTCGCCGTGTGTGCGGCGCTGATCGCGCATGCCGGCTATTCGCTCAGTCGCAGCGCCGACTGCCTTGCCGAACTGCTCGGCTGGGCGCGCGGGTGGGTCGGGCTGGCGCTGCTGGCCACCGTTACCTCGCTGCCGGAGCTGGCCTCGGGCATTAGCGCCGTGACATTCGTGGACGCTCCCAACCTCGCCGTGGGCAACGCGCTCGGCGCATGCGTGGTGAACCTCGCCTTCCTGGTGGTGGTCGATGCACTGCAGCGCCATCAGCCTATGTATCGGACGGCCGCCGCGACCCACCTGCTGGCGGCCGGCTTCGGCGTGGTGATGCTGGGCTTCGTGGCTCTGGCCATGATCGGCGGGCAGCGGGCGCCGGCACTGCTGCACCTGGGCGCTTACAGCCCGCTGCTGCTGGGGCTGTATCTGCTAGCGCTGCGCAGCATGCACGCGCACGAGGCCAGAGTGCTGGCCGCGGCCGACCCGCGCGCGGGCGAGGGACTCCCGCCGCTCGAGCGGGCGTCGAGAATCCGCCGCGAGTGGCGCCGCTTCGGGCTCGCCGCGGCGATGGTGGTGGTTGTGGGCAGCTGGCTTCCGGAGGCGGCCGACCAGCTTGCCGGGGCGCTCGGACTGTCGCGTAGCTTCGTCGGCACCGTGTTCATGGCTCTGGTGACGACGTTGCCCGAGATGGCGGTGACGGTGGGCGCCCTGCGTCTTGGCGCACTCGACATGGCGATCGGCAACTTACTGGGCAGCAACCTTTTCAACGTTTTCATCCTGGCCGTGGACGACGCCTTCTACACCCGCGGTCCGCTCCTGGTCGCCGCCTCGCCGGTGCACCTGGGCACCACGGTAACGGCTCTGGTGATGACGGGCCTGGTGATCGTGGGCCTGGTGATGCGGCCGGAGGGCCGGGTGTTGCGGGTGACGAGCTGGGTCAGCCTCGGCCTGCTGGCCGCCTATGCGATCAACGTCACGCTGCTGATGCTGGTCGGGGAGTGACTCGAATCGGCAGCGTTCGAGCTCACCCGAGCAAGTCCGGGCGGGCCGCCTAATAGCCCAGCAGGTCGTTGACCAGATCGACGCGCACGCTGTCGCGCCCGAGCAGGG
>DAOTEJ010000089.1:0-9959 GCA_035454085.1 Burkholderiaceae bacterium | reverse complement strand
GCTGCCGGCCACCACGCCGCTCAGGGCCACGGACTTCTTGGGCTTGGGGGCTGGGGTCTGGGTCTCGCTCATCGTGTCTCTCCCTCGGGTCTCACTTCTTCTTGGCAAACAGGGCGTCGAGCTTTTGCTCGTAGTCGTGGTAGCCGATCGCGTCGTAGAGCTCCATGCGCGTCTGCATGGTGCCGACCACGGCCTTTTGCGTGCCGTCGCGGCGCACGGCCTCGTACACGGTCTGCGCGGCCTTGTTCATCGCGCGGAAGGCCGACAGCGGATACAGCACCATGGCCACGCCCGCGCTCCTGAGTTCCTCGACGGTGAACAGCGGCGTAGCGCCGAACTCGGTGATGTTGGCGAGCACCGGCACCTTCACCGCGTCGACGAACTTGCGGTAGGTGGCCAGATCCAGGGCGGCCTCGGCGAAGATGCCGTCGGCGCCGGCCTCGACGCAGCGCACGGCGCGCTCGATGGCGGCCTCCAGGCCCTCCACGGCGATCGCGTCGGTGCGCGCGATGAGGAAGAAGTCCGGGTCGGTCTTGGCGTCGGCCGCGGCCTTGACGCGGTCGACCATCTCGTCGGTCGAGACGATCTCCTTGCCCGGGCGATGGCCGCAACGCTTGGCGCCCACCTGGTCCTCGAGGTGGCAGGCCGCCGCTCCCGCCTTGATCAGGCTCTTGATGGTGCGCTCGATGTTGAAGGCAGAAGGCCCGAAGCCGGTGTCGATGTCGACCAGCAGCGGCACGTCGCACACGTCGGTGATGCGGCGCGTGTCGATGAGCACGTCCTCGAGCGTGTTGATGCCGAGGTCGGGCATGCCCAGCGAGCCGGCGGCCACGCCGCCCCCGGACAGGTAGATCGCCCGGTAGCCCGCGCGCTTGGCGAGCAGGGCGTGGTTGGCGTTGATGGCGCCGATGATCTGCAGCGGGGATTCCGCTTGCAGGGCGGCGCGGAAGGTGGCTCCGGGCGAGGGCATGGTGAACCTCCGGGTGGGGATGTTCACGTCCTTGCAATCGCCATGCCACACATAACCGAAGTGCTCACTTGCGCGCCAAGGCCTGATTCGACCGTAACGGCCGCGGCGCGGGCTGGCGCTGCGGCGACTGTTGTTTCACAATCGCCCGGGCGCTCCTGAAACAAATGTTCCACAATTGAAACATGGCTAGCCTGCTCACAGCCGCCGACCGCCGCCCGCGCATCCTCGCCGTGGGCTTTCATCGGCTGAAGCACCTGCTGCAGGAACTGGCGCCCAGCTACGTGGGCGTGGCCGCGGTGGAGGTGCTGGACCGCGGCTTCGAGCAGGCGCTGGCCGAGATCGAATCGCGCCGCCGCGAAGGCCGCGCTGACGTGGTGGTGGCCGCGGGCTCCAACGGCGCATACCTGCGCCAGCACGCCGAGCTGCCCGTGGTGCTGGTGCGCGTGGGCGGGTTCGACGTGATGCGCGCGCTGGCGCGGGCGCGGGGCATCTCGGCGCGCGTGGCGCTGGTCACCTACGGCGAAGTGAGCGCCGAGGTGCAGCAGTTCAATGCGCTCTTCGGTCTGGGCGTGGAGCTGCGCAGCTACCGCAACGAGCCCGAGGCACGCGACTGCGTCAACGAGCTGCGCGCGCGCGGCATCGAGGTGGTCGTGGCTCCCGGCCTGGTGGCCGACCTGGCCGACGAGGCGGGCATGACGGGCGTGTTTCTGTACTCGCAGGACGCCGTGCGCGAGGCGCTCGACGACGCGGTGAACCTGGCACGCGTGGCGCGCATCGAGCAGGCCAAGCGCGAACGGCTCAACACCATCCTGGCCCAGCTGCGAGACGGCGTGGTGGCGGTGGACATGGACGAGCGCGTGCAGACCCTCAACCCCGCGATGGAACGCCTGCTGGGCCTGCCCGCCGCCACGGCGCTGGGGCGGCGCCTGGGCGAGCTCGCGCCCGAGCTCAGCCTCGCCCGAACGCTCAAGGACGCGCGGCCCGAGCCCGACGAGATCCAGCGCCTGGGCACGCGCACCCTGGTGACCAGCCGCCTGCCCATCGTCGAGCAGGGCGTGCAGACCGGCGCGGTGCTCACCGCCCAGGACCCTGCCGCGATTCAGCGCGTGGACCGCAGCCTGCGCGCCAGCCACGCGCGCCCTGCCGCGCCCGCGCGCTACGCGCTGGCGGACCTGGTGGGCACGAGCCCGGCGATCGAGCGCGTGCGCGCGCTCGCCCGGCACTACGCGCGCAGCCAGGCCACGGTGCTGATCCGCGGCGAAAGTGGCACCGGCAAGGAGCTGCTCGCCCAGGGCATCCACCACGCCGGGCCGCGCGCGGCGCAGCCCTTCGTGGCCATGAACTGTGCCGCGGTGCCCGAGCCGCTGCTCGAGAGCGAGCTCTTCGGCTACGAGGAAGGCGCCTTCACCGGCGCGCGGCGCGGCGGCAAGCCGGGCCTGTTCGAGGCGGCGCACACCGGCACGCTCTTCCTCGACGAGGTGGGCGACATGCCGCTGCCGCTGCAGACCCGCCTGCTGCGCGCCCTGCAGGAACGCGAGGTGCTGCGCATCGGCGCCACCGAGCCCACGCCGGTGGACGTGCGCGTGATCGCGGCCACGCACCGCGACCTGGCCGCGATGGTCGAGACCGGCGACTTCCGGCGCGACCTCTATTACCGCCTGAACATTCTGCGCATCGAGCTGCCGCCGTTGCGCGAGCGGCGCGAAGACCTGGCCGCCATCGCCGCCCACTTGCTGGACAAGGTGGCGGCGCGGCTGCGCAGCGATGCGCGCGAGGCGCGCCCTCTGGTCGAGGCCCTGGTGCGCGCGGCCCGCGATTACGCCTGGCCCGGCAACGTGCGCGAGCTCGAGAACCTGATCGAGCGCCTGGTCGGCGCCGCGGACGGTGCGCCGATCGACCCCGACGCAGCGCTGCGCGAATGGGTGAGCGAGCTCTATGCGACGCCCGCGCCGCGGCCGGCGCGCAGCGGGGCGGACGCACACCCCGCCGGACGCGAAGCCCTGGAGCACGAGGTGATCGAGCGCGCACTGGCCGAGTGCGGCGGCAACCGCGCCGCCGCCGCGGCGCGCCTGGGCATCAGCCGCACCACGCTGTGGCGCAGGCGGGCGCGCCGGCAGGACTGAGTCGCCGCGCAACCAGGAGACGAGATGCTGATCACCGGAAGCTGCCACTGCGGGAACCTGAGCTACGCCTTGGACTGGGAGCCGGAGCCCGTGACCATTCCCGCGCGCGCGTGCACCTGCTCGTTCTGCAGCAAGCACGGCGCGGTGTGGGCCGCCTGCCCGACGGGCCGCCTGCGGGTCACGGTGCGCGATCCGGCCCTCGTCTCGCACCATGCCTTCGGCACGCGCACGGCGCGGTTCCACGTGTGCGCGCGCTGCGGCGTGGTGCCGGTGGTCACCAGCCTGATCGACGGACGGGAGTACGCGGTGGTCAACGTGAACAGCTTCGACAAGCTCGATCCCGCCCGGCTCGAGCGCAGCGCGGTGTCGTTCGACGACGAGAGCGCAGCGGTGCGGCTGGAGCGGCGCCGGCAGCGGTGGATCGGCGCCGTGGAGTTTTCGCTGCCCGTCGCCTGAGCCCGCGACCGCAGGCGTCGGGCGTCGGCCAGCCGCCTCGACCTCTGCGCCCCTCAGGCGAGCAGCGCGCGGTGCAAGGGCTGGCCCTCGAGCCAGGCCTCGCGCGCGGCCACGTCGGTCCATTGCGCCGCGCGCTCGCGCACCCAGGTGGCGCCGGTGCGTTTCGCCTCGCCGGCCTCGGTCGCATGGCCGCACCCCTGCAGCACCGCGTGAGCCGTGACCCAGACCTGGGCGGGCTCCTCGCACCAGAGGTCGGTATGCGGCGCGAGTTGCAAGGCCCTGCGTGCGTAGTGCGCGGCACGCGCGTCACCCCGTTCGAGCGCGATGCGCGCCGCGCCTCCCAGCGCACAGCGCAGCAGCCCCTTCATGCCGCGCGCCTCCAGTTCGGCGAGCAGCGCGTCGATCTCGGCGCCTGCGGGCGCGTGCCAGCGCAACAGCACGGCGCGAAGCAATAGCGACACGCCGATCGGCAGCGACTCGGCCTGAAGACGCAGCAGGCCCTCGACCGGCTCTTCCACCGACGTGCCGCGCGCCTCGGCGATGCGCGCCCGCGCCACCAGGGCCACCTGGTCATGCACCGCGAAAGCGGTGGTGCCGGACAGGCCGGTGCGCGCGAGCCAACGCTCGGCTTCGTCGATCTGGCCGACGGCCAGGCAGGCGACCGCCCGATCGGCGGACTCGGATCGGCTGATCTGGTCCTCGGCCAGCACCTGCGCACGGTGCAGCATCTCGATGCCGGCCGCAGGCTCGCCGTGGCCGATCAGCATGGGCCCGAGAACGTGCATCAGATTCGTGCGCGGGCCGACTCCGGCGTGCGCACGCTCCGCGAATTCGAGGGTCTCCAGTCCCACCTCGAGCGCGCGGGGCAGTTCGCCGAGCGAATGGCGCACGCGCGCCAGTCGGTTGCCAACATAGATGCGCACCGCCGGCTCCAGCTCGTCGCCCGCATCGGCGAGGGCGGCACTGAGGCGCTCGTCGGCCTCGCGCAGCCGCGCGTCCCAGTGCAGCGCGGTGCCGATCCCGCTGTGCAGGCTGACCAGGGCCGCCTTGCCTTCGGCGGCCACGGCGTCCTGCACGGCGGCGCACAGCGCCAGCGCCTCATCGACCGGCAGGCCGTAGGGCACGGCGGCGCAGATGAAGCGTGCGGCCTCGCCGAGCTCGGCGCCGGTCAACATCGCCCGGGCGGGGCCGCTCAACGAGTGCGCGAGCCCTCGTGCCGTGTGCACCGATTCGGTGAGTGCGCCGGCGTTGATCTGCAGCGCGACCCGGGTGCTCGCGTTGAGCAGACGCTCGCGCTCGGTCTGCGCCATGACGTCGGCCTGGTCCAGCGCTGCGGCACCCAGCGCGTCCCGATCGGCGCGGCTCCAGCTGCGGGCTGCCTCGCGCCACGCCAGCACGGCGGCGGCCGACGCCGGCTGGCCGAGCTCGCGCCGCAGGACCTCGTCATCGCCGGCTTGTCCGAACGCGCGCGCGGCACTTTCGTAGGCACTCGCCGCCTCGGCCATCTGCCACCGCTTGCGCGCCTGCTCGGCGGCGCGCAGCCACCAGGGCCCGGCCTCCGCCGGCGACTGGGCCTTGGTGAGGTGATGTGCAATGCGGGCCGCCAGCACGGCGCCGGCATCCCGCGCGACGAGGGCCTCGGCCACCAGCCGGTGCAGTGCGGGCACCAGCGCCGCGGGCACCGAGCCGCGCACGGCCTCCGCGACCAGATCGTGGCTGAAGGCACGCGCCTGGAACACCTGGGCCGCCTCGAGTTCAGCGAACTCCGCGGCCAGCGCCAGGGGTGGCCGCCCCGTGGCGTGCGCCGCCAGGCCCAGAGAAAAGTCGGTCTGGGCGACCGCCGCCAACTGCGCGACCTGCAGCGCGCCCTCGGACAGGCGCTGCAGGCGTCGCCGCAGGGTCTCGAGCAGTGTGGCGGGCAGAGGCAGGCGTTCGCCCGGCCGCCACGAGCCGCCACCGTCCAGCCAGAGACTCTTGAGCGACTCCAGCACGAACGCCGGGTTGCCACCGACCTGCGCGTGCAGGGCAGCGGCAAGCGCATCGAGGTCGAGGGGCGCGAGGCTGTCCATCGGCAGGGTCGCGAGCAGCTCTCGCACCTCGCCGGGTCCCAGCGGATCCAGCGGATAGCGTGCGCTGCGCCGTGTGTCGGCCAACTGTGCGAGCAGCGCGCGGCCTTCGTCGGACAGTTCGGCATCGCGCATCGCCAGCAGGGGCACCGGCAGGCTCCGTCCGGGCGCGGCGTCCTCTTCTGCCGCCCAGGCACCGAGCAGTACCCGCAGCGCCGACAGGCTGGCGTCGTCGGCAAACTGCAGGTCGTCGACGGCGAGCACGCCCAGCCCCTGGCGGGCGCAGGCCTGCAGCGCGCGCACCGCCGAGCCCAGCACGCGGCGGTGCTCCAAGGCCGACTGCACCTGAGCGGCAGGCATGCCGGACTCCGGCAGCAGCACCGCCAGATCCCGCTGCGCATCGGCGTCGAGCGTGGGTGCGAAGCGCTCCAGCGCCGCGCTCAGCAGCCGCGCCAGTGACGCGCCGGGCTGCAGCCGATCGCCGGCGCGCGCGGCCACCAGCAAGGCGGGCTCGTGCGCGGGGAGCACTTGGGCCACAAGCCGGCTCTTGCCCAGGCCCCCGGCGCCCGCGATCACGACCGCATGGCGCAGGCGAAGGCTGCGGTCGATCGACTGCAGCAGCGCGCCGCGGCCGACCAGGTGAGGGGGGCGCCGCAGCGCCGCGGGCAGCACGACCCGGCTGGTGGCGCCCCGGGAGTCGCTTGTGAGGATGAGCCGGCCAAGCTCGTTGGTCGCCTCGGCCGGCGCGACCCCGAAGGCGCGGCGCAGCACTTCGCGGCATTCGTCCCAGGCTGCGATCGCGGCCGCCCGATCGCCGGCGAGATAGAGCGCCTCCATGCGCACCCGCCAGGCCTGCTCAGACTCGGGCTCCTGGGCGAGCACGGCATCGGCGTGGGCCAGGGCGCCGCCCGCGTCGCCGTCGGCCAGGCAGTCCTGCGCGGCGGCCAGCCGGCTGCGCTGCTGCTCGCGATGCCGATCGCGCCGGCGGGTGCCCAGCCATTCGGCCAGCTCGTCGGCGTCCTCGAACTGCAGGCCGGCGAGCAGCTCGCCGCCCTCGGCGGGCAGGACTCGCACGCTGGCGGCCAAGGCCAGGACACCGTCCTCTTCGGTCAGGACCGCCCCTGCGGCACGGCGCAGGCGGACCAGCGTCTGGCGCAGATTCGTGCGACCGCGCGCTTCTTCACCGGCGGGCCACAAGAGCGCCGCCAGGCGCGCCCGCGACGTGGGCCCCTCGAGGTGCAGCCACGCCAGCAGGGCCGCCTCCCGCGCGGCGAGGGCGATTTCCTCCCGCCCTTCAGGGGCGAGGGCGGCGGCTCCGTACAGGCGCAAGGTCGGCATGACCCCGCAACTTTAGCTGCGTGACCGCTGGTCGCGTGACCGGTCACGCCCGGGTCACGCCGGAGTTTTCACCATGGCGACGTTGGCTCATGCAAGCGCGCTCTCCAGTCGCCGCCAGACAGGCCCCGATCGGTCCGCACCGAGCCCCGACCACTCCCCTCCGCCCCGGAGATTGACATGCCCCTGCTGCCCTTCCGCTTCCCCGGTGAGCTCGTGCGCACCGTTGTGGCGCTGCTCCTGCCGATATTCGGCCCACCGCTCCTCCTGTTCGCCGTCTTGCTGCTCGCCGGGTGCGGCGGAGGCTCGAGCGACGCCGGCAAGGTGCCGGTGGCCGTGCCGCCCACCATCACCTCGTTCAGCGCCGCTGCCCCGGGCCATTACGTCGGCGATCGCGCCCAGCTCACGGCGGTGTTCGCCGGCGGCAGCGGCCGGATCGTGGACGAGAGCGGCGCCACGCTCGCGTCGGTGAGCAGCGGCGCTGCCTTCACCACCGCGCCCCTGTCGATGCCGGCGCGCTTCACCCTGATCGTCGAAGGTGGCGGCCAGGTCCTGCGCCGCGAGCTGCTGCTCGAGGTGGCCTACCGCGACCGCTACGTGACGCTCGCGCAGCCGCGCGCCCTGCAGTACCACGCGGCAGTCGCCACGGGTGACGGCGGAGTGCTCGTGATCGGCGGCTCGCGCGGCGAGAACACGCTGTCCACCGCGATCGACCGTTTCGACCCCGTGCTGCGCAGCTTCACTCGCGTGGGCTCCCTGCGCACGGGCCGAGCAGGTCACACGGCCACGCGCCTGCCGGACGGGCGGGTACTGGTCCTGGGCGGGGTCGCCGGCCTGCAGATCGGCAATGTCGCCGACCTGATCGACGAGCGCACCGGCGCCGTGAGCGATGGCGGACGGCTGGTGCGGCCGCGCAGCCGCCACGCCGCCGTGGCGCTGGCCGATGGCCGCGTGCTGGTGGTAGGCGGCCTGAACGAAAACACGGCCGAGATCTGGGATCCGTCCACGAACTCTTTCCGCCTGGTCGCGAACCTGCTCCACACCCGTGAATGGCCGACCGCGACCCTGCTGGCCGACGGCCGCGTGCTGGTGGCGGGCGGCCACAGCGAGGCGCCGAGCTACACGCTGGCCGAGGTGTTCGACCCGCGCACCGAGCGCTTCACTGCGCTGGCCACGCCGGCGGCACCGGCCTTCGCCGCACGGCGCCAGTTCCATACGGCGCATCGCATGAGCGACGGGAGCGTGCTGATCATGGGCGGGGAGCACGAGGACCCGCTGCAGGAGCGCCTGCTGCCACTGGCCAGCGTCGTGCAGTTCGATCCCGTCTCCAACACCTTCTCGCAGCGCGCGGATCTGGACATGCCGCGCTCGGTGGCCGCGGCGGTGCAACGGGGCGACGAGGTCATGCTGTTCGGCGGACTCACTCCGGCGCAGGCGCCGGCCGCCAGCGCCACCGCTTACCGCAACGGCGCGGCGCGCGCGCTGGCCGCCGCGCCCGTGGCCCGCCACTTTCACACGGCGACCCGCATGGGGGACGGCCGCGTGCTCATCCTCGGCGGCGACGACGCCGAGCAAGGGCCCGTCACCTCGGTCGTCATCTACGAATGAGTCAGCCCATCGCGTCACGCGCACACCGCGCACACCCAAACCAGGAACCCATCATGCTGAGACTCCACCCACACCTGCGCGCCGGCGGCAGGGGCTGCCACATCGGCGCCGTGCGTCCCGCGCCCGCCCTGCTCGCCGCCGCCGCCCTGACCCTGTCGGCCTGCTCCAGCCTCACCCCCGCCGCCGTGGCCTTGCCCGCCCCGCTGGCGACGCACGCCCCCGAGCTCGTCGAGGGCCTCGGCGTGGGGCGGGACGGCAGCTTTGCGGTCGGCGCCGCCCAGGGCACCTTCAAGCGCGGCCGCGACCGGCTCGAGCTGTTCGACATCGTCAGTTGGGACAGCGCCAAGACGCGCTACGAAGTCACGCTCGCCGACGGGGCGCGGACCGAGGCGGCCTGCCGCGGCAGCGCCGTCGAGATCTCGTGGCGCGTGCTCGCCGCCAGCGCCAAGCCCTTCTCCTTCGACTGCGAGTGGCGTGGCGCCAAGAGCGCGAGCATGGCGCTGCGCGCCCCCGCCCTGGCTGCGGGCCTCAAGGCCGAGCGCAGCGGACGCTTCACGATGAATGGCCTGATGCTGGAGGTGCAGTCGCTTCACACGGTGCAGGGCTCGCCTCTGCCGCTGGATGCCCCGATCGGCTACCTGCTCTCGCACGAGGGGCGACCGGTCGGAGCGATCGAACTGAACGGCACGACGCCGCGACTCTGGCGTCCAGACGCCGGACACGCGCTGCACGAGCCGGTGACGCTCGCCGCGCTCGCGCTGGCCCTGCTGTGGGACCCCTCGGACCGTGCGCCGTGACCGCGACCGACCGGGCCATCGCCTCGCGGCAGGGCCGCGCGCCCCGCTTGCCAGGGCGGATCGCCCTGGTGACGGGCGCAGCAGGCAGCATCGGCGCGGCGATCGCAGAGGCCTTCGCTCGCGAGGGCGCCACGGTGATCGTCACCGACATCCACCAGGCCGGGGCGGCGGAGTTGGCGCGGCGCCTGGGCGGCCGGGCTAGCGCACGGCGCCTCGACGTGCGCGACGAACTGGCCTGGGCCGCGCTCATGGCTCACGTGCTCGACGCCCACGGCCGGCTCGACGTGCTGGTGAACGGTGCCGGCATCGTCGTCCCGGACCAAGCGGGTCGCCACGACCCCGAGCATGCTTGTCTGGCCGATTGGCACGCCGTGCACCGAAGCGTCCTCGACGGCACCTTCCTGGGCTGCAAGCACGCGCTGCGCACCATGCGCCGCGCCAGGCCGTCGGGCGCCGGAGGCTCGATCGTCAACGTCTTGTCGCACGCGGGCGTAGTCGGCCTCGCCGCGGCGGCCGCCTACGCCAGCAGCCAGGCGGCCGTGCGCAACCACAGCAGGAGCGTGGCCCTGTATTGCGCCGAGCAGGGCCTGCCCGTGCGATGCAA
>DAOTEJ010000088.1:6592-10029 GCA_035454085.1 Burkholderiaceae bacterium | reverse complement strand
CGGCTTGCCGCTCCGTAGGAGCCTCCTGTTTCAGCGGTTGGGGTGATGCGGCGTCGGCTCCGCGACGCGCCTTCGGCCAGCCTGCGTGTCCTACCAGCCATTTCATCAACTGCGCATAATGTGCATTATGTCAACTCGCGGGCGCCTGGCGCCCGATTCACTTCCCGATGTTCTGCCCCCCGAAACTCGGCGGCCCCGCCGATTTGCACGAGCTCGAGCGCGCGTGCGGCGGCCGTAGTCAGGCCGCCCGCGTGCTCGGGCGCACCCCCGACACGCTCACCCGCTGGCACCGATCAGGCCGGCCGCCCGCTTGGGCGCTGCGCCTGTTGTGGTACGCGAGCCCCTACGGCCGCGCAGAGGCCGCGATCGACCTAGAGAACGAGCTCAGGGCCTGCCAGGCGCTCGCAAGCGCCCAGGCGGCCGAATTGGCCCGGTTCCGGGCCGTTTCTCAGGCGCCGGAGCCGGAGCTCGAGCTCGAGCCGGAGGCGTCGCCCCGTTCGGGCAGCACGATCGCGGCCAGGCTGGCTACGCCGATGATGCCCTGCACGGCCGCCGACACGGTGCCGACAGGCGCGCCGAGCGCAACGGCCAGGCCGGCGACACCGGCCCAGGTTGAAGGCTCGCGCAGGTGGAGCAGGATCGCGCGTAGTTTCGGGTTCATGGGGTCAGCGCCTTTCTTGGAGTTGAGAGTCAATGCGAGCGTGCGCCTTGTCGGCAGCGGCGGCGGCAGCTCGCGCAGTGACGAGCGCCTCGCGCAGGTCGGCACGGATGGCGGCATACACCGCCGCCGCCCCGCCGACAGTCCCGAGCAGGGAAAAGAGAAGTTCACCGCCCACGGCCTACCCCGTCCAATTGCCCGGCGTGAGCTCCGGCGCGGGCGCCTGGCGCCGGCCTTCGTTGCCGTAGTAGAGCGGCCCGGCCAGGGCGGCGCGGGCGAACGTCACAGCGTCCACGAGCTGAGAAGCGCGGAAGTAGCCGAGTTGGCCGATCAGCTCGCGGGCGCGATCCACGTCCCCCACGGTATCGGCCGGCCGGGCGATGCCGAGCGCATCCGACACGGACGAGAGCGCGCCCGAGGCGGCACCGGTCACGGTGTCAACGGCCGCGCCGGCCAGGTCAGAGGCGACGCCTTCAACAGTGAGCGAGCCGCGCCGCTGATACAGCCAGGCGGCGGCCAGGATCGCGAGGGCAGCGCCCGCCAGGGTGAGCAGGCCGGCCGGCGTGGCGAAGTCCCGAGCGGCCATGCCCTACCCCGTCCAATCGGTCGGCAGCGTCGAGACTCCCGGCGAGCTCATGCCCGAGAAATCAATCAGCGCCCAGGGGTCGCGGCCGGCCGTGCTCGCGTTGAGCGAGGGCACGCTCGGCGCGGATGCCTGGCCAGTGAGCGAGCCGAGCAGGCCGCGCGCCACGTCGAGCGCGCCGAGCTTCAGCCACAGGTCGGATTGAGCATTCAGCACGGGCACGGCCTGAGGCGGCACCGGGCGCGCCTGCGCCTGGCGCCTCGAGAGCAGCAAGACAGCCGCGGCGCCGAGGCCGAGCGCGACGAGTTGAGCGGTTTTCATGCGAAGGTTCCCCCGTTGAACTGATAGACGCTGGCCAGCGCGTCGAGACTTTTCTCGGGCTGCGCGTAGCCCGCGCCGGGCAGCGAGGCCCACACGCGGCGCACGCGATCGACAGCGGCGGCGAATTCGCCCGCGTGCACGAGGCCGAGCGCACCACGCTCGCGGATGAGCTCGAGCGCGGCGGCATCCTGCGAGGCCGGCGAGAAGTCAGGCAGCGCGAGGCGTGCGCGTAGCGCGCGCCACGTCGGCCGGTTGATCTGATACCGGCCCGCGGCCGTGCTCACGCACCCCGGCCCGAAGCCGGCCGCCTGGCACAGCCGGTCAGGCAGGCGCAGGCCGGCCCATCCGAGCTCGGCGGGATGGTCGGCGAAAGAGTCGAACAGCGCGCCCCCGTACAGCGTCGAATAGTCGGCGCCTTCCGCCCAGGCGATCGCGGCCAGAAAGGCGCGGGCGTTGGCGTCGGCCTGGCCGAGCTCGGGCTCGAGCTCGAGCTCTAGGCCGAGGGCGCCGGCAGGATCAGACACCGCGCCCCCGATCAGCTCCGGCAGGCTCGCCAGTTGCAGCGCCTCGCCCGAGCTCGCGGCGTCGAACTCGGCGAGCGCACGCGGCGCCAGGCGCCAGGCGATGAGCGCGCCGAGAGCACTCCACAAGAACAGGCGCGCGCCCATTCACCGCAGCAGCTCAAAGCAGACGGAGTGGAAAACCGAGGTCGCGGGATTCGTCTGGACGCTCGTGACCTGCCAGAGCCCCCACCCAGGCGGCAGGCGGCGGCGCATTTCGGGCTGCGAAAGATTGTTCGAGACGCCTGCGCCGGAGGCCGCCGCCCTGGCGACGTAAATCCGCGGGTTTTCCGTGGCGAAGGTCGAAGGCGCGATTGGCCCGCTCGCGAACATGGCGAAGGTCGTATTGCCGGCCGCCGACTCAACGTCGATCCAGGCCGCGCGCACGATCAGCCCGGACTTGTTTTCGGCGGTCCCTACGATCTGCGTGGTGTTGAAGCCCACAGCGGTAGGACCAGGCGCGGCCCAGTATTGGCAACGCTCCGTGATGAGGTCGCTTATCGCAACGTCACCCGTCACCCGGTCATCGACCAGCGCGGCGCCAGATGACACGAGGAGCGAACCAAAGGCGGTGTAGGTGTCATCGACGTTTTCGATCACGAGGTAATCGAAGCGCTTCCCGCGCAGCCCCTGGCCAGGCAGGCAGCGCACGGACACGCCCGAGGGCATCAGCGTGACCTTGAGCGGCGCCACCGAAGATTCGCGCACGCGGAACCAATCCCCCGCGGCGGCGATGGTGCGGACGTTGCCGGTAAGCGCGCCCGAGAAGGGGACGATGAAATTGAATTCCTGAAACATGCTTACCCCTTGAGAGCGAGAGCGGCAGCAACAGCGGCCAGGATGAGAGGCAGCGCAGAGCCCGAAGCGGGCGCGGCCTGGCCGATCGGCGCAGCCTGGCCAGGCGCGGAGCTCGAGCTCGAGCCCGAGGGCGAGCCGATCACCTTTGCGGCCGTGGAGAGCACCGGCCCGAGCACCTTTGCCGCGGAGCCGGCCAGGTTCGAGAGCGAAGGCAGCGAGGCCGCAGGCGCGGCGGCGGCCACGAGCGAGGCGCCAGGCGTGAGGGCGCCGGCCGCGATCGCGTCGGCATAGGCGCCGGCCGCGGATGCGCCAGGCCCGAGCGCGATAGACGAGGCAGGCCCGGCCGCAGCCTCGGCCACGAGGTCGAACCCCGACACCCATCCGGCCGAGCTTGAGGCCGGCGCGATCGGCGCGGCAGCCTCGGCCACCAGGTCAAAGCCCGACACCCATCCGGCCGAGCTCGAGGCCGGCGCGATCGGCGCGGCAGCCTCGGCCACCAGGTCAAAGCCCGACACCC
>DAOTEJ010000088.1:0-6492 GCA_035454085.1 Burkholderiaceae bacterium | reverse complement strand
ATCCGGCCGAGCTGGGGCTCGAGGCGGCGGGCGCGGCGGCAGTCTCGGCGGCGGCGCCCAGGCCGAGCGCACCGCCCACCAGCGCGGCGGCGGCGGCACCGATCACGGCCCAAGCTTCCGGGTCAATGCCGGTCGAGTCCCAGGGCTGCGCGCGAGCTTGCGCGAATTGAGGCGACCACAGGCCCGCGGCGAAGGCATACGGAACCACGGTGCCAACTTTGTCGGCGGTCTTGATCTTGACTCCGGTCAGGGTCGCGGCGGCCCACGGTTGCCAGGGGTTAGGCGTGGAGAAAATCTCCACGTTCGAGCCGTTGGCGAACCAGGCCGGCGCGCCGGGCAGGGTCAGGCGCGCGGGAGTCGGCGCGCCGGGCGAGTCAACCCACCACTGAGCCACCGGATCGAAGCCGGGCACGGTTTCGAGCTCATCCGGCGAGAACTCAGGCCAGGCCGTGCCGGCGAAAGGTAGCCACCGGATCACGGCGGCCCCTTACTTGAGCAGCTTGAAGGCGACCCAGGCCGCGCCGGCCAGGATGAGCAGCGAGGGCAGCGGCACGCCGAACAGCGAAGGCGAGGCGGCGGCGGGTTGCCCGTTGACGGAGCCCGCCGCACCTTGCCCGAAGATCGACGGCCAGGCGCTCGCCTGGCCAAGGGGATAGATGTTGCCGGCCGCGTCCATGCCGACAGCGACACCGGCCGAGCGCAGTTCTTGAACTTCGCGAGCTCGCACGGCGGTATCGACCCCGCGCAGGATGCTCGAGCCGGCCTGAAAGAACCAGTCCGAGACAGTCGCGGCGCGGGTCGCGTCGGGGTCAGCGGGCGCGATGCCCGAGGCGGCGGCGGTAGGGATCGAGAGCATTTGCCGGCCCCCGATCAATACACGTCGAGCGGCTCGAGGACTTCGCTTTCGATCGTGATCGTCTCACCCGCCGAGAAGGTGCCGAATACGGCCGCAGTCGAGCACCCCGAGGCCGGCCGCGTGTCGAGCACCGCATCCTCTTGGATGTTGTCTACGATGAAGTCGAGCATGTAGACGCCCGCCTGCGGAGTCCGGCCGCCTTGGTACTGCTGGCGGTAATCGTTGATCGCCTTGATGGATTCGTGGACGTTGACGCCGTTGCGGGTCACGAGAGCGCCCGTCATGTTGGCCGAGTGCACGGCGATTCGCTTGAAGATCGAACCCCCGGCCACCGGGTCAAGGTGCGGCACGGCCAGCGGGAAAGTGCCCGCGGCGCCGATGGTCTGCGTTACGCGATGCACGCGCGAGATGAGCGGACGCACCCCGCCGAACTCGGGCGACACGAGCGGCGCCGAGACACTGGCGAAGGCTTGCAGCGTGGGCGAGGTCGCGGCGCCGATCTGGCACTCGAGTCGCAGGTTACGCACGCCGAGCGTGGTATCGAGTGCGCCCGAGTAGGCGGCCACCTTGCTGCGCGCCTTGTACTCCGAGAAGTCCAGACACAGCAGCGTCGCGGCGGCGGTCAGGCCGCGGAATTGCATCCGGGCATCGCAGCGGGCGCCGTCGGTATCGACGATCACCTTACCGTTAGCCTTGAGCTGAATGGCGGTCAGTTGCGCCTTCGTGAAGGTGCCCCCGAGTTGAAGAAAGATGTTTTCGACAGTGAAGCCGAGCAGTTGCGAAAGGTCGAGGTTCGCGAGACTGTTTGCGGCTACGCCGTTGAAGGGCGCCAGGCGGATCAGTTCGATCGACATAGCCGCCCCTTACGCCAGAGCGTCGCGGACGTACGGGAGCTGTTTGGCGACGATCACGCCGCCGACAGCCACAGCGGCAGTCTTGACCAGGGCCGAGGGCGCGAACTTGTACGCGACAGCGACAGCGGCCAGGGCGACGCCGATTTTCATGAGGGCTTGGGAATCCATGCGGAGAGCTCCGGGAGTGAGAGGGCAGCGAGAGAGGACGCGCCGACGATCGCACCCCCGGAACTAGGCGCGCAACTTTCCCGCCTTAGGCGGCACCTTTAGGCGCCCGCGGTCTAGCTTGCCGGTCGTCATGTCGCGCGCAACAAATGCCAGCGGCTCGAGCCGTTGCAGCTCGGCCGAGGGCACGCCGAGCACGTCGGCCATCGTCGAGAGGTCGCGGGAGTAGTTCAGGCGCCCGCACCGGATGGCGGTCGCGTTGCTGAAGAAATCCTTATCGATCGAGGCCGGCCGCTGAGAGGCGCCGACTACGGTCAACCCGGCATGGCGGCCGGTCAGGCACACGGCGCGCCACCCGGCCGGCGCGCGTGCCGGCGTCGTCACAAAGGCGAGTTCTTCCACCACGAGCGCGCAGCGCCTGGCGGCCAGGGCAGCGCGGCACACAAGGTCAAACTGGCGCACCGCCTGGCCCGCGTCGGCCGAGGGCTGAAAGGCGATTGACCAGGCCGGCCCGGCGACCAGGCGCACCAGCTCGGCGGCCGAGCGCGTGACGGTTCGAACGTGCGGCCCATACTCGGCCAGGGGATCCCACACGAGCACGCGCGGCCCGAGCGAGCGCCACAGGTGCGCCTTGATGAAAAGAGACTTGCCGGAGCCGCTGGCACCGATTACGGCCAGGATGCGCGGCCGGTTGGCACTCATCCGGCCGCGGGCGCGGCAGGCTCACCCGGCGAGCCCGAGGCCGTGCTCGAGCTCGAGGCCGCGGCAGCTTTCTTGGCGCGGAGCTCATCGTCGAGCGCACGCCAGGCGGCCCACAGGATCGGCCCGGCCACGGCGATGGCTTGTAGCTCCACGGATGCGCCGAAGTCACCGAGGCGCAGCCCGTACTTGTCAGCCACCGGCCCGACGGCCTGGCCGATCGCCTTTGCTTCGCGATCCCCGAGCGTGCGCTCGAGCGATTGCACGCCGAGAAGGCGGCCGGCGAGCTCGCGAAAGAGAATCACGCCGAGCTCGAGCGCGGCGGCGTTGGTGAGCTCCGGCGCGGGCGCGGGCGCCTGGCCAGGCGCGGCGCCTTCGATGCTATCCAGCTCGGCCGCATCGGCGGCCAGGCCGGCGAGCTCAGGCGGGAGCTTGTCCGGGCTCGAGCTCGGCGGCGTGTCTTGCGGGAGGGCTTGCGACATAGGCGGCGGGTTCTTCAAGGGTCACGAGGGCGACGCGCGGGCACCAATCGCACGCGGCGCCGGGCATGGCGGCCGGGTAGATGGTCCCGCACTCAGGGCACACGGCGGCCACGATCAGCCCCCGATCAGCAGGCCAGCGGCCACGCGCCGGCCAGGCGCGGGCGCGGGCTTGCCAGGCTCACCCGGCGAGCTCGCGGCCGGCGCAGGCTCGCCCGCCTGGCCTAGCAGCTCGCGCCACTTGCGCGCGACCCCTGCCCCACGTTTGGCGAAAAAGGACAGGTCGCAGTCGTCACAGCTTCCCGTGATCGTGCCGGCCTGATTTTCGCGGAGTAGCACGGGCACCCCGCAGGCCGGGCAAGGCACCCGGCCTAGCTTGCGCTTGAGCTCGGCCATGCTTACAGCTCGCGCACGAGTTCGGCGGGCTCGTGCTCGGATTCACCGCCGCCGAGCTCATCCCAGGCCACGCGCACGAGGCCGGAGGCGTCATCCCATGCGACCACCCGCCCGCCCGTGCCGGCGAGCGCGTGCTCAGGGGTGGCCATGCTCACGGCCTGGCCCGCGCGCCACTCGGCGGACAGGCTCACGAGGGCGCCAGGCGCCGGCGCGGCGGGTTTCTTTCGGGTTGCCATGTCATCCCCTTTCGCGGGTCAGTGAGGAAACTTCACGCCGCAGCGCGGCCACCTCGAGGCCGAGCGCATCAGTCGCGGCGGCGAGGTCTTGCAACAGGTCGCGAACGCTCGCGGGCAGGATGCGGCCATACGTCGCGAGCGCAGCCTCGGCGCGATGGGCCAGCGGGCGAGCGTCACAGGTCATAGAGCGAGCTCGAGCGCCACGGGCGATAGCGGACGCGGCGCGAGTGCAGCGGCACCTTCCCTGTCTGCAAGGTCACGAACTCGTCTAGGCACGCCTGGCGATGCTCGGCGCACGGGTCGTCAAGCATCGCGGCCAGCTCGAGAAGGTCGCACTGTGCGCCGCGCGACACGATCACCGCCCACTGTTGCGGCGTGAGCGATCCCACGGGCGATTCATCCGGGAGCGGTTCCGTCCGCCCCAGGCGCGCGGCTATCTCGGCGTCATCGAGGTCGGCCACGCCGAGCACCTGGCGCAGCTTGGGCGACCAGAACAGCATTCGCTTGCCTTCAAAGGCTCGCGCGTACTCCCGGAACAGCGCGCCCGCTTCCACGTCGCCCGCCTGCCACCAGGCGAGCAACTGAAAGGGCGTGACGTGCACGTCGAGAGCAGCGCGCGACACCGCGCCGGCCGAGCGGGCGCCGATCTTTGAATGCCCGCGCGTGAGCTCATCCGCCACGCTCCACCCCTCGAGGTCGCGGCCGAACTTCGACACATACTCGGCGGCATAGTCGCCCCCGCGGAGGTCGAGGCCGTGCTCGAGAATGTGAGCATCCGCGGCGCCGTCGAGGCCGGCCGCTTTGAGGCAGCGCAGCCAGGCCGCGGCCAGCTCGGCGCGCCACCAGTCCGAAGGCAGGGCGCGCAGAAAGACGAGCTCATGCGAGTGCGGATGCCACCCGTTCGCGCCGTGCGTGACTTCGAGCGAGCGCACCGAGCCGGCGCGCGAGTGCTCGGCGGAAAACTTCCGCCACACCGCGCCCGCTTTGAACTTGCGCAGCGCCAGGCCGAAGCGCTCGAGCAGGTCGGGCAGCGCCTGGCCCGCGTCGTGCGGAAAGGTCAGGGTCAGCAGTTGCACGCGGTTGAGGTCACTGGCCGCGCGCCATGTGGCCATCCCGGCCAGCAGCTCGGCGCGCCGAACCTCGGACACCTTGCGCGAGCACACCGGGCAGGCCCACACGCTCCCGCAGGTATGCAGGCCGCCCGTTCGGGCGCCGGAGCCGTCCACGCTGCGCAGCACCCGGACGGACTCGCCGAGCACGATCCGGCCGCACCACACCGTCCGGGCTTGCTGGTGCGGCCCCGACTCAGGATCGAACAGCAGGCGCTGTGCCGCGCGTAGCAGCGTAACCCGTTGATTTGATTGGCCCGCAGCAGATTTCGCAAGAATACCAAGAATACCAAGGGTATTAGAGCCGGGCGGCGTCGAGTCCCGAACAGCGACGGCCGCGGAGCTCATGCGCGGCCCCGAGAAACGAACCCCGGCCACGGCGGCGTGGCGATTGAGGCTGCGACAGCGGCGCCAGTCGGGAGCAAGCCGGGAGCGTCCAGGCAGTAGGCGGCCCGGTAAAGCGTGGCGACAATCTCCAGCTCGGCCGCGGCCGTGCCAGGCTTAGGGCGCCTCATCCCGGCGAAAGCTGCGGCGCGGCGCGCCATGTAGGGCGGTTCGACGTGGGCAGGCGGCCGGCGTTTCATGACTCGCCCCTGAGGCCGAGCTCGGCCAGAGCGTCAAAGTCGAGAAGGCGGCCCGAGCGCATCGCGTCGCGCTGCGCATCGGCCAGAAGGCGCCGAGCGCGTGCCCGGCGATCGGCGGGCGACTCCACGCACAGGGCGAGCGGCGGCGGGCTCGAGATAGGCCAGGGCTCGCGGCAGGCGTGGCCCGAGGGCGGAGGCAGCGGCGCCGAGCTCATGCCGGCCCCACGTTCGAGAGCGCGACGCCGTATGCGGCGCAGGCGGTCGCGGCGTGCTCGAGCGGCGCCACGGTCACGGGCAGGCCGAGGCCGGCGAGCTCGAACGCGATGCCGGCCAGGTGCTCGGCGGCGCGATCCAGGCGGCGCGCCAGGTGCTCGGCGCACGCCTTCGCGTTGGGTTCCACGTCGGCCAGGATGTAGCCCGCCCGGAGCGGGTTCTGTAGCGGTTGCGGTGTCATCGGTTGCCCCTTGCTTTCCCCCCTGCCCCGGTTAATTGGGAGCCGCGCCCGGCCGGCCTGGCGGCGGGCAGTGTCCGGCGGGCAGGGTGCCGGAGCGAGGCGCGACGAACGGAGCTTAGGCGACGCCGAAGATACCCGCAAGGGGTCAGCGAAGATTGACCAGGCCGTGAGGCAGGACTACACCGCGCCTTAGGCACTGTTGCCGGCAGGGGGCAAAGATGCGGACACGGGAGTATCTAGACGAGGTGCGGCGGGCGCTCGGGCTGCCATCCGACAATCAGGCGGCCATTCGCATAGGCGTGACACCGGCCAGCGTGTCGGCCTGGCGCAACGGGCGCGGCACGATGGGCACCGCGGAGGCCGTGAAGGTTGCGCAGCTACTCGGGATGAATCCGGGCGTTGTGCTCTGTGACACTCACGCGGAGCGCGCCGAGCGCGCGGGGGAGCTCGAGCTCGCGCAGGCGTGGCGCCAGGCCGCCGACAAACTGCGGGCGAGTGAGGCACCGCGCCCTAGCCTGGCATGGCATCCATCGGCGCGCCAGGCGTCGCGGCCGATGGTTTGGACAGTGGCGCCGCGCCAGGACGGCGCAAGCGTGAGACTGTGTATTATGTAAAGTAGATCGTTGGAGCGTCGAGTCCACGATTGGGCGTCGGATCAGC
>DAOTEJ010000087.1:0-10183 GCA_035454085.1 Burkholderiaceae bacterium | reverse complement strand
CTCCCGACATCCTGCTCCCAAAGCAGGCGCGCTACCGGGCTGCGCTACACCCCGCGGGAGCGCGAATGATACCGGGTCACCGATCGCGCGGCAATCGAGCGGAGCTGACGGCTCAGGCGGCGTTCGCCCATGAACGCACTTGCTCGATCCACTCGGTGGGCCGCTCGCTGGTCACGATCACCTTGCCCGCATACACGGCGCCGCTCTCGCCGTCGAGCGAGATCAGATCACCCTCGGCGAAACTGCGCCCGCCGATCACGCAGCGCCTCTGGTCCAGGCGCACGGCCATGTCCGTGCAGCCCACCAGGCAGACGCGGTCGAGCTGGCGGGCCACGACCGCGGCGTGCGAGGTGCGACCGCCCTTGGCGGTGAGCACACCTTCCGAGGCAGCGAGCCCGGCGATGTCTTCGGTCGAGGTCTCGGTGCGCACCAGAATCGGTGCCAGTCCCCTGGCGCGCATCGCGATCGCGCTCGGCGTGTCCAGCGCGATCCCTCCGCTGGCGACTCCGGGGCTGGCCGGCAGCGCGTGCGCGATCGGCGCCCGCCCGCTGTCGCCACGCACGCGGGTGCGCCGGATGCTGTCGAGGTCGAGGTCCGCAATGCGCGCCAGCGCTTCGCGCGGCCTGACCGTGCCCTCGCGCACCTGATCCACGGCGATACGCAGCGCCGCCCAGGGCGTGCGCTTGCCCGAGCGGGTCTGCAACAGAAAGAGCTCGCCGTCCTGCACCGTGAACTCGAACTCCTGCATGTCGCCGAACTCCTGCTCGAGCAGCGCGCCGATGCTCCGTAGCCGCCCGTGCACCTCGGGCAGAACGGCCTCGAGTGCGGCGCTGCTCCCGGCCGCTTGGCGGCCGCCGACCACGTCCTCGCCCTGCGCATTCGACAGGTACTCCAGGAACATCTCCGGCTCGCCCGTGGCCGGGTGGCGCGTGAAGCCCACGCCGGAGCCCGAGGTGCCTCCCGCGTTGCCGTACACCATGCGCTGAATCGTGACCGCCGTCCCGGTGTTGTCGTCCAGCCCGTTCAGGGCGCGATACTTTCGCGCCCGCTCACTTCGCCACGACGCGAAGACCGCGCGCGCGGCAGCCTCGACCTGCGCGATCGGCGACTCGGGCAGTGGGGCGCCGCATACCTGCTCGTGCAGCGACGCGCTCTCCCGGGCCAGCCGCATCAGTTGCTCGAAGTCGAGCTCGCGCAGGCTGTCGACCCCCGCGTCCTGCAGATGCCGGGCGTTGAGTTCGTCGAACACCGCGCCGTCCACCCCGGCCACCAACGGCCCCCATGATTGCGCAAAGCGGCGGTACGAGTCCCAGACCAGCCGGGGGTTGCCGGTGCAGCGCAGCAGGCCCCTCAGGCTCGCCTCGTTCAGGCCCACGTCGAGCACCGTGTCCATCATGCCGGGCATGGACACCGGCGCCCCCGACCGCACCGACACCACCAGCGGCTTGCGCGCGCTGCCCAGCTCCAGACCGGTGCCGGCCTCCAGGGATTTGAGCTGTCTGGCGATGAGTTGGCGCGTTTCGTCCGACAACTCGCCCGCACCGGCCAGAAACTCGCGGCAGTGCCCGGTCCCGATCACCACGGCCTGCGGCACCGGCAGGCCCAGACGCGCCATGCGCCACAGGTTGTAGGCCTTGAAGCCGGCGTCTCCCGGGCAGACGGCCATGGGCAGGGGTCCGCAGCCCAGAGCAAAGGCGTCCTGGCTCGCGAGGCAAGGCGCGGTAGCGGCGGCCGTGGTCATCGCGAGCTGGCCGCCATCTGGTCGAGCACCTCGTCGCGCATTTGCAGGGCGCAGTGCATCAGCGCATCGGCCGCGCCTTCGAGGTTGCGCGCCGTCTGCCCGATGAAATGGAAAGAGCGGAAGTCGCCCGAGGCGGCGGCCAGAGCCACCTCGACCTCGCGTTCGGCGAGGTCGGTGCTGCGCTCGATCTGCAGGATGCGGTGCACCGCTTCCAGGAAGTCGCGCGTGTCCTCGCGCGCGCCGGCACGCCGCACGACGCGTGCGGCCTCGATCGCCTTGACGTACTCCTGGGCGCCCTGGACGAGCAATTCGCCGAGCGCCCGCAGGGGGGCATGCAGGCTCTCCGCGCTCGCTCCCGCCGGCACCAGGCTGAGGTGAAAGGCGGCGTCCTCGAGCTCGTCGGCAACGTCGTCTGCCGCCTCGACGAGCCGCCGGTGAAACTCGCCGCGCTCGGCGCGCAGCGCGAGCTCCCGGGCGCGCACCACGAGCTCGTCGGCGCGGCTTTCGCAGCGCTTGGCGCGCGCCGCGAGCACCTTGGTGCGCGGGTTCTCGTCGACCAAGGGCCAGGCGAGCAGCGCGTCGCGGACTGCCTGCGCGACTTCGGCGATCCACGCGGCGTGCTCCGCGGCCAGGTCGAGCAGGGCCTGCTGCCCGGAGCGCACCTGACCGAGCAACTCGGCGCGCACCGCGTCCTGGACGTAGGTGGGGGGCTCGCCGCGGCGCGCCGCCTCGGTCGAAGTGCGCAACACGAAGCGCATGAACTCGACCGTCTGGGCGATACCCAGCATCTCGTGCAGCGGTTCGCCGACGCCGATCTGCCCGCGGGTGGCCCGCTCCACGAACTGCAAGGCGTCCTGGATGAGGGCGTCGGCGCCCATGCGCAGCCAGCCCATGTGCCCGACCTCGGCCTCCGCAGCCCAACGCAGCAGACGGATCGCGTCGTCCTTGGGCAGGAACTGGCGCAGCCGCTTGCGCGCCCGGTTCCAGTCGAGCAAGAACACCAGGCGCGAGCCGAGCAGCTCGACGAACTCGAGCAGCTGCGCCGGGTCCGCGGCCTCGAGGCGGCCGCTGGCGAGGTGGTAGACGCCGTCGGCGAAGCCGTTGTCGGCGCGGGACCGAGTGTCGTCCCAGCGCATCCCGCTGGCACGCAGCAGCGCCTGCAAAAAGAGCAGACGCTGCAGGTGGACGTCGGTGTAGCTGACCGTCACCTGCAGGCCCTCGACGCGCACGACCAGAACGTGCGCGTCGGTCGTGCCCAGGTCGTTCTGGATCACGAGCCGGCCGGCCGTGCGGGTGGCGGTTGCATCGAGGCCGGGATGATCGAACTTCAGGCTGGCAGTGCGCGCCACGCCCTTCATGAAGGCGCGCACTACCGGCCGGTCGCCTTCCTCGAGCCCGTAGGCCGCCGCGCCCTCGATCGTCTCGGTGGCGATCGCGGCCTGCAGCCGGTTGATCTCGCGATGGGCATCCATCACCACGCGGTGCACCGTGTCCTCATCGCCCACGGCAGTCAGCAGGTCGATCTGCGCGCCCGTGATCGCCTCTGCCCTCACGGTGCCGACGCGCTCCATGAGCGCCGCCAGGCGGGTTGCCAGGCGCGTGCCGGGCTCACCCTCGATGGGCCGAAGCAGCCCGGTGACCTCGCTACGCAGGCGATCGACAAGCTCGGGCGCACGGGGCAGGCGCAAGTCACCCGTGCCGCCCGCCTCGCAACCAGCGAGCACCGCGTCGAGGGAGGCGTCGTCGATCCCGCAGGCCTGGCGCTCCGGCCTCAGGTTGGGCGCCGGCGCATCGGGAGTCCGGGCATGCTGGCGAGCCGCCTGCAACAGACTCATGTAGTACTTGGCCCGATCGTTGGCAACCAGGGCGGCAGCGATCTGGGCGGGCTTGAGCAAGGCCACCTCACCCAGCGCCGCCATCATCCGGCTCTTTTCCAGCATGCAACCCAGTCTGAGGCCACGACGTGACCGGGAGGTGACAGCCCCACGCCTGCCTCGATCGGGCACAGGCGGATCCGGGCCTTGCGCCCGGACAAGCGCCCGGCGGATGTCACATGTCTGTCACGAAACTGCCATGCAGTCCGGGCAGAGTCTTGGTGCACCGCAAGGAGACCATATGCACGCCATCAAACGCATCCGCCACCAGATCGAGACGGCGCCTGAATCGGACTCCACCCAAGCGCTGATGGGGCTTGTGGTCGCTCTGACGGAGGCCGGCCCGGTGAACCTGGGGTCCCTCTACCGCATGGACCGGTCGAGCTTCGAACTGGCCATGGAACTCCTGCAGGACTGGCGCATCGAGCGCCTATTCGCCGATCAGGTCCCGGAATTCAGCGAGGTGTGCGCCCGCGCGCAGCGCCAGCCAGCGCTGCACGCCTGAGGCTTCACGCCACCCGCATCAGCGAGTCGGGTTCGATGCGCGCGCGCGGCAGCCGCGCGATGAAAGTGGAGCCTTCGCCCGGCGTGGATTCCACGTCCAGGGTGCCGCCGTGGCGCATCAGCACGTGCTTGACGATCGCCAGTCCAAGGCCTGTGCCGCCGGTATCTCGCGAGCGGCTCTTGTCCACCCGGTAGAAGCGCTCGGTGAGCCGCGGCAGGTGCTCGGCGGGGATGCCGATGCCGGTGTCGGACACCTCGATGCGGCCGCCCTCCTCTTCCAGCACGAAGCGCAGGCGGATGCGGCCGCCCTCGGGCGTGTAGCGCACGGCATTGCTCACCAGGTTGCCGATCGCACTGTGCAGTTCGTCGCGCGAGCCGCGCACATGCGCGGCGGGCGACTCCACTTCCACGAGGTGCCTGCCCCGCGACAGCAGGCGCGCGTCGTCGGCCGTGTCATGGAGCAGCCTGGCCACATCCACGCGCTCCTCGACCAGCGGCGTCTGGTCCGACTCCAGGCGCGAGAGCATGAGCAGATCCTCGACCAGACGATGCATGCGTCCGGTCTGCTCGCGCATCAGACCCAAATGCCGCCGGCGCACCTCCTCCGGCGGAGGCGCGCCGTCCACCAGCATCTCGAGGAATCCGTTGACCACCGTGAGCGGCGTGCGCAGTTCGTGCGAGACGTTGGCCACGAAGTCGCGCCGCACGGCGTCGAGCCGCTCGCGTTCGGTGATGTCGCGCGAGATGACGATCGAGCGCGCCGGCTCGAATTCGATCACCCGCACCTCGAGCGCGCGCGCCGCTCCGGCCATGGGGCGGAAGATCAGCGGCATGTCGAACTTGCCCGACGTCATGTAATCAACGAACTCGGGCTCACGCACCAGGTTGGTCAGGCGCAGCCCCGCGTCGGCCGTCAGGCGGATGCCGAAGTCGCGCTCCGCCATCGGATTGCACCACTCGATCTGCAAGGCCGCATCCACCAGGACCAGTCCTTCGGGCAGTGCGCTGATCGTGCGACGAAAGCGCTCTTCGTTGTCCTGCAGACGGCGCTCGTGCTGTTCGGTCGCGCGGCGCGTGCGGTAGACGCGCGCGAAAACCTCGCTCCACGCGCCGATGCCGTCCGGCACCGTGTCGAGGGTGGGCTGCTCCAGCCAGAACGCCAGACGATCCAGATAGCGCAGGTGAAACCCCAGCATGACCAGGGCGCCGAGCGCCACCAACCCGAGCCCCCAGGTCGGCCCCGCCAGCCAGCCGAGGACGAGACCGGCAAGCAGCAGCGCCGCAATCCGCCCGATCGCCGGGCCGATGATCTCGATCCTGCTCGCCTGGCTGGCGCGCACCCTAGGCCTCGATGCGCGAGGAGAGGCGGTACCCCAGCCCGCGCACGGTCTGCACCAGGTGCTGCGCGCCGGCAGGGGTCAGGGCCTTGCGCAGGCGCAACACGTGAACGTCAACGGTGCGCTCCTCGATAAACACGTGGTCGCCCCACACGCTGTCGAGCAACTGGGCGCGCGAATAGACGCGCTCCGGATGGCCAACCAGGAAGCGCAGCAGCTTGAATTCAGCCAGCCCCAGCTTGACCGGAACCTCATCGACGGTGACCTCATGCCGGGCAGGATCGATGCGCAACGCACCATAGGAGAGCGGCTCGCCCGAGACCTGCGGCGCACGTCGCCGCAACACCGCCCGCACCCGGGAAATCAGTTCCTTGGGCGAGAACGGCTTGACCACGTAGTCGTCGGCGCCGGCGTCGAGCCCGCTCACGCGGTCGGCCTCTGTGCCACGGGCCGTGAGCATGATCACCGGCAGTTCGCGCGTGCGCTCCTGGCTGCGCAACTCGCGCAGCAGATCCACCCCCGAGCGGTCGGGCAGCATCCAGTCGAGGATCACGAGGTCGGGCAGCTCCTGATCGATCGCGGTGCGCGCGCTGGTCACCGCCTCGGAGCGACGCACCTCAAAGCCCTGGCTCGTGCAGGCATAGGCGACGAGTTCGCCGATCGCGGGTTCGTCCTCGACGACTAGGATCGAGGCGCTCATCAGTTGCGCGCCACCGTGCGCTCCACCTCCTCGGGCGAGGAGTGGCGCACATCCTCGCCCTGGGCGATGAAGATCACGTGCTCGGCGATGTTCTTGGCGTGGTCGCCGATGCGCTCGATCGCCTTGGCGATCCACACCGTGTCGATCGAGGGCGTGATCGAGCGCGGATCCTCCATCATGTACGTCACGAGCTGACGCAGGATGGCGCGGAAGCGGTCATCGACCGCCTGGTCCTCACGAATGGTGGCGGCCGCCGCGCTGGCGTCCATGCGGGCGAAGGCGTCGAGCGCGTGGCGGAACATGGTGAGCGCCGCCTCGCCCGAGCTGCGGATGTCCGGGATGCGGTTGAAGCGCCCTGAGCTGTCCTTGTCGCGCAGCCAGATCACGGCGCGCGCGATCTTCGAGGCCTCGTCGCCCGAACGCTCGATGTCGGTGATGGTCTTGGCCACCCCCATGATCATGCGCAGGTCGCCCGCCGTGGGCTGGCGCCGGGCGATCACGTGGTTGACCAGCTTGTCGAGCTCGAGCTCGAGCTCGTTGACGCGGCGGTCGGCGGCAATGGCCTGCTCTGCCGCCGCCACGTCACCGGCATCGAAGGCGTCGAGCGCGACCTTGATCTGCGATTCCACCAGCCCGCCCATCTGGAGCACGCGCGAACGCATGTTCTCCAACTCCTGGTCGTAGACGCGGGACGAATGATCTCCGATGGGCATGAAGCGACTCCTGGGTGGTCTAGCCGAAGCGGCCGGTGATGTAGTCCTCGGTTTCCTTGCGCTTGGGCTTGATGAAGATCTGGTCGGTCTCGCCGAACTCGATCAGCTCGCCCAGGTACATGTACGCCGTGTAATCCGAGACCCGCGCCGCCTGCTGCATGTTGTGCGTGACGATGGCCACCGTGTAGTCGGCCTTGAGTTCCTCGATCAGCTCCTCGATCTTCGCGGTCGAGATCGGGTCGAGCGCCGAGCAGGGTTCGTCGAAGAGGATGACCTCAGGCTTGACCGCAATCCCGCGCGCGATGCACAGGCGCTGCTGCTGACCGCCCGACAGCGAGGTGCCGTTCTGGCCGAGCTTGTCCTTGGCCTCGTTCCAGAGCGCGGCCTTGCGCAGCGCCCATTCGACGCGGTCGTCCATCTCGGAGCGCGACAGGCGCTCGAAGAGCTTCACTCCGAAGGCGATGTTGTCGTAGATCGACATCGGGAAGGGCGTGGGCTTCTGGAAGACCATGCCAATCTTGGCGCGCAGCAGGGCCACGTCCTCCTTGGTGGTCAGCAGGTTGTCTCCGTCCATTTCGATCGCGCCCTGGGCGCGCTGGTCGGGATACAGCTCGAACATGCGGTTGAAGGTGCGCAGCAGCGTGGATTTGCCGCAACCCGACGGGCCGATGAAGGCCGTCACCTGCTTCTCCGCGATATCGAGGTTGATGCTCTTGAGCGCGTGGAACTTGCCGTAGTAGAAGTTCAGATCGCGCACGGTCATCTTGGTGCGCGCCTTGGTCGCGGCGGCAGTCTCGGAGTTCATGCCTCAGTCCTTCTTGTGGAACAGCATGCGGGCCAGGATGTTCAGCACCAGTACGCCCAGCGTGATCAGGAAGACCCCCGCCCAGGCGAGCTTCTGCCAATTTTCGAATGGGCTCATCGCGAACTTGAAGATGGTCACCGGCAGGTTGGCCATGGGCTTGGAAAGGTCGGCCGAGAAGAACTGGTTGGACAGCGCGGTGAACAGCAATGGCGCGGTCTCGCCGGCGATGCGCGCCAGGGCGAGCAGAACGCCCGTGATTACGCCCGCGATGGCAGCCTTGAGGGTGACGCTCTTGATCATCACGTACTTCGAAGCTCCCACTGCGTAGGCGGCCTCGCGCAGAGAGTTGGGGATCAGCGCCAGCATGTTCTCGGTCGTGCGTACCACGACCGGGACGACGATCAATGCAAGCGCCAGCACCCCGGACCAGCCCGAGAATCCGCCCCGCGGCGCCACCACGACGGCGTAGATGAACAGGCCGATCACGATCGAGGGCGCGGCCAGCAGGATGTCGTTGATGAAGCGGGTCACTTCGCCGAACCAGCCGCGCTGGCCGTACTCGGCAAGGTAGATGCCGGACAGGACCCCTACCGGCGTTCCAATCAACGTAGCCAGCGACACCATCATCAGCGAGCCGACGATCGCGTTGCGCAGTCCGCCCGAGTCGGTGTTTGGCGGGGGCGTGTCCTGGGTGAATGTGGCCAGGCGTAGGCCGTCAACGCCCAGCAAGAAGGTCTCAACCAGGATCCAGATCAGCCACACCAGGCCGAAGGTCATCGCAGCGAGCGAGAGCACCAGCGCGATCACGTTAATGACCTTGCGGCGCCGGTGCATCGGCAGGCGATAGTCACTCCGGCCGGCATTCACCACAGCGCTCATGTGCGCCCTCCCTCGTTCTTCTTCAGGCGCATGAGCAGCAGCTTGGACAGGGCCAGCACCAGGAAGGTAATGAAGAACAGCACCAGCCCGAGGTAGAGCAGCGAGGCGGCGTGCAGGCCGGGCGCAGCCTCGGCAAACTCGTTGGCCAGCGTCGAGGTGATCGAATTGCCGGGCTCGAACAGCGACGCGCTGGAAAGCTGGTTCATGTTGCCGATCACGAAAGTCACGGCCATGGTCTCGCCCAGCGCACGGCCCAGGCCCAACATGATCCCGCCGATCACACCGGCCTTGGTGTAGGGCAGCACGACCTTCGAGACCACCTCCCAGGTGGTGGCCCCCACGCCGTAGGCCGACTCCTTGAGCAGCGCGGGGGTGACTTCGAACACGTCGCGCATCACGGCCGCGATAAACGGGATGATCATGATCGCCAGGATGATCCCCGCCGACAGCAGGCCAATGCCCACTGGCGGCCCCTGGAACAGCGCGCCAAGCACAGGCACCGAACCGAACGCGTTTTGCAGCGGAACCTGAACGTACTTGGATAGGATGGGGGCGAAAATCAGCAGACCCCACATGCCGTAGACGATCGAGGGAATCGCGGCCAGCAGTTCGATCGCCGTGCCCAGCGGCCGCTTGAGCCAGCGCGGAGACAGTTCGGTGAGGAACAAGGCAATTCCAAAGCTGACGGGCACGGCAATGATCAGCGCGATGGCCGAGGTGACCAGCGTCCCGTAGATCATCACGAGCCCGCCGTAGACGTCCTGCGCCGGATCCCATTCCGCGGTCCACAGGAACTTCAGGCCGAAAGTCTGGATCGACGGCCAGGCGCCAACGACCAGCGAGCCGATGATGCCCATCAGCAGCAGAAGCGTGAGCGCCGCTGCTCCGCGGGTGACCCAGAGGAACACGATGTCGGCCACCTGACCGCGCGATCGCGAAGGTGGCATACCGGGAGTCTTCATGACTTCTTTTCCGGGGAGCGTGGTGGCCGTGGACAGTGTAGCGCCCATCTGCTTGGCTCCTGGACGGGATGAGATCGACCCCGGGGCGGGCACGACGCACCCTGCCCCGAGGGTCTGGCAGCAGAACTACTTGGCTACGAAGACCGGCTTGCCGTCGGCCTGGATCGCGCCCCAGCTCTTGCGGATCGAAGCCTCGACGGCAGGCGGCATCGGCACGTAGTCGAGCTCCGTGGCCATCTTGTCGCCATTGGCGTAGGCCCAATCGAAGAAGCGCAGCGAGGCCGCGCCCTGCGCGGGCTTGTCCTGCGCCTTGTGCATCATGATGAAGGTCGCGCCGGTGATCGGCCACGCGTCCTTGCCCGCCTGGTTGGTCAGGATCTGATAAAAGGTCTTGCTCCAGTCGGCGCCGGCCGCGGCGGCAGCGAATGTGTCGTCATCAGGGGCCACAAAGTTGCCCGCGGCGTTCTGCAGCAGCGCGTAGGGCATCTTGTTCTGCTTGGCGTAGGCGTACTCGACGTACCCGATCGAGTTGGGCAGGCGCTGCACGAAGGCGCTGACGCCCTCGTTGCCCTTGCCACCGGCACCCGCGGGCCAGTTGACGGCCGTGCCCTCGCCGACCTTGGCCTTCCAGTCAGGGCTGACCTTGGACAGGTAGTTGGTGAAGATGA
>DAOTEJ010000086.1:0-10249 GCA_035454085.1 Burkholderiaceae bacterium | reverse complement strand
TTCGCCACCGCGGCAGTCGACCTGCTGGAGGCGAGCCGCGCCCACGCCACGCTCGCGCAGGCCCTGGCCGGGGTGAGCCACGCCGTGGCCATGACCGGCTACGACCGGCTCTACGGGCCGCCGCTGGCACCCATGCGGGCAGCGGCGGCGCAGGTGCGCGAGCACCTCGAACTGGCCGGCGCGGGCGAGGTGGCCTTCGTGTTCGGCACCGAACGCTCGGGGCTGGAGAACGCGCACGTGGACCTGTGCCAGGCCTGTGCGGCCATCCCCGCCAACCCGCAGTTCGCCTCGCTCAACCTGGCGCAGGCGGTGCAGGTCGCGGCCTACGAGGCCCAGCTCGCGCTGCGGGAAGCGGACGGGCTGCGCGAGGGCCAGCGCCGCTTCGCGCAGGACGCGCCGGCCACGGTGGCCGCCATCGAGGGGCTGTTCGCGCATCTCGAGCAGGCCATGACGCAGATCGGCGCGCACGACCCGGCCGAGCCCAAGTTTCTGATGCCGCGGCTGCGCCGTCTGTTCAGTCGCGCGGGCCTGACCATGACCGAGGTCGATCTGCTGCGCGGCGTATGCGCGGCCATCGTGCAGCCGCGTGCGCAGCGCGCCGGCCGCAAGTCCGGCGGCGGCGCGCCCTAGAATCGCGCCGGACACGCCTTCAAGGAACCCCATGTTCGGCCGCACGCGCGAAGACATCGCCTGCATCCTCGAGCGCGACCCCGCCGCGCACTCGAAGCTCGAGGTCCTGCTCGCCTATCCCGGGCTGCATGTGCTGTGGTTTCACCGTCTGGCCCATCGCCTCTGGCGCGCGGGCTGGCGCAGCCTGGCGCGCTTCGTGTCGCATCTGGGCCGCTTCTTCACCGGAATCGAGATCCACCCGGGGGCGACGATCGGCCGGCGCGTGTTCATCGATCACGGCATGGGCGTGGTGATCGGCGAGACCGCCGAGGTCGGCGACGACTGCACGATCTACCACGGCGTGACGCTCGGGGGCACTTCACTGGCCAAGGGCGCGAAGCGGCACCCCACGCTGGGAGCGGGCGTCATCGTGGGCGCGGGGGCCAAGGTGCTGGGCGGCTTCACGGTGGGCGAGGGCGCGCGCGTGGGCTCGAACGCGGTGGTGGTCAAGGAAGTGCCTCCGGGCGCCACCGCGGTGGGCAATCCGGCCCGGCTGATCCACGCGGGCGAGGAGCCGCTGCCAGCCGCGTTCGGCGGCCTGCCCGCCAAGCCGGCGTTCTCGGCCTACGGGCTGGTGCAGGGTGAAGATCCTCTGGTCACTGCCATGCATGGCCTGATCGACCACGCCGCCGCCCAGCAGCAGGAAATCGAGCGGCTGCGAGACGCGCTGCAGCGCCACGGCATCGCCATCACGCCCAGCGAAGTGCCTCCCGCCGCCATGGACGCGGCGAGCCTGAACCGCCTGGTCGAAGAGTGAGCCGGGCCCGAGAACCCGCGCCGGCCAGAGTTCTGAAGCGGGCGGCTCAGTCTTCGAAGAAGACCAGGCGCGGCTGCCCGTCGACAAAGTCCAGATAGCCGCCGCGCGGACTGCCGGGACCGTCGAAGTCCCAGTCGGGCAGCACCCAGCGCTCGCAGCGGGCATCGTCCACCACCAACTCATGCGCGGCCGGCCGGTGCGTGTGGCCGTGGATCAGGCGGCCAACGCCCGCGTCGCGGATGGCCGCCTCGACCGCCGCAGGGGTCACGTCCATGATGTCCATGGACTTGCCGCCCTTGGCGGCCTCGCTCTCGGTGCGCGCGGCGCGCGCCATGGCGAGCCGCTCCTCCACCGGACGGGTCAGCACCGAGCGCTGCCACACGGGGTCGCGCACCATGGTGCGGAATTGCTGGTAGGCGGTGTCCTGGGTGCACCAGGCATCGCCGTGGGCCAGCAGGGTGGGCGTTCCGGCGACTTCCACGACCACCGGGTCGGCGATCAGCTGGCAGCGTGTCACGCGCTCGAACGAGACGCCGAGCAGCGGGTCGCGGTTGCCGTGCATGACCAGCAGGCGCCGGCCGCGCGCCGCGACCTGGGCGAGCGACGCCAGGATGGGCGCCACGGGCGCGGCGGCGTCGTCACCGATCCAGAACTCGAACAGGTCGCCCAGGATCACCAGTTCCCGGTAGCGCGGCGCGTCCTCGCGAAGGAAGCGCGCGAAGCGCAGGATCGTGCGCGGGTGATCGGGCGCGAGGTGCAGATCCGAGATGAACACCGGATCGAGCAACGGCCCCACGCGCGTGGTCGCCGCCTGCGCCGGGACGGGCTCTGGCAGGGCCACTTAGACGATCTCGGCTTTCTCGATCAGCACGTCCTGCACGGGCACGTCGCCGTGCATGCCGTGGCGTCCGGTGGCCACCGCCTTGATCTTGTCGACCGTGTCCTGGCCCTCCACGACGCGGCCGAAGACCGCGTAGCCCCAGCCCTGGGCGCTGGGCGCGCTGTGATTGAGGAAGGCGTTGTCCGCCACGTTGATGAAGAACTGCGCGCTGGCCGAGTGCGGGTCGGAGGTGCGCGCCATGGCCACCGTGTAGGGCGCGTTCTTCAGCCCGTTGGCGGCCTCGTTCTCGATCGGCGCGCGGGTGGGCTTCTGGCTCATGCCGGGAGTGAAGCCGCCGCCCTGGATCATGAAGCCGTTGATCACGCGGTGAAACACGGTGCCGTCGTAGTGGCCGTCCTTGACGTACTGCTCGAAGTTCGCGGCACTCTTGGGGGCGCGCTCGTGATCGAGCTCGAGGACGATGGGACCGTAGGTGGTGGTGAGTCGGATCATCGGAATCTCCGTTGGGTCAGTCGAGCACGCGGGCCGACTGGATGAGGATGGGTTGCTCGGGCAGATGGGTGTAGGGGCCGCTCGCACCGACCGGCTGGCGCTCGATGGTCTCGAGCACCGGCAGGCCCTCGACCACGCGGCCGAACACCGCATAGCCGTGGCCGTCGGGTTGCGGATGGTCGAGGTGCGGATTGTCGGCGAGGTTGAAGTAGAACTGGGCGCGGGCCGAGTCGGGGGCGGCTTGCCGCGCCATCGCCACGGTGCCGCGCTGGTTGGTCAGTCCGCTGCGCGCTTCGAGCGGAATCGGGGCGCGGGTCGGCTTCTCGGCCAGTTCGAGCGTGTAGCCGCCCGCCTGCGCCACGAAGCCCTTGTCTACCCGGTGGAACACGGTGCCGTCGTAGTGGCCGGCGCGCACGTAGTCGAGAAAATTGGCCACGGTGAGCGGGGCACGCGCGGGGTAGAGCTCGATGACGACGCGCCCGGCGCCGGTGTCGAGCGCCACGCGCGGCTCAGCCCCCAGCGCCGCGAGCGGCAGGGCACAGGCGCAAGCCATGATCCAGCGCGCGAGCGCGCGCAGCGGTGCGCTCATCGCGAAGGCTTGGGCGCAGTGGGCGAGGGGGGCGCGGCGGGAACCTGCACCTCTTCGCGCGGGCGGGGCAGCTTGCCGGCCAGTTCGCGCACCATGGTGAGCTTGCCTGCAAGCTGCCGATTCCCGGGGGCAAGCTTGCTCGCCTGCTCGTAGGCCTCGGTGGCCATGCGCAGGTACAGGTCGCCCAGGTTTTCGTAGGCGGTGGCGAACTTGGGATTGGCCTCGAGCGCCGCACGCAGCAGTTCCTGCGCGCGCGCCAGCCGGCCCTCGGCCGCGGCGAGCACCGCGAGGTTGTTGTACGGTTCGCCGAGCTCGGGGAAGTCTTCGGTGAGTTGCTCGAAGGCGGCGCGCGCCTCGGCGGTGCGGCCCAGGTCGGCGAGCAAGGTGGCGCGCACGAAGCGCATCTGCGCGTCCTTGGGATTGGCGCGCAGGGCCTCGTCGGCCTTGGCCAGGGCTGCCACGTTCTGCCCGCTACGCGCCAGCGCCTGCACCTGCTGCAGCGGCGTCGGGTCCTTGGGCCCGTCGAACAGGGGCAGGGGCGTGGGCGAGGTCTGCGCGTGCAGCGCGGAGGTCGCGAGCGCCAGGCAGGCGAGCAGGGCGTGGAGGAGTTGGCGCATCGCGGGGCGGCACAGCCGCCGGTGGGAGGGCTATATACTGGCCGCATTCTAATCACAGCCCGCTCCTGCCCCGCGATGCCTGCCCTGCGCTGTTGAAGCAGTCGCCCGAGTCCGCCGCGCCCGCCGCGGCCCTTCGCATCGTTGCGCGTCCCCGCCTCGGACGCCGCCCAGGGGGAGCCCCACCGCATGAGCATCGAGATCTACAGCACGCTGACGCGAGCCAAGAGCCCGCTTGCGCCCATCGAAGCGGGGCACGTGCGCATGTACGTCTGCGGCGTCACCGTGCAGGACTACACGCACATCGGCCACGGCCGCACCTTCGTGGCGTTCGACGTGGTGCGTCGCTGGCTGGCCGCGCGCGGCTTGCGCGTCACCTACGTACGCAACATCACCGACATCGACGACAAGATCCTGCGCCGCGCGGCCGAGTTGCCGCAGTACGCGGGCGACTGGCGCCGCCTGGCTGACGACCACGCCGCCGCGATGCAGGCCGACCTGCTGGCCCTGGGCTGCCTGCCCCCGGACCACGAGCCGCGCGCCACCGACTACATCCCGCAGATGCTCGACCTCGTCGGGCTGCTCGAGCGCAAGGGCCTGGCCTACCAGGCGGGCGACGGCGACGTGGACTACGCGGTGCGCAGCTTTGCGCGCTATGGGCGCCTGTCGGGCAAGTCGCTCGACGACCTGCGCGCGGGCGAGCGGGTCGAGGTGGACCGGGCCAAGCGCGACCCGCTGGACTTCGTGCTCTGGAAGAGTGCCAAGCCCGGCGAGCCTGCCTGGGAATCGAAGTGGGGGCCGGGGCGGCCCGGGTGGCACATCGAGTGCAGCGCCATGGCGAGCGAGCTGCTTGGCCGCAGCTTCGACATCCACGGTGGCGGCCCGGACCTCATCTTCCCGCACCACGAGAACGAGATCGCCCAGAGCGAGGGCGCATTCGACGAGCCCTTCGCCCAGGTGTGGATGCACTCGGGCCCGCTGCGCGTGGGCGCCGAGAAGATGAGCAAGTCGCTGGGCAACTTCTGGACGATCCGCGACGCACTCAAGGAAACCAGCGAGAAGTTCGGCGCGGGCAACGGCGCCGAGGTGCTGCGCTACTTCCTGCTGCGCTCGCACTATCGCAGCCCGATCAACTTCAGCCCTGACCAGATCGTCGAGGCGCGCGCCGGGCTGCTGCGACTGCATACCGCCTTGCGCGACACCCTGGGCGACGGCGCCGCGCTCGACTGGAACGAAGATCACGCGCAGCGTTTCGGCGCCGCCATGGACGACGACTTCGCCACGCCTCAGGCCACGGCGGTGCTCTTCGAACTCGCGAGCGAGGTCAACCGCACCCGCGCACCCGCTGCCGCGCGCCAGCTCAAGGGGCTGGGCGGAGTGCTAGGTTTGCTGCAGATCGATTCGGCCAAATTCGTGCAGGGGGTGGCCCAGCCGATGTCCCTCGACGCTCTCTCGATCACACAGTCAGCCCAGCAATCGCTCGCCGCCGACCTGAGGGTGGTCACCTTCGAGGAGGACATTGCTCGGCGCATCGCCGCCCGCGCCGCCGCCAAGAAGGCAAAGAACTTTGCCGAGGCCGACCGCATCCGCGCCGAACTGAGCGCCGAGGGCATCGTGCTCGAGGACGGGGCGGCCGGCACCACCTGGCGGCGCGCCTGAACAAGCCGGGCGCGAGCCACGCCATGAGGAGGCAAGGATGAAGCCCGCCTACTGGAGCCGCGCCGGGCGCGCGCTCGCCGCGGCCGACCCGGTGCTGGGGCGGATCATCGCCGCTCATCCCAAGGTGAACCTCGCCTCGCGCGGCGATGCGTTCTCGACCCTGGCGCGCTCCATCGTGGGGCAGCAGATCTCGGTCAAGGCCGCCGACGCGGTCTGGGGGCGCGTGGTGACGGCCTGTCCGGAACTTACGCCCGGCGCCGTGCGGCGCAAGCGCGCCACCACGCTGCGTGCCTGCGGCCTGTCGGAGCGCAAGGTCGAGTATCTGCGCGACCTGGCGGCGCACTTCCTGGACGGCCGGATCGACCCGGCGCGCTTCCCCGAGCTGGACGACGAGACCATCATCGCCGAGTTGTCGGCCGTGCACGGCATCGGGCGCTGGACGGCCGAGATGTTCCTGATCTTCAACCTGCTGCGGCCCGACGTGCTGCCGCTCGACGACCTGGGCCTGCTCAAGGCGGTCGGCTTACACTACTTCGACGGCGAGCCGGCCGACGGCCTGCTGCGCGGTGCGGGCCGCGCCCGGGTGCGCGAGCTCGCCGTGGCCTGGGCGCCGTGGCGCAGCGTGGCCACCTGGTACCTGTGGCGCAGCCTGGACCCCGTGCCGGTCGAATACTGAGGAACGAGCCCATGCCCAAGACGAGCTTCCTGGACTTCGAGCAGCCGATCGCGGAACTCGAGCAAAAGATCGAGGAACTGCGCTTCGTGCAGGACGACTCCGCGGTCGACATCTCGGAAGAGATCGAGCGTCTGCAGAAGAAGGGCGAGTCACTGATCAAGGACATCTACGCCAAGCTCACGCCCTGGCAGGTCTCGCAACTCGCGCGCCACCCGCAGCGCCCCTACACGCTGGACTACGTGGGCGACGTCTTCACCGACTTTCACGAACTGCACGGCGACCGCGCCTTCGCCGACGACCTGTCGATCGTTGGCGGGCTGGCCCGCTTCAACGGCCAGGCGGTGATGGTGCTGGGCCAGCAGAAGGGCCGCGACACCAAGGAGCGCACCCAGCGCAACTTCGGCATGAGCAAGCCCGAGGGCTATCGCAAGGCGCTGCGCCTGATGAAGCTCGCCGAGAAGTTCGGGCTGCCGATCTTCACCTTCGTGGACACGCCGGGTGCCTACCCGGGCATCGACGCCGAGGAGCGCGGCCAGTCGGAGGCGATCGGACGCAACCTGTTCGAGATGTCGCAGCTCAAGGTGCCGATCATCACCACCATCATCGGCGAGGGTGGTTCGGGCGGCGCGCTGGCCATCGCGGTGGCCGATCAGGTGCTCATGCTCCAGTACGCGACCTACTCGGTGATCTCGCCCGAGGGCTGCGCGTCCATCCTCTGGAAGAGCGCCGACAAGGCGCCCGAGGCGGCCGAGGCCCTGGGGCTCACCGCGCACCGCCTCAAGGCCTTGGGGCTGGTGGACAAGATCGTGGCCGAGCCCCTCGGCGGCGCCCACCGCGACCCGAAGCAGATGGCCGCGCTGCTCAAACGGGCGCTGTCCGACACGCTGCGCCAGTTCACCGGGGTCAAGCCCAAGGATCTGCTGGCGGCCCGCCACGCGCGCCTGATGGGCTATGGCAAGTTCAAGAGCACGACGGAGTGACTTGCAGCCGCTCGAGCGCAGCCTGCTCGAGCGCCTGAGCGCGGCTCTCGCCGCCGCGGCGACACCCGCCGCGCTGCCCGAGGCCGCGCTGCTCGCCTCCGCCCCGCGCCGCCGCAGCCGGGTGCCGATGGTGCTGGCGCTCTCGGGCGGGCGTGATTCCGTGGCCCTTCTGGACCTGGCCGCGCGGTTGCGCGGCACACGCGGCTCGCCGGTGCGCGACCTCGTGGCCGTGCACGTGCACCACGGCCTGAGCCGCTCGGCCGACGCCTGGGCCGAACACTGCCGCCTGCTGGCCGAGCGCCTGGAGGTGGACTTCGAACTCGTGCGCGTCAAGGTGCGGGCGCGCGGCCAGGGGCTGGAGGCCGCGGCGCGCGAGGCGCGCTACACCGCGCTCGCGCAGGTCGCCCAGGCGCGCGGTGCGCACCTCGTGCTGACCGCGCACCACCTCGACGACCGGCTCGAGACCTTCCTCATCCAGTGGATGCGCGGCGCGGGCGTCGACGGCCTGGCGGGCTTCCCGGCCGAGCGCGACTTTGCCGGCGGCACGCTGCGCCTGGTGCGGCCCTTGATCGACACGCCGCGCGCCGAGATCGAGGCCTACGCCACCCTGCGTGGCCTGGCCTATGTGGACGACGAAAGCAACGAGGACACCCGCCTGCTGCGCAATGCCCTGCGCCTGCAGGTGCTGCCGGCCATGGACGCAGCGCGGCCCGGCTTTCGCGCGGCCGCGGCGCGCGGCGTGGACCTCGTGGCCGACGCCGCCGAGGTGCTGCGCTCGGTGGCGGCCGAGGACCTGGCCCGCTGCCGCGACGAGGCCGGCGCCGGCACGCTCTACGTGGACCGCGTGCTGACGCTGCCCGACGCGCGCCAGGCCCTGGTCCTGCGCGCCTGGCTGGCCGAGGCCGGTGTGAGCGCGCCTTCCCGAGCGCGGCTCGTCGAGGCCCTGCGCCAGGTGCGCGAGGCCCGTTCCGACGCACGCCTGCTGGTTCGCCTGGGCGGCATGGAGTTGCGCCGCTTTCGCGGCCACCTGCTGCTGCGGCCCGAGCAGGCCGAGGCGCGCGGCGCGTTCCGCTTTCAGTGGCGCGGCGAGCGCGAGGTAGCCGTGCCCTCCTGGGGTGGCGTGCTGCGCATCCTGCCGTGCAGCGGCGAGGGCCTGCCCGCGGCTTGGCTTGCCGCCGAACCGCTGGAGTTGCGGCAGCGGGCTGGCGGCGAGCGCTTCAAGCCCTCGCGCACGCGGCCGCGCCGCACGCTCAAGCGCCTGTTCCAGGACGAGGGCGTGCCGGAGTTCGAGCGCGCGCGCCTGCCGCTGGTGTGGCGCGGCGCGGACCTGATCCACGTGGGCGGCTTGGGCAGCGACGTGCGCTACCTCGACGACGAGGGCGAGCGGGTGCAACTCGAGTGGGTGGCCGACCGCGGCCTGATCGGATTTTGACGAGCAGGCTGGGCTCGAGGCCGCGGGGCGCTTGATCTGGCGCGGGGGCGTGCTGCGCCGCAATCTATAATCGGGCCTCGCGCACCAGTCCCTTGCCTCGCTCATGGCCCTCATCGTCCACAAGTACGGCGGCACCTCGGTCGGTACCGTCGATCGCATCAAGAACGTGGCCCGTCGCGTGGCCAAATGGAGCCGGGCAGGCCACCAGCTGGTGGTCGTGGTCTCGGCCATGAGCGGCGAGACCAACCGCCTGATCGCGCTGGCCAAGGACATCCAGGCCAGCCCCGATCCGCGCGAACTCGACGTGGTGGCCTCGACCGGCGAACAGGTGACCATCGGCCTGCTGGCCATGGCCCTGATGGAGCAGGGCCTCAAGGCCAAGAGCTACACCGGCGCCCAGGTCCACGTGCTCACCGACAGCGCGCACACCAAGGCGCGCATCCTCGAGATCGACGAGAAGAAGATCCGCGCTGATCTCGACGCCGGTGAGGTCGTCGTGGTGGCGGGCTTCCAGGGCGTGGACGAGCACGGCAACATCACCACGCTGGGCCGCGGCGGCTCCGACACCTCGGGCGTGGCGCTGGCCGCCGCGCTGAAGGCCGACGAGTGCCTGATCTACACCGACGTCGACGGCGTCTACACCACCGATCCGCGCATCGTTCCCGAGGCGCGCCGGCTCAATCAGGTCACCTTCGAGGAAATGCTCGAGATGGCCAGCCTCGGCTCCAAGGTGCTGCAGATCCGCTCGGTCGAGTTCGCCGGCAAGTACAAGGTGCCGCTGCGCGTGCTCTCGAGCCTCACCGACCCCGACATGCCGCTGGCCATCGAGGCCAGTTCCGGCACGCTGATCACCTTCGAGGAAGACACGACGATGGAACAGGCCGTCATCTCCGGCATCGCCTTCACCCGCGACGAAGCCAAGATCACGCTCACCAAGGTGCCGGACCGGCCCGGCATCGCCTACCAGATCCTGGGCGCGATCGCCGAAGCCAACATCGACGTCGACATGATCGTGCAGAACATCAGCGTCGACAGCACCACCGACTTCAGCTTCACCGTCCACCGCAACGAGTACGCCCGCGCCATGGACGTGCTCAACAGCAAGGTCAAGGCGCACATCGGGGCCAAGGAAGTCGTGGGCGACCCCAAGATCGCGAAGGTCAGCGTGGTCGGCATCGGCATGCGCTCGCACGTGGGCCTTGCCAGCCTGATGTTCCGCACGCTGTCCGAGGAGGGGATCAACATCCAGATGATCTCCACCTCCGAGATCAAGATCTCGGTGGTCGTGGACGACAAGTACATGGAACTCGCCGTGCGCGCCCTGCACAAGGCCTTCGGGCTGGAGCAGGCGCCGGCCTGAGCGCCGCGCGATTTGAAGCGCACCCCGGCGCCGGGTTAAACTCGCGCCCTTGTTCGTCGCGGCATGCTTGATCGCTGCGCCGTCCAGGAGACGTGGCCGAGAGGTCGAAGGCACTCCCCTGCTAAGGGAGCATGCGCGCAAAAACGTGCATCGAGGGTTCGAATCCCTCCGTCTCCGCCA
>DAOTEJ010000085.1:0-10487 GCA_035454085.1 Burkholderiaceae bacterium | reverse complement strand
CGCCCTAGGCGCGCAGCAGCTCGTTGATGCTCGTCTTGCTGCGCGTCTGCGCGTCCACCTGCTTGACGATCACTGCCGCGTAGAGGCTGTAGGCCTGACCGCCGGCCGTGGTGCGCGGCAGGTTGCCGCTCACCACCACGCTGCCCGCGGGCACCCGGCCATAGCTGATCTGGCCGGTGTCGCGGTTGAAGATGGGCGTGCTCTGGCCGATGTACACGCCCATGCCGAGCACCGAGTTCTCCTCGACGATCACGCCCTCGACGACTTCGGAGCGCGCGCCGATGAAGCAGTTGTCCTCGATGATGGTCGGGTTGGCCTGCAGGGGCTCGAGCACCCCGCCGATGCCCACTCCGCCCGACAGGTGCACGTGCTTGCCGATCTGCGCGCACGAGCCCACCGTGGCCCAGGTGTCGACCATCGTGCCCTCGTCCACGTAGGCGCCGATGTTCACGTAGCTGGGCATCAGCACCACGTCGCGGCCCAGGTAGGCGCCGCGCCGCGCCACGGCCGGCGGCACCACGCGTACGCCCGTGGCGCGCAGCTGCTGCTCATTGAGCTGCGAGAACTTGGTCGGCACCTTGTCGAAGAAGGTCAGCTCGCCGGCGTGCATCGGCCGGTTGTCGGTGAGCCGGAACGACAGCAGCACCGCCTTCTTCACCCACTGGTTCACCGTCCACTGGCCCACGCCCTGGCGCTCGGCCACGCGCAGGCGCCCGGCGTTGAGTTCCACGAGCACCTGCTCGACGGTGGCGCGCACCTCGGGGGCATTGGCGGGGGTGATCTGGGTGCGGTTGTCCCAGGCGAGTTCGATGACGGACTGGAGCTCTTGCATGGACGGCGATCTCAAGGTTGAAAGCGGGCGATGCGCGCGGCCGCCTCGGCGGTCTCGTCGGGGGTGGCCACCAGCGCGATGCGCACGTAGCCCGCGCCCGGGTTGTGGCCGTCGGCTGCGCGCGACAGGAAGGATCCCGGCAGTACTGTCACCGCCTGCTCGGCGTACAGGCGGCGGGCGTATTCGGCGTCGTCGATCGGAGTGCGTGCCCAGAGGTAGAAGGCCGCCTCGGGCAGCGGCGCGTGCAGCCCTTGCGCGATGAGGGGCTGGGCAACGCGAAACTTCGCGGCGTAGAGGCGCCGGTTCTCGACCACATGCGCCTCGTCGTTCCAGGCGGCGATGCTGGCGCGCTGCACCGCGCCGCCCAGCGCCGCGCCGTGGTAGGTGCGGTAGAGCAGGAAGGGCTTGATCAGCGCCGCGTCGCCCGCCACGAAGCCCGAGCGCAGGCCCGGCACGTTGGAACGCTTGGACAGGCTGCCGAACACCACCAGGCGCTCGTAGCCGCTGCGGCCCAGCGCCTGGGCCGCGGCCAGCGCGCCCAGGGGCGGCGCGGCCTCGTCGAAGTAGATCTCGGAGTAGCACTCGTCGGCGGCGATCGCAAAGCCGTGGCGGTCGGCCAGTTCGAAGAGGCGCTGCCACTCCTCCAGGCGCATCACGCGGCCGGTGGGGTTGCCGGGCGAGCACACGTAGACCAGCTGCACCTGATCGAGCAGGGCGCTCGACAGGCGCCCGAAGTCCATCGCGTAGCCGTTGGCCTCGGTGGTCGGCAGGAACACCGGGTGCGCGCCGGCGAGCAGGGCCGCGCCCTCGTAGATTTGGTAGAACGGATTGGGACACACCACGCGCGCCGGGCGGCTGCGGTCGATCACCGCCTGCGCGAAGGCAAAGAGCGCCTCGCGCGAGCCCGCCACCGGCAGCACCTCGGTGCCCGGGTCGATGCGCGCCAGCCCGTGGCGGCGCGCGAGCCAGGCCGCGATCGCCTCGCGCAGCGCGGGCTCGCCGGCGGTGAGCGGGTAGTTCGCCAAGGCGGGCAGGGCGGCGATCAGCGCCTCGGTGATGAAGCGCGGCGTGGGGTGGCGCGGCTCGCCGATCGACAGGTTGATCGGTGCGAGGCCAGAGGGCGGCGCCACCCCCTCGAGCAGCTTGCGCAGGCGCTCGAAGGGGTAGGGCTGGAGCCGAGCCAGGTCGGGGTTCATGGGGCTAGCCGCGCATGGGCCGGCCGGCCTCGAAGGCGGGCAAGTCGACGGCCGCAGCCGGCTTCCAGCCGCGCTTGCGGTGCTCGGCCACCACGTTGGTGAAGATGCCGCCGCGCACGTACCACTTGGCCGTCACCCGCAGGTAGCGCGGCTTGAGCACGGCCACCAGGTCGTCGACGATGCGGTTGGTCACCGCCTCGTGGAAGGCGCCCTCGTCACGGAACGACCACATGTAGAGCTTGAGGCTCTTGAGCTCCACGTTCCTGCGGTCCGGGATGTAGTCCAGGATCACGGTTGCGAAGTCGGGCTGGCCGGTCATGGGGCACAGGCAGGTGAACTCGGGCACCTCGATGTGCACCAGGTAGTCCCGGTCCGGCTGGGGGTTGTCGAACGACTCTAGGGACTTGCTCGGGCGCGTGGCCATGGGCGGGGGCGGCGGCGCGCCGCGGGCAGTTCGGGAGTGGGCGGTATTATACGAAGGAGCCATCCAACAACCTCGGGCCGACCGCGCGCCAGCCTCTCGCCAGCCGCGCGGTGCCCGCTTCCCGGAAGTCATCAGGCAGTGCGTCTTCGGCAGATCAAGCTCGCCGGGTTCAAGTCCTTTGTCGATCCCACCCAGATCGACGTGCCCGGCCGCCTCGTCGGCGTGGTCGGACCCAACGGCTGCGGCAAGTCGAACGTGATCGACGCCGTGCGCTGGGTGCTGGGCGAGTCCAAGGCCAGCGAACTGCGCGGCGAGTCCATGGCCGACGTCATCTTCAACGGCTCGGTCAACCGCAAGCAGTCCGGCCGCGCCAGCGTGGAGCTGGTGTTCGAGAACACCGACGGGCGCATCGGCGGCGCCTGGGGCCAGTACGCCGAGGTCAGCGTCAAGCGCGTGCTCACGCGCGACGGCGCGAGCAGCTACTACATCAACAACCAGCAGGTGCGCCGCCGCGACGTGCAGGACATCTTCCTGGGCACGGGCCTGGGGCCGCGCGCCTACGCCATCATCGGCCAGGGGATGATCTCGCGCATCGTCGAGGCGCGTCCCGAGGACCTGCGCATCTTCCTCGAGGAAGCCGCGGGCGTCTCGAAGTACAAGGAGCGCCGCCGCGAGACCGAGAACCGCCTCTCGGACACGCGCGACAACCTGACCCGCGTCGAGGACATCCTGCGCGAGCTCGACGGTCAGACCTCCAAGCTCGCCCAGCAGGCCGAGGTCGCCGGACGCTATCGCGAGCTGCAGGTGCGCCACGACGCTCAGCAGCACCTGCTGTGGTTCACGCGCCGCCACGACGCCCAGGCCGAGCGCGACAAGGTGGCCGCCGATGCGGCCGCCGCGGTCAATGCCCTCGAAGGCCACACCGCCGAGCTGCGCGCCACCGAGCGCCAGCTCGAAGAAGTGCGCGCCGCGCACTACGCCAGTTCCGACGCGGTGCACGAGGCCCAGGGCCGGCTCTACGAGGTCAACGCCGAGATCGGCAAGCTCGAGTCCGAGATCCGCCTGATCCTCGACGGCCGCACGCGGCTGGCGGGCCAGATCGAAGCCTTGCGCGCCACGCGCGAGCGCCGCCTGGCCGAGCACGCCGAGCTCGGCGAGCGTGCCCAGGCCCTGGTGCAGGCGATCGGCGAGGGCGAGCTGCGCCTGACCGAGGCGCAGGCGCGCGCCGCCGACCACGAGGCCACGCTGCCGGCGCGCGAGGACGCCTACGCCGCCGCGCGCGACGCGATGAGCACCGCCCGCGGCGCCGCGGTGACGGCCGAGAACGCAATCGAGGCGGTGGCCGCCGAGAGCCGTTCGCTCGACCGCCAGCTGGCCGCGCTGACGCAGCGGCGCGAGCGCCTCGCCCAGGAGCGCGGCCAGATGGGCGCGCCCGACGAAGAGCGGCATCGCGGGCTGGAAGAGCAGCTCGCCGCGCTGCGCGAGTCGCTCGCCGCGCAGGAACAGACTCAGGCCGAGGCCGAGGAGCAGGCCGCACGCCTGGCCGAGGAACGCCAGACCGCGCAGGACGCGCGCCTGCGCGAGTCCGAGTCGCTCACCCGCATCGAGGCGCGCCTGGCCGCGCTGCGCCAGTTGCAGGCCAACGTCGAGGCCAACGACAAGCTCGACCCCTGGCTCAAGGCCCAGGGCCTGGAGAGCCTGCCGCGCCTGTTCAAGCGGCTCGCCGTCGAGCCCGGCTGGGAGACCGCCGTCGAGGCCGTGCTGCGCGAGCGCCTCGAGGCGCTGGAAGTCGGCCGGCTCGACATGGTCGCCGGCTTTGCCGGCAATGCGCCCCCGGCCCGCGTGGCCTTCTTCAGCCCCGCCGGCGCGGTGCCGCGCGAGACCGCACCGCTGGCCGCAGCCCGCCCGCTGGGTGAGTTCGTGCGCGGCGGCGAAGCCGCGCTCGCCGCCGTGGTGGGCGACTGGCTGGCCGGCGTCTACGTGGCCGATAACCTCGGCGCGGCACTCGCTGCGCGCACCGAGCTGCCCGCGGGCGCGAGCTTCATCGTCAAGGCCGGTCACCGCGTCAGCCGTCACGGCGTGCGTTTTTACGCGGCCGACGACGCCAAGGCCGGCATGCTGGCGCGCCGCCAGGAAATCGAGAACCTCGAGCGCGAGCTGCGTGCCCAGCGCCTGATCGCCGACGAGGCCCTGGCCGCCGCCGCGCGCGCCGAGAGCGCCGTGCGCCTCGTGCAGGACGGGCTGGGCGGGCACCGCCGCGAGGTCGAGCGCCTGCGCACCGCGCTGCACGGCGTGCAGATCGAGGCCGTGCGCCTGGCCGAGGTGATCGAGCGCCACCGCCACCGCAGCGGCCAGATCGAGGGCGAACTGGCCGAGATCGGCGCGCACGACGAAGAGCTGCGCGCTGCGCGCGAGGAGGCCGAGGCCCGCTTCCAGAGCCTGGACGAGGAACTCGCCACCGCCCAGCAGCGCGCCGAGGATGCGCAGCTTGCCTACGAGCAGGCCGATGCCGCCCTGCGCGCGGCGCGCGACGAGCAGCGCCGGCTCGAGACCGAACATCAGCAGATCGGCTTCACGCTTGCCGCCAACCGCGAGCGCGAGCGCGACGTGCGCCAGGCCGCGGCCAGCGCCACCGACGACGCGGCGCGCATCGAGATCGACGTCGAGTCCGCCGCCGCGCAGCTGGCGCAGCTCGACGACTCTGCCGCGCGCGCCGGCCTTGACGGCCTGCTCGGCGGCCGCACCGAGGCCGAGGAGCGCCTGCGCGAGGCCCGCACCCGCATGGACGAGCTCGCCGCCCAGCTGCGTGCGCAGGACGAGCGCCGCCTCGGCCTGGAGCGTGAGCAGCAGCCGCTGCGCGACCGCATCACCGAGCTGCAACTCAAGGAGCAGGCCGCGCGCCTGGCCGCCGAGCAGTTTGCCGAGCAGCTCGCGCAGGCGCAGGTCGACGAGGCCGCGCTCGCCGAGCGCCACGCCGCCGAGAAGCCGCGCGCCGCGAACCTCCAGGGCGAGATCACCCGCCTGGCCAACGAGATCGCCGCGCTCGGCGCGGTGAACCTCGCCGCGCTCGACGAGCTTGCCAGCGCGCAGGAGCGCAAGGGCTTCCTCGAGGCGCAGTCCACCGACCTCAGGTCGGCGATCGACACGCTCGAGGACGCGATCCGCAAGATCGACCGCGAGACCCGCGACCTGCTGCAGGCCACCTTCGACCAGGTCAACGCCCAGTTCGGCGAGATGTTCCCCAAGCTCTTCGGCGGCGGCGAGGCGCGGCTCATCATGACCGGCGAAGAGATCCTCGACGCCGGCGTGCAGGTCATGGCCCAGCCGCCCGGCAAGCGCAACAGCACGATTCACCTGCTGTCGGGCGGCGAGAAGGCGCTCACCGCCACCGCGCTGGTGTTTGCCATGTTCAAGCTCAACCCGGCGCCGTTCTGCCTGCTCGACGAGGTCGACGCGCCGCTCGACGACGCCAACACCGAGCGCTTCTGCGCGCTGGTGGAGTCGATGTCGGACTCGACCCAGTTCCTGTTCATCACGCACAACAAGATCGCCATGGAGCTCGCCCAGCAACTGGTGGGCGTGACCATGCAGGAGCAGGGCGTCTCGCGCATCGTGGCGGTGGACATCGAGGCGGCCACCCGCCTGGTGGCCGAGGCCGCCTAGGGCGCCGCGCCATGAGCGAGCTCCAGATCGCGCTGGCGGCCCTGGCCGGGGCGCTCCTGCTGGGGCTGTTCCTCAAGGGCAAGTGGGACGAACGTGCCGCCCGCCGCCGGGCGCAGAGCCTGGGGGCGGATCTGGGCGATGTGCGGCTCGATCCCGTTGCCGGCCGCGCGCCCGTCGCGCCCGACGGCGGCGATGCGGGCCAGTCGGCGGTGCCGGGCCAGCGCATCGAGCCGCGCCTGGGCCCGCTGCCCGACGCGCCCGGCGCCGACTTCGCCAGCGGCGCCGACCACGCCGCGCCGGTCAAGGCGGGCGACTGGGTGGAGGATCCGCTGATCGACTACGCCCTTGAGCTGCGCTGCACGCGCCCGGTGGACGGGGTCGCGGCGCTCGCGGCGGCCAACCACCTGCAGCGCCTGGACCTGCCGCTGCCCACCCATCTGGCGGTCTGGGACGGACGCACTCAGCAGTGGTGCGCGCCCGACCGCTTCGGCTTCTACACCGAGCTGCTGATCGCGCTGCAACTGGCCGACCGGCGCGGCGCGATCACCGAGATCGACGCCTCGCGCTTCGTCACCGCCGCCCAGCACATCGCGCTCGAGCTCGATGCCGAGTTCGAGCCGCCCGACGTGCCCGACCTGCTCGCCCAGGCCAACGACCTGGACTCGCGCGTGGCGCGCTTCGACGTGCGCCTGTCGCTGCGCCTGCGCTCCAGCGGCGCGCCGTTCAGCGTCGAGGCGGTGGCGGCGGCGGCGCAGGGCACGGGCTTTGCGCCCGTGGGCCCCGAGCGCTGGCTGTGGCGCGATGCCGACGGCCGCCCGGTGCTCACGCTGGCCACCCAGGCGCCGCTGTCGGACATCGCCATGCTGGCGCTCGACGTGCCCGTGGCGCCGGTGGCCGCGCAGCCGCTCGAGCTGCTGTTCAACACCGCGCGCGACCTGGCCGCGCGGCTGGGCGCGCAGATCGTCGACGAGAGCGGCCGGCCGCTGGCGAGCACCGCGGCGGTGGCCATCAACGAGCAGCTCGGCCAGCTCTACCAGCAGATGCACGACGTGGAGATCGAGCCGGGCAGCGCGCGCGCGCTGCGCCTCTTCGTGGTGCAGGCGTGAGCGCGCCGGCCGGCGCCGCCGCGCGCGCGGCCGAGCTGCGCGGCGCCATTGCCCGCGCCGACCACGAGTACTACGTGCTGGCCGCGCCCCGCCTGCCCGACGCCGAGTACGACCGCCTGTTCGCCGAGCTCGCGGCGCTCGAGGCCGCGCACCCCGAGCTGCGCACCCCCGACTCGCCCACCCAGCGCGTGGGCGGCGCGCCGCGCGCCGACCTGCCCAAGGTGCGGCACGCCGTGCCCATGCTCTCGATCCGCACCGAGACCGACGCCAGCCCCGCCGGGGCCGACGCCTTCGACGCGCGCATCCGCCGCGAGCTCGAGCTCACGCCCGAGGACGCGCCCGTCGAATACGCCGCCGAGCTCAAGTTCGACGGCCTGGCGCTGAACCTGCGCTACGAGCACGGCGTGCTCGTGCAGGCGGCCACGCGCGGCGACGGCGAGGTGGGCGAGGACGTGACCCCCAACGTGCGCACCATCCGCGCCATCCCGCTGCGGCTGCAACTCGATCCCGCGCCGCCCGTGCTGGAAGTGCGCGGCGAGGTCTTCATGCGCCGCGCCGACTTCGAGCGCCTGAACGAGCGCCAGCGCGCCGCGGGCGAGAAGATCTACGTCAATCCGCGCAACGCGGCCTCGGGCTTCCTGCGCCAGCTCGACCCGGGCATCACCGCGCAGCGGCCGCTGAGCTTCTACGCCTACGGCCTGGGCGAGGTGCAGGGCTGGGCGCTGCCCGCCTCCCACAGCGCCACGCTCGACGCGCTGGCCGCCATGGGCGTGGCGGTGTCGGACCACCGCGCGACGGTGCAGGGCGCGGCGGGCCTGCGCGAGTTCCACGCCCGCGTGGCGGCCGAGCGCGACGCGCTGCCCTTCGACATAGACGGCGTGGTCTACAAGGTCAATTCGTTTGACCGGCAGCGGCGCCTGGGCTTCGTGTCGCGCGAGCCGCGCTGGGCCGTGGCGCACAAGTACCCCGCGCAAGAGATGCTCACCACGGTGCAGGACATCGAGGTGCAGGTGGGCCGCACCGGCAAGCTCACGCCCGTGGCGCGGCTGGCGCCGGTGTTCGTGGGCGGGGTGACGGTGAGCAACGCCACGCTGCACAACGAGGACTTCATCGCGCAGCTGGGCCTGATGATCGGCGACACCGTGACCGTGCGCCGCGCCGGCGACGTGATCCCCGAGATCGTGGGCGTGCTGCCCGAGCGCCGGCCGCCCGAGGCGCGCGCCTTCGTGATGCCGGCGCACTGCCCGGTGTGCGGCTCGGCCGCGGTGCGCGACGAGGGCGAGAAGGACACCCGCTGCACCGGCGGCCTGTACTGCCCCGCGCAGCGCAAGCAGGCCCTGCTGCACTTTGCCGGCCGCCGCGCGCTGGACATCGAAGGCCTGGGCGACAAGCTGGTCGAGCAACTGGTGGACGCGGGCCTGGTGCACACCCCGGCCGATCTGTTCCGCCTGAACGCCGACACCCTGGCCGGCCTGGAGCGCATGGGCCAGAAGTCCGCCGAGAATCTGGTGGCCGCCTTGGCCCGCGCACGCAGCACGCAGCTCGCGCGCTTTGTGTACGCGCTGGGCATCCGCCACGTGGGCGAGGCCACCGCGCGCGACCTGGCGCGGCACTTTGGCTCGCTCGAGGCGCTGATCGCCGCCGACGTGCAGGGTCTGCTCGAGGTGCGCGACGTGGGCCCGGTGGTGGCGGAGTCGATTGCCGCCTTCTTTGCCGAGCCGCACAACCGCGAGGTGATTGCCGCGCTGCGCGCCGAGGGCGTGCACTGGAGCGAGGCGCGCACCGAGCGCGCCGCCGGCCCGCTGGCGGGCATGACGCTGGTGCTCACCGGCACGCTGCCCAGCTTGTCGCGCGACGAGGCCAGCGCGCTGATCGAGGCCGCCGGCGGCAAGGTGAGCGGCTCGGTGTCGAAGAAGACCCACTTTGTGGTGGCCGGCGCGGAAGCCGGCTCCAAGCTAGAGAAGGCGCGCAGCCTGGGCGTGACGGTGATCGACGAAGCCGGCCTGCGCGCGCTCACCGGAGACAACTGATGTACGCAATCATCGGGGGCAGCGGCCTGGCCAAGCTGGCGGCGCTGGAGCGCACGCGGCGGCAGGTGATGCGCACGCCTTACGGCGAGCCCTCGGGCGCGCTGACCTTTGGCACCCTGGGCGGGGCCGAGGTGGTGTTCCTGGCGCGCCACGGCTACGGCCACACGATTGCCCCGCACGAGATCAACTACCGCGCCAACATCTGGGCGCTGAAGAACCTTGAAGTGCAGGGCGTGCTGGCGGTGGCCACGGTGGGCGGGGTGCGCGAGCAGTTCGGGCCCGGCGTGCTGGCCGTGCCCGACCAGATCATCGACTACACCCACGGGCGCAAGGCCACCTTCTTCGAGGGCAGCGAGGCGCCGGTGACGCACGTGGACTTCACCTGGCCGTACTCGGCCGCGCTGCGCGCGCGCCTGCTGGCCGCCGCGAAGCAGGCGGGCGAGGCGGTGCACGACGGCGGGGTGTACGCCTGCACCCAGGGCCCGAGGCTCGAGACCGCGGCCGAGATTGCCCGCATCCGCCGCGACGGCGGCGAGCTGGTGGGCATGACCGGCATGCCCGAGGCCGCGCTGGCGCGCGAGGCGGGGCTGGCCTACGCCGCGCTGGCCGTGGTGGTGAACCACGCCGCCGGCCTGGGCGACAGCCGCGAGGCCATCCGCCTCGAAGACCTTGAAGCCGTGATGAAGAGCGCCGTGACGCGCGCCGTGCGCGTGCTGGCCGCGGCGGTGCAGCCGGAGGCCGCATGATCCACCCCATCCTGCGCATGGGCGATGCGCGCCTGCTGCGCGTGGCCGAGCCCGTCACCGAGTTCGGCACGCCCGAGCTCACGCGCCTGATTGCCGACATGTTCGAGACCATGGAGGCCGCGGGCGGCGTGGGCCTGGCCGCGCCGCAGATCGGCGTGAACCTGCGCCTGGTGATCTTTGGCTTCGAGCGCGCCGCGCGCTACCCCGAGGCGCCCGCCGTGCCCCAGACCATCCTGCTCAACCCCGAGCTCACGCCCCTGGGCGACGAGCTGGAAGAGGGCTGGGAGGGCTGCCTGTCGGTGCCCGGCCTGCGCGGCGTGGTGGCGCGCCACACCCGCCTGCACTACCGCGGCCGCGACCCGCAGGGCGGCTGGATCGAGCGCGAAGCCCAGGGCTTTCACGCCCGCGTGGTGCAGCACGAGTGCGACCACCTGGACGGCGTGCTCTACCCCATGCGCGTGCGCGACTTCAGCCGCTTTGGCTACACGGA
>DAOTEJ010000084.1:0-10730 GCA_035454085.1 Burkholderiaceae bacterium | reverse complement strand
ACACCGGCACCGAACTGTCGTCCTCCTTGATGCGCGCGCGCATCTCGGCCACCAGCGCCTTGCGCAGGGGCTCGAGCGGCGCCATCACCGCCTCGGTGTAGGCGTTCTCGGCCTTCAGGTGCTCGATGATCTCGGGCCGCTTGGCCTTGGGATCGTCGTCACGCATCCAGTAGTACTCGTCCACGCGCACCCCGGCCGGGCCCGAGATGTCGTGCGGCTTCATGTCCGCGGCGGGCGCGGTGGCTGGGGCGAAGGGCTGGGCAAGGCTCATGGGGGCGGCGAGGCTGGCAATCAGGAGGGCGAGTAGGGCGGCGGCGTGAGACAGGTGCAGGTGCATGAATTCGGACCCAATCCGAAGCGACGCCGCACGATAGCCGCTGCCTGCGCGCCACGCGAGCGAACGCGGGTTTGCCTGAGGCTCAGTCGAGCACGACCTCGCCGCGCGGCGCGGCGATGCGCGCCGCGAGCCCCGCGGGACCATTGAGCAGCTCCACCGGGCCGGTGAGCCGCAGGCGGCGAAGCTGATCGACCAGTCCCGCGGTGCCCAGGTCCGCCGCGGGGTGACTGACCTGAAGCGAGAGCAGCGCGCATCCCGCGTCGGGCAGCGCGTCGCAAGGATGACGCACCGCGCCGCCCTCGCCCGGCACCCAGTCGATCAGCGTGGGCAGCATGCCCTCCCACGGAAGGCTGCCGTCAGGCGGCACCGCGATGCGCCAGCGAAAGGCCCCGCGCGACAGCGCGAGCAGGCTCCCCGCCTCGGGCAGGGCGGCAACCGCCGCATCGAGTTCATCGCAGCGCACGACCCAGTGGATCAGCGCGGGCGAGCGCGCCAGCCGCGCCTGTGTGGCCGGCTCGTCGAGCCCGAACCAGCGCGGCCGTGCCGGCGCCGGCAGCGTCGGATCGACGGCGATCACTTCCAGGTAGACGCGCGGCCCGAGCTTGAGCAAGGCGTTGTGCGTGCCCATCGTCACGTGCTGCCCGCCCGCTTGCGGCATCACGCCCAGGCGCGCCTCGACCCAGCGCACGCCTTCGTCCAGGGTGCGCGCCGCCACCACCAGATGGTCGAGTTCGCTGCGCATGGCGGCAGGCTAGCAGGGCCCGGTTCGCGCCGCGCCGGGGCCCCGTGCGCCCTCAGCGGCCCAGGATGCCGCGCAGGATGTTCACCGCATCGGGCAGGGTGGGCTCGGTCTTGGGTTGCTGCGGCGTCTCGCGCTGCGCCGGGGTCTGCGTGTCGGCGGGCGCACCCATCATCGCCGGCATGTCCATGCCCAGCATCGCGTTGGCCACGCTCTTGACGCGCACCTTGGCTGCCCACTGCGGCTCCCAGGCCTGCTTGGGATCGGCGGGCCGCGGCGGGTGGGCAAGGTTGAGTTCGGAGCCGTAGGCGATCATGCGCAGCATCGCGCCCCCGCCCTCGGGGAAGATGCCCTTGGGCACCGCGCAGCGGGTCACGGCGGGCTCGAGCAGGACTTTCTCCTTGAGCCAGCGATCGACCGCCGCATTGGTCTGGTAGTCGATCAGGCCCATGCCGGTCTCGGGCAGCTCGCTCGAGGTCCAGAAGACCATCTCGGGATTGGCGCTGTCCATGCTCTTGGCGCCCATGGCGGCGATGAAATAGGCACGCGCGTGCGGCACGGCGCGCCACTCGAGCGTGGTGACCCCGCCGGCCTGTGCCTGCTTGAGCTCGATCGGCGGCATGAGGTCCTGCGGCGCGGGAATGCCGATCTTGAAGCCCTCGGGCACGCCCTGGCCGGTGAAGCTGTGCTCGCCCACCAGCGAGGCGTTGGCGGGCACCATGCGCGCGTCGCGCTCGTTGGGCCACAGGGGGCGGCCGGCGGCCGAGTGCGCGCCGCGCTGCGTGGCACGCCGGGCCACGAAGAACTGGGCGTAGGCCGCGGGGTTGGCCGTGGCCATGTCGAGCACGCGCGGCTGGCCGGCGCGCACGTTGTCGCCGCAGCCCCAGTACAGATACAGCTTGCCCTTGGGGCGCTCGTAGTCCTGCTCGATCACGCGCTCGTCGTCGGGGACGGCGGGCTTGGCCTGCGGCGGTGCGAGCAGCGTGAGCTGCGGGGCGAGCCCGGTGCCGGCCGGCACGAGCTGCACGCCCTCGGCGAGCGCCGGATTGCGGCTGGTGGCCAGCGTCACGTCCACCCAGCGGCCCGGCGACATGGCCTGGGTGTTGCCGAAGCTGTTCCTCGCTCCCGGGCCCCCGCCGAACAGGTTGCCCATCATCGCGCCCATGCCGGGAGCGCCGCCGCCCGCGGGCATGCCCATGCCCGCGAAGGTGGCCACGTCGATCCACGCCTGGGCCACCGGCGGCTTGACCACCTGCTGCGGCGCCTTGGTCTGCGCGAGCGCCGCAGGAAGAACCAGTCCGCATGCCAGGGCCACCGCGAGTCGCAAGCTCATATCACCTCCTCTGTCGATTCATCCATTGTTGGCCTGCGCCCGGGACCGCGCCAGACGAGGCGACCCAAAGCGCGCGGTGCGCGACCGGTAAGATCGCCGCCTCTTGCGTCCCCGTGGCCCACCATGCTCGCCGAACACCAGCAGAAGATCGTCGCCCTCATCGAGCAGGCCCTCGCCGGCCTGGGCGCGCCCGCCGTGCCCGTGGTGCTCGAACGGCCCAAGGTGGCCGAGCATGGCGACCTCGCCTGCAACGTCGCGCTGCAGTCGGCCAAGGCCCTCAGGAAGAATCCGCGCGAGGTGGCCACGGCGATCGTGGACGCGCTGCGCGTCAACCCGGCCGCGGCGGGCCTGATCGAGTCGGCCGAGGTCGCCGGCCCCGGCTTCATCAACCTGCGCGTCGCCCCGGCGGCCAAGCAGCAGGTCGTGCGCGAGGTGCTGCGCAGCCGCGAGTGCTTTGGCACCTCGGCCACCCACGCGGGCGAGCGGGTGATGATCGAGTTCGTCTCGGCCAACCCCACCGGCCCGCTGCACCTGGGCCATGCGCGCCAGGCGGCGCTGGGCGATGCGATCGCGCGCCTGATGGCCACCCAGGGCTGGGCCGTGACGCGCGAGTTCTACTACAACGACGCGGGCGTGCAGATCCACAACCTGGCGGTCTCGGTGCAGGCGCGCGCCAGGCAACTGCTGGGCCAGGACATCGAGTTTCCCGAGGCCGGCTACCGCGGCGACTACATCGCCGAGATCGCGCGCGACTACCTCGACAAGCAGACCGTGGCCGCGCGCGACGGCGCCCCGGTGCAGGGCAAGGGCGACGCCGAGGACCTGGACGCGATCCGCGCCTTTGCCGTGGCCTACCTGCGCCACGAGCAGGACGGCGACCTCGCGGCGCTGGGGGTGAGCTTCGACAACTTCTACCTTGAAAGCTCGCTTTACTCCGACGGCAAGGTCGAGGCGGCCGTGCAGGCGATGATCGACTCGGGCATGACCTACGAGGCCGAGGGCGCCTTGTGGCTCAGGACCACCGAGTTCAAGGACCTGGGCCACGGCACGGTCGACGACAAGGACCGCGTGATGCGCAAGTCCGACGGCGGCTACACCTACTTCGTGCCCGACGTCGCCTACCACGTCACCAAGTTCCAGCGCGGCTTCGTCAAGGCCATCAACATCCAGGGCAGCGACCACCACGGCACCGTGGCCCGCGTGCGCGCCGGACTGCAGGCGGCGGGCAAGGCGCTGGGCGTGGCCATCCCGCACGGCTACCCCGACTACCTGCTGCACAAGATGCTGCGCGTCACGCAGGGCGGTGAGGACGTGAAGATGAGCAAGCGCGCCGGCACCTTCGTGACGCTGCGCGACCTGATCGACTGGGTGGGCCGTGACGCCACCCGCTTCTTCCTGGTGAGCCGCAAGGCCGACGCGGAGTTCGTCTTCGACGTCGATCTGGCACGCAGCCAGAGCGACGAGAACCCGGTCTACTACCTGCAATACGCGCACGCGCGCATCAGCTCGGTGCTCGCCCAGGCGGCCGAGAAAGGCTTTGCCGTGCCCGCGCAGGCAGCCGCGGCGAGCATTGACCTGGGCCCCCTGACCGCGCCGCGCGAGCTCGCGCTGATGGCGCGCCTGGCGCAGTACCCCGAGGTGCTCGCGCAGGCCGCCGCCGAACTCGCGCCGCACACCCTGGCCTTCTACCTCAAGGACCTCGCGGCCGACTTCCACGCCTTTTACAATGCCGAACGGGTCCTGGTCGACGAGGCGGCGCTGCGCAATGCGCGGCTGGCGCTCCTGCTCGCCACCCGCCAGGTGCTGCGCAACGGCCTGGACCTGCTGGGCGTGAGCGCGCCCGAGCGCATGTAGCAGCGGGCCGGACCCGCGAAGGATTCCGATGCAAGGCAAGCAACACGGCGGCACCCTCCTGGGCTTCATCTTCGGCCTGCTCGTTGGCCTGGGCGGGGCGGTGGCGGTCGCGCTGTACATCACCAACGCGCCGATCCCGTTCGTCAACAAGGTCAAGCCGGCCACCGAGAACGTCAACCCCGGCGCCGGCGGCAAGCTGCCCGACCCCAACCGCCCCTTGCAGTCGCAGGCGCCAACCGCGCCGGCCTCCTCCGCGGCGCCCTCCACGGTGCCGCCCGTGGCCAGCGCGCCCGCCTCGGCGCTGCCGCCGCCCGAGCCGGCCAAGACCCTCAGCCCGGTCGACGCCAAGACGCAGGCCGCCCTCGACGAGGGCTCGCGCTTCCTGCTGCAGGCCGGAGCGTTCAAGACCGCCGAGGACGCCGATGCGATGCGCGCCCGCCTGGCGCTGCTCGGTCTGGACGCCAAGGTCTTCCCGCGCGAGGAGGGCGGCACCACGCTCTACCGGGTGCGCCTCGGGCCCTACGGCTCGCTCGACGAGATCAACCGCGTGCGCAAGGCGCTCGCCGACAACGCGATCGATTCGCAGCTCGTGCGCATCCGCTAGGCGCCCGGCGCTGCGCGTTTTCCCGCGCGGCGCGGCCCGCCTGCCGGAGCGACAATCCCGCCACTCTTCCTCACTCACCACCCGCCATGATCAAGAACCTGTTCCGCCGCGAGCTGCTGCTTGCCGCCCTGCTCGTGCCCGTGCTCGCCGTGGCCCAGCCCCGCACCCCCGTGGCGGGCAAGGACTACCGCCCGGTGCAGCCGCCCCAGCCCACCGACAATCCCGCCAAGATCGAGGTGCTCGAGTTCTTCGCCTACACCTGCCCGCACTGCATGAGCTACGAGCCGGTGATGAAGGCCTGGAAGAAGACCCTGCCGGCCGACGTCGAGCTCAAGCTCGTACCCGTGGCCTTCGACGAGCGCGGCACGCCCTACGCCAAGATCTATTACACGCTCGAGGCCCTGGGCAAGCTCGACGCGATGCACGACAAGGTGTTCGACGCCGTGATCAACCAGCGCATGCGCTTCGACAAGCCCGAGGTGCTCGCCGACTTCATGGCCGCCAACGGCATCGACAAGAAGCAGTGGAACGACGCCTTCAACTCGTTCGGTGTCAACAGCAAGGCCAACCGCGCCAGCCAGGTGTGGCGCGCCTACAAGATCGACGGCACGCCGGCCAACGCCGTGGCCGGCAAGTACGTCACCGCGCCCTCGATGGTGGGCACGCGTGAAGGCGCCACCCAGGTGATGGACTACCTGATCGCCCAGGAGCGCGCGGCGCGCAAGAAGTAAGGGCCGGGCCGGCCGCAGGCGCCGGCTCGATCCCATGGCCCCCGCTCGTGGGGGCCGTCCGCAGGGGCGCCACGGCGCCCCGCGCCTTTTCCGGCCAGACCGCAGCCGCGAGGTAGGCACCCGCCGCACCGCAGCCTAGACTCGGGCGGTCGCAACCTCCGTCTTGCTCGCTCTTGCGGGCGCACCTGCCGCCCGCGCATCCATGCCCAGTTCCCTGTCTGCCTGCTCCCCGCTTCCCGCCCTTGCTCTGTGCCTGGCGCTGCTGCTCGGCGCCGGCCCCGTCGCGGCGCAGCCCTCGCCCGCTGCGCCAGCGGCAGCCACCGGTGCGGCGGTCGCGCTCGATGCCATCAAGGGCACCTGGGTGCGCACCGACGGGCAGTACGCCATCCAGATCCGCGCGATCGACTCCAGCGGCAAGCTCGAGGCCTCGTACGCCAACCCCAAGCCGCTGCCCTTTGCCAAGGCCGTGGCCCGCAGCGACGCCGGCGTGATCCGGCTCGACTTCGAGTTGCGCGCGGGGGGCTACGACGGTTCCACCTACCAGCTCGTGCTCGACCCGGCCACCGACACCTTGCGCGGCGTCTACTACCAGGCGGTGGCGCAGCAGAAGTACCCGGTGGTGTTCCGCCGCCTTCCCCCGGCGCAAGGGCCCGCCGCGCCGGCGTCCTGAGCCGCGGCCACGGCCGCGCCCTGCCCCCACGGAGTCAACCGGAATGTCCAAGGAACGCGCCACCGTAGGCACCGACGGCCAGCCGCTGCCCATCCTTCCCCCGGAGCGCGATGCGCGCGTCTGGGCCAGGCTGGTGCGGGTCATGTTCTACACCCCGGGCTTCCTGGCGCTGCTGCTGCTCAAGGCGGGCGAGCCCACCGGCTTTGGCATCACCATCGAGTTGCTCATGCTCGCCAGCGCCGCCGCCGTGGTGGCGGGGCTGTTCATCGGGACGCAGTCCGAGGGCATGGGCGCCGACGTGGCCTCGCGCAACGGCACCTGGAGCGGCGCGCTGGTGCTCGAGCTGCTGGGCGCGGTGCCGCTGCTGGCCGCCGTGCCCGCGCTGTTCCACGAACTGGCCAACAGCACCCTGCTGCACGCCCGCGCCCCCGGCGCGATGGACGCGGCGCTCGGCCCCTCGGAGCTGCTGCCGGCGGTGGCCATCCTGCCGTTCATGATCTACCAGCTCGCCGGGTTCGGCACCCTGCACTACGTGCTGCCGCGCCTGGCCAACGTGGCGGTCAACCTCGCCATCCTGGCGCTGATCCTCGGAGCCACGATCGGCGGCCGCCTCGGCGACTTCACCGTGCAGCGCATGTGCGGCAGCGCGCTCGTGCTGCTGATGGCGGGCTGCGTGTGGTACGGGATCATGCAACTCAAGCGCATGCAGGCCGACTACGACCGCCGCGCCCCGGTCAAGCACGACGACGCCAAGGCCAAGGAGTAGCCGCCATGTGGTGGATCAGCTATCGCGGAGAAGGGCGCAGCGGACTGGAGAACATCGGCGTGTTCGAGGACGACGGCCGTCCCCGCACCCAGCATCCGCTGCTGCTCGACCCCTCGCCCAAGGCGCGGCCGCTGCACATCGCCCGCGGCTTCGCGCTGGTGGGCAAGGATCTGTTCATCGCCAACGCGTGGCGCAAGGACAGCCACGTCGCGCACTACCGCCGCGACAAACAGGGTGGCTTCGGCTACGTGGGCATGCTGCTCACCTCGCGCCAGGCGCCGGCGCTGGTGCATCCCTTCGACGTGGAGCTCGGCGACGACGGCCGGCTCTACATCTCGAACCAGGACACCAACACGGTGATCGCGATCGACCCGTCCTCGCGCCGGCACCTCGAGATCGCCCCGCACCTGCGCAGCCAGTTCCCCGACGCGGACTTCCTGCCCGGCACGGTGGTCGCGTCCTCGCACGGCCGCCTGCCCGACGTGCGCCGCCACCAGCCCGTCGATGTGCCGCCGCCCCAGGGCCTCGAGGTCGTGCTCGACGTGCACGGCAAGCCGCGCCACTCGGTGCGCGGCATCGTCGCGGTCCGCGGTCACCTCTACGTGGCCGACGAGGCCGGCGACGCGGTCAAGGTGTTCGAGCTGGCCACCGGGCGGCTGGTGGCGCGCATCAAGAGCAAGCGCATGAAAAAGCCCGTGCACCTTGCCCTGCACGAAGGCACGCTCTACATCGGCGCCGCGGGCAGCGGCAGCATCCTCGCCTACACCCTGGGCGATGCGCCGCCTGCCGGCAAGATCAAGCCGCGCACCATCGTCGACGGCAGGCTGCAGGCTCCCTCGGGCTTCGCCATCGGCCCCGACGGCGACCTCTACGTCGCCGAGCGCCTGCACCAGCGCGTGCGCCGCTTCGGCCTGGACGGCACCAAGAAGGGCGTGTTCATCGACGGCCTGCCCGACATGCCCGAGTTCCTGGTGCACGTGCCGGACCGGGGCTGACCGCACCTGCACCTGCACCTGCGTCTGCACCTGCACCTGCACCTGCGCCCGCGGCTGCACGCGGCCCGTGGGGCGTCGCCACGGTGCGCCGCGCCGCAAGCCGTCGCGGCGCTAGACTGGCCGCACGAGCTGCCCGACCCTCCCGCCCCATGATCCTTCCGACCACGCCCGCGTCCGAGCGCCGCATCCTCGAGCCCCACCAAGACGCCGCGGCCACGGCCTGCGCCCGGCTTGCCTGAGGCGGCGATGAAGATCTTCATCACGGGCGCATCCAGCGGCATCGGCGAGGCCCTCGCCCGCGAGTTCGCGGCGCGCGGCGCCACGCTTGGCCTCGTGGCGCGCCGCCAGGAGGTGCTCGACGCGCTGATCGAGCAGCTGCCCGGCCAGCACTACAGCTATCCGGTGGACGTGACCGACCGCGACGCGCTGATCGCCGCCGGCCGCGCCTTCGACAAGGCGGTGGGCGGCGCCGACATCGTGATCGCCAACGCGGGGATCTCGGTGGGCGTGAAGACCGAGCACTACGCAGACCTCGCCGAGATGGAGCGCGTGTTCCGCACCAACGTGTTCGCCATGGCCAGCACCTTTCACGCCTTCATCGCGCCCATGAAGTCGCGCGGCCGCGGCACCCTGGTGGGCATCGGCAGCGTGGCCGGCATCCGCGGCCTGCCGGGCTCCGAGGCCTACTGCGCGAGCAAGTCGGCGGTGATCACCTATTGCGAGAGCCTGCGCGTCGAGATGAAGAAGGCGGGCGTGCAGGTGCTGACCGTGAACCCCGGCTTCATCCGCACGCCGCTCACGGCCAAGAACCCCTACAAGATGCCCTTCCTGATGGACGCGCCGGATTTCGCGCGCGCCGCCGCCGACGCCATCCTCGCCGGCAAGAGCTACGTGGTCATCCCCTGGCAGATGGGCTGGGTGGCCAAGCTGCTGCGCCTGCTGCCCAACGCGCTGTTCGACAAGCTCACCGGCAAGCGCAAGCAGAAGCCCCGCGCCGGGGCCTGAGTCGAGCGGCAGGCTTCGTTCAAGGATCCGGCGCGCCGGGCCGCTGCACATCGACCGTCCTGCGTGGGCTGAACGGGCCGCGTTCGGCGCTGACCCGCAGCGAGTACCCCGGCCTCGCGCGGGGCATGCCGGTGCCACGGCGAAGGCGTACGCTGGGTTGACTGCCCTGACGCAGGATCGGAGAGTTGCCATGAGCCGTCTGCGTACCGTCTTTCCACCGCTCGCCGCCCTGGCGCTGCTGCTTGCTCCGGTGGTCTGCAACGCCGCCGAGGTGATCGGCCGCGCAATCGACGCCAAGGGCGCACCACTGCCAACAACTGAAGTCCGGCTGGGAGCGGTCACTGTCAGAACCGACGCAGAGGGGCGTTTCGTGTTCCGCAACGTCGTGCCGGGAACGCACGAACTGAGTTGCGGCGGCGCCGCCGAGCGCTTGACGGTGCGCGACGGCATCAATCAAGTGGTCTGCCGCCGGCAGTGATCGGGCTCCCATGAACGCCGACCTCGATCCACTCGCCGCGGAAGAACGCAAATGGAGATTGCGCGCCACCAAAGCCGAGGTCTGGCGCACGGTGGCGATCTCGATCATCGGCGCGGCCGTCGCCGGGGTCTTCTATCTCTACCAGGACAGCCAGACCCGCAGTCGCTACTTCGCGGAATTCCAGGCGCAGCGCGAGTCGGCAGACACCAACCTGCGCGCGCAGATGTTCAACACGCTCTTTCAGAACTATTTCAAGACCCGCCTCGAGTCGAGCGAGCGCGCACTCCTCGCCAAGGCCACCCAGCAAGTGCTCAGCGACGCGCAACTGGACGACATGCGCCAGGAGATCGTGCTGTCCGACCTGCTCGCACGCAACTTCGAGTCCGTCGACGTGCGACCGCTGTTCGAAGATATCGACCGCCGGCTTTCGGGCCGTATCGCCACAGAGGGACGCGAAGGGCAGGAAGCCCTGCCCGACCAACGAAAGGCCTTTGCCCTTCGCGAGCAGTTGCGCCGCGTGGCGCGCGGCGCCACCACCCGGCAGACCGAATCGCTGATCGCCCGCGCCCAGGCCACGTCGAGCGAGTTCACCGTGCAGAAGTGCGACTCGCCCCAATCCCCCGCCACGATCACGCCGGCGTTTCTTCCCGGACTGCCAGGGGGCGCCAGCGGCCTGGTCGAAGATGTCAGCGCAGCCGGCGTGGTCAGCGTCAGCCTCATCATGCCGACGGGGTCGACGGTGAAAAATGGCGAGGCCCCACCGCCGCGCCGCGTGCCGCTCAACGTCAGCTTCTACGACATGCCGGCGCTCGAGAACGTGCGCGTGCCCAGCGGCGAACGCGTGTCGATCACGCTGACACGCTTCTTGTCGGCCAGCAGCTGTGAACGCTTCTGGAACCAGGTCGACGAGAGCACGATGGTCGACTGCGGTCCGCTGCTCGAGAAGGCCAACGATGCAAGCAATCCGCAGTCGTGCAGCCGCGCCGATCTCAGCGTGATCGTGCTGCCCCGGAACTACATAGGCGTGCGCGACCGGCCCTATCTCACGGAACTGTCGGGCGCGGAGCCGCCCTGGGCCGCGCCCAAACCGCGCTGACTAGCCCCGCAGCTTCGCGAAGGCCTGCTCCAGGTCGTCGATCAGGTCGGCCGGATCTTCCAGGCCGGCGGCCACGCGCACCGTGCGCCCGGCGTAGGGCCAGGGGCGCACCGCGCGCTCGG
>DAOTEJ010000083.1:0-10855 GCA_035454085.1 Burkholderiaceae bacterium | reverse complement strand
CCTGACGCTGCTCGCCAGCGCACTGCTCGCCGCCTGCGGCGGCAGCAGCGACGGCATCAACGAAGCCAGCGCGCTCGCCGTGTCGGTCGGTGGCCCCACCGCGCAACCTGGCGGAGCCGTGCCATCGCCACCCTCCGACGGCGCAAAGACATCGCTCGATGTGCGCTCCCCGCTACCCGATGCGCCGACGACCCTTGGAAATTCCGAGACGACCGCCGGCGCCCCGCTGCCCTCGAGCTAGACCGGACCCCACATGCCGCGCATGCGCGCGGTCAGGTCTACGGCCAAACCTGGCCGCGCGGCCTGCGCCGGGCCGGGAGACGCCATCGGCCAAGCCACACTCTCGAAGTACCCGTCCAACTGCCCCGGGATGAAGCGCGTGCGGTTGCCGTAGACGTACCGGTCGCCACCGCCCGCTTGCTGAGTCACGTAGAAGCGCTGCGGCAGCATGAGGTGCAACTGATGCCGCGCGCGGGTCATGGCAACGTACAGCAGGCGGCGCTCCTCCTCGATCTCGGCGGCATTGCCGGTGGCCATGTCGGACGGGATGCATCCGTCCACGCACTTGAGCACGTAGACCGCGTTCCACTCCTGGCCCTTGGCCGAATGGATGGTCGAGAGGATCAGGTAATCCTCGTCGAGCAGCGGCACGCCCGCCTCGCCGCTCGTGGCCTCGGGCGGATCGAGCGCCAGATCGGTAAGAAAGGCGCTGCGCGTGACGCTGGTGGCAGCCATCTGGGCCAGTTGGGCGAGGTCGGCCGAGCGCACAGCGGCGTCCTCGTGCAGGCGCACGAGGTGCGGCTCGTACCAGGCGCGCACGCGGTTCAAGTCTTCGGGCCAGGCACCTCTGCCCTCGAGCCCCTGCATCAGGGCCGCCAGCGCCGCCAGGCCCTCGCGCGCCGCGGCCGGTGCAAGCACGGCGGCCAGCGCCTCACCTAGCCGGAGGCTGCCGATCGCTTGTTCGAGCACGCGCGCCGCCGTGCGCGGCCCCACGCCCGGCACCAGTTGCAGCACCCGGAAGCCCGCCACGCGGTCGCGCGGATTCTCGGCCCAGCGCAGCACCGCGAGCACGTCCTTGATGTGCGCGGCCTCGAGGAACTTGAGCCCGCCGTACTTCACGAACGGAATGTTGCGGCGGACCAGTTCCAGCTCGAGTTGCGCGCTGTGGTGCGCGGTGCGGAACAGCACGGCCTGGCGCTTGAGCGGCGTGCCGGCCTCGCGGTCCTCGAGCACGCGCGTGGCGATGTAGCGCGCCTCTTCGACCTCGTCGGCCACGTGCACCAGTTGCGGTGCCGAGCCCGCCGCCCCTGCCGACCACAGCTGCTTCTCGTGGCGCTCGCGGCTCATCGCGATCACCGCGTTCGAGGCGGCGAGGATGGCCTGCGTCGAGCGGTAGTTCTGCTCGAGCTTCACCACCGTGGCCGGCGGCGAGTACTGCGCGGGGAACTCGAGGATGTTGCGCACCGTGGCGCCGCGAAACGCGTAGATCGCCTGGGCGTCGTCGCCCACCACGGCCAGCCCGCGGCCGTCGGGCTTGAGGCCTTGCAGGATGCGCGCCTGCAGCCGGTTGGTGTCCTGGTACTCGTCCACCAGCACGTGGCTGAAGCGCCCGCCCATCGCGCGCGCCACCGTGGGTTCGGCCAGCGCCTGCGCCCAGTAGAGCAGCAGATCGTCGTAGTCGAGCACGTTGGCCGCCTGCTTGGCCGCCACGAACGCGCCGAACAGGCGGCGCAGTTCGTCTTCCCAGGCCGCGCACCAGGGGAAGCTCTCGACCAGCACCTCGTGCAGCGAGGCCTCGGTGTTCACCACGCGCGAATAGATCGCCAGGCAAGTGCCCTTGAGCGGGAAGCGCCGCTCCTGCGCGGCCAGGCCCTGCTCGTGACGCACCATCGCCAGCAGATCGGCCGCATCCTCGCGGTCGACGATGGTGAACTCGGGGCTCAGGCCGAGCGCATCGGCATGCATGCGCAGCAGCCGCGCGCCGATCGCGTGGAAGGTGCCGGACCAGGTGAGCAGGCTCGCCGCCGCGGCGGCACCGCGTCCGCCGCGCTCGAGCAGCAAGCGCTCCACTCGGCGGCTCATCTCGGCCGCAGCGCGGCGCGAGAAAGTGAGCAGCAGGATGGCGCTGGGCTCCACACCCTGCGCCACCAGGTGCGCCACGCGATGCGCCAGGGTGGCCGTCTTGCCGGTGCCCGCGCCCGCCACGATCAGCAGCGGACCGTCGTCCACCGGACGCTCCGCGGCCGCGCGCTGGGCTTCGTTGAGGCACAGCGCGGCGGCGGGCACGGTTTGGACCGAAGGGGCAAGGCTGTCCACGGCGGGCGAGGCGGCACGGTGCCGCGATACTGTTGGAATTTCCAGTATATCGGCCGGATCCGCCCCCGGCCGAGCCGCACCGCGCCCGCCACGCCACGCCCGAGAACGCCACCGTCTTTGGATCGGCCAACCCCAGCCGCCTCTACGCGGGCCCGGCCCGGCCGTGCTCAGCGCGCCAGCAGGGCCAGATGCTCGTACAGCGCCCAGTACGAAGTTTCGAGCGCCGAGACGCTGGGCAGGAAGTCACCCACCACCAGACCTTCGAGGCGCGGGATCTGCGTCGGTGCCACGATCACCTCCAGCCCCGCGGCCGCGAACTCGGCCTTGGCGCGCGGCACGTCGAAGCCGTGCACCACCACCAGCACGCGTTGCACGCCGGCCGCGCGCAGCACTTCGGCGCTGCGCAGCGCGTTCTCGTGCGTGTTGCGCGAGCGGTCCTCGATCCACTTCACGGGCACGCCGAACTCGCCTTCCAGCGACTCGCGCATCAGGTGCGCCTCGGGCCGCGTGTCGCCCTTGACCGAGCCCCCCGTCACCAGCACCGGCAGCCCGGTCTGCCTCGCAAGCCGCGCGCCGTAACGGGTGCGCTCCAGCGTCAGGCGGCCGAGTGTGTCGCCACCGTACTCGGCCGCCTCGCGCCGCACGCCACCGCCCAGGATCACGATGGCCTGCGCCTTGCCCGCCGCGGCCAGATCCACGGGCTGCGTGGGCGAGAGCGTCGCCGCCAGCCAGGCCGCCACCAGCGGCAGCGACAGCAACCACAGGCTCAGCGCGCCCGCGGCCGCCATCCAGCGCCCCGCCGCGTGCCGCCGGGCGAGCCACAGGCCCAAGAAGATAAGCAGCAGCGGGCCGCCGGGCGGCAGCACCAGGGTCTTGACCGCCTGGCGCAGCCAGTCGGTGGCCTCGATCGGCATGCCCTACTTCACCTGTGCGAGCAGCTCTCGCAGGTAGCGCACCGGAATCGCGTACGAGATCCCCGAGGGCGCCGACAAGGCCGCCTCCTTGGTCCCCTTCACGAACACCATGTTCAGCACGCCCACCACCTCACCGGTGTCGGGCAGGAACAAGGGGCTGCCGCTGTTGCCCGGGTAGGCCGTGGCGTCGAGCTGGTAGATCGGGAAGGGCCCGGTCTGCAGGCGGCGGATGGTGCGCGGGTCGAGTTGCCGCGCGTTGGCCGGCGGAATCGCCACCGGCGTCACCGCGGCCACCAGGGCGCGATGCGTGGCCGGGAACACACCCAGCACCGTGCCCAGCGGAAAGCCGCTGAACAGCAGCGACTCGCCCTCCTCCACCAGATCCGGGCCGGCCAGCGTGAGGGCGGGCAGCGGCGGCCCGGCGAGCTTGAGGATGGCCAGATCGTGCGCCGGGTCCACCGCCACGGCGCGCGCCTCGCGCACCTGCGGCGCCTGGCTCTCGCGCGAGGGCAGGACCACGGCGATGGCCGAGGGCTCGCTCGCCGCCGCTGCCGCGGGCGCCTGCGGACCCTGGGCTTGCGCCTGGGCCGGACCGCTGAGCACGTGCGCGTTGGTGGCCACGAACGTGCCGTCACCGATCACGAAGCCCGTGCCCGAGAACTCGAAGGGCGGCGCGCGCAGCTTTTGCACCGTGCCCACCGCCACCAGCGACTCCTTCACGCGCGCGATGCTGCGCGGCGCGGTCTGCGCGCGCGTCAACGCAGGCCAGCCGAGCGCCAGCCCCGCGGCCGCACCCAGCGCTTCGAGCGTCGCGCGTCGCTGCCGATCGGTCGCCATGTCTTGTCTCCGCACGAGGGGTCGAGCCCGCATCATGCCTGCGCGAGTGGCCGCCGGCTCATGCGCCGCTGTTCCGGCCGCAAGCGCTCAGGCGCGCACGGCCTCGGGCGTCTGCGCCGCATACCACTGCGCTGCCTCGGCCAGGCCCTGGCGCACGCTGTGCGAAGGCTCGTAGCCCAGGCGCGTGCGCGCCCGGCTGACGTCGGCCAGCGAGTGGCGCACGTCGCCGGTGCGAAAGTCTGCCTTGCGCGGCGCGGCCACCTCGAGCCCGGGGCGCACCGCGCCCAGAGCATCGGCCAGCGCGGCGTGCAACTGAACGAGCGTGGTGCGCTCGCCCACCGCCACGTTGTAGACCGTGTCGAGCGCCTCGGCGCGTTCCGTCGTGGCGGCGAGCAGGTTGGCCTGCACCGCGTTGGCCACGAAGCAGAAGTCGCGGCTGGTCTGACCATCGCCGTTGATCACGCAGGGCTCGCCGCGCAGCATGGCCGCGGCCCAGCGGGGAATCACCGCCGCATAGGCGCCGTTGGGATCCTGGCGCGGTCCGAACACGTTGAAGTAGCGCAAGCCCACCGTGTGCATGCCGTAGGTGCGAGAGAACACCGCGGCATAGAGCTCGTTGAGGACCTTGGTCACCGCGTAGGGCGACAGGGGCCGGCCGATCACGTCTTCGACCTTGGGCAGGCCGGGATGGTCGCCGTAGGTGGAACTGCTTGCCGCGTAGACGAAGCGCGCCCGCGCGTCGCGCGCCGCGACCAGCATGTTCAGAAAGCCCGTGGCGTTGGCGGCATGGGTGGCCAGCGGGTGGTCGATCGAGCGTGGCACCGAGCCCAGCGCCGCCTGGTGCAGCACCACGTCCACGCCCTCGCAGGCGTGGCGGCAGGTGGCCGGGTCGACGATGTCGCCCTCGATGAAGCTGTGGCGCGCCCAGGCGGACTCGCCCACCCGATGCCGCACTTCGTCGAGGTTGCGGCGGTGGCCGGTGGCGAAGTTGTCGAGCGAGACCACCGTCTGCCCGAGCTCGAGCAGGGTCTGCAGCAGGTGCGAGCCGATGAAGCCCGCGCTGCCCGTGACCAGCCAGCGGCGCGGACGCGCCGCCAGCGCGGCACGCACCGCGCCGTAGGCCGGCGCAAGCGCCTCAGAGCCGCCAGACATGAAGCCCCTTCGCCTTGAGCGCAGCCGGATCCATCAGGCACTTCACGTCCACGAACAGCCCGCCGGGCGCGAGCTTGGCGGCGTACTCGTCCACCGAGTGCGCCTTGTATTCGGCGTGCGAGACCGCCAGCACCGTGGCGCAGGCCTTGGGCAGATGCTCCCAGGGGGTGAGCTGCACGCCGTACTCGTGCACCGCCTCGGCCGAGTCGGCCACCGGATCGTGCACGTGCACCGTGATGCCGTAGCTCTCGAGCTCGCGGATCACGTCGATCACCTTGCTGTTGCGCAGGTCCGGGCAGTTCTCCTTGAAGGTCAGGCCCAGCACGTTGACGTGCGCGCCCTTGATCGCGAAGCCCGCCTGGATCAGGTGCTTGACGGTCTGCTCGGCCACGAACTTGCCCATGCCGTCGTTGATGCGCCGGCCCGCCAGGATGACCTGCGGGTGATAGCCCAGCTTGTCGGCCTTGTGGGTGAGGTAGTAGGGGTCCACGCCGATGCAGTGCCCGCCCACCAGGCCCGGCCGGAAGGGCAGGAAGTTCCACTTGGTGCCGGCGGCCTGCAGCACTTCCAGGGTGTCGATGCCGATCTTGTGGAAGATGAGCGAGAGCTCGTTCATCAGCGCGATGTTCAGGTCGCGCTGGGTGTTCTCGATCACCTTGGCGGCCTCGGCCACCTTGATGCTGCTGGCCGGGTACACGCCGGCGGTGACCACGCTGGAGTAGACCTCGGCCACCTTCCTGGCGGTCTCGGGCGTGTCGCCCGACACCACCTTCACGATGCGCGTGAGGGTGTGTTCCTTGTCGCCCGGATTGATGCGCTCAGGGCTGTAGCCCACGAAGAAGTCGGTCTTCCAGGTCATGCCCGACTCGCGCTCGAGGATGGGCACGCAGATCTCTTCGGTGGCGCCGGGGTAGACGGTGGACTCGTACACCACGATGGCGCCGCGCTTGAGGTGCCGGCCCACCGAGGTGCTCGAGCCCACCAGCGGGCTGAAGTCGGGGTTGTGCGCGTCGTCCACCGGCGTGGGCACGGCCACGATGATGAAGTCGGCATCCTTCAGCGCGGCTGCGTCCGTGGTGCACTCCAGGTGCACGGCGGCCTTGAGGTCCTCGCTGCTCACCTCGCCCGTCGGATCCACGTGGCGCTTGTAGGCCTCCACCTTGTTGTGCGACAGATCGAAGCCGATCGTGCGCGCCTTCTTGCCAAACTCCACGGCAAGCGGCAGCCCCACGTAGCCAAGCCCGACCACTGCGACGACAGTCATTCCTCTTCCTTTTTCAAGTTCAGTTGTTCTTGATGCGCCGAGCCGAACGCCGATCGGCCGGCCTCACAGCCCCTTGAGCAATTCCGCGACCTCGGCCTTGCCACGGAACTCGGCCTTCGATTCCTGCAGCACCGTCAGTTCCTTGCGCGCGTCGGCCTTGCGCCCCTGCTTGATCAGCGCCTTGGCGTAGTTGAGCCGGATCTCGGGGCGGTTGGGCGCCAGGCGCACCGCACGCCCGAGCATCTCGACGCCCTTGTCCACGTCGCCCTTCCGGACCAGCAGCACGCCGTAGGTGTCGAGCACCGCGCCGCTATCGGGAGCGATCTGAAGTGCGCGCTCGGCGTAGCCGATTGCCTTGGGATCGCCCAGCTCGCCGGCCACCCAGGCCAGGTTGTTGAGCGCCACCACGTTGTCGGGCTGCACGGCGAGCACCGCCTGATACTGCGCGGCGGCACCCTTCAGGTTGCGGGCCTGCATCTCGCCGTCGGCGAGGTAGAGGCGCAAGCCCACGTCCTTCGGCTGCTCGGCCTGCCAGCGCTTGGCGAAGGCCTCGGCCTCGGCCTTCTTGTTGGCCTTCTGCAGAGTCGCGTACAGGCGCACGGCCACCAGACTCGCCGTCGGTTCGGCCTTGAGGCCCGCGCGATAGGCCTGCTCGGCCTCGGCGAGCTTGTTCTGGGACTCGAGGATCTCGCCCTCCATGAGGTAACCCAGCGCCGCCTTGGGCTTGTCGCGCTGCACCTCGCGCGCGACCTTCAGGCTTTCTTCCGGGCGACCCGCCGCCAGCTGCACCGCAACGGTGTCGCGCACCACGGCGTCGTTGGTGGGAGCGAGCTTGCGCGCCGCCGCGAGCGCTTCGAGCGCACGGTCGTATTGCTTCTGGCGCACGTACAGCGCGGCCATGCGCACGTGCGGCTCGGCAGAGTCGGGCTGCAGCGTCGACAGGCGACGCAGCGCGTCGACCGCCTGGTTGATGTCGCCGGCCGCTTCCTGCGCGGCCGCCAACGCACCGAGCGCGCGCCGGTCGGTCGGCTGCGCCGCCACCGCTTCGTTGGCTGCAGCGACCGCCGCCTTGGCGTCGCCCTTGGCGAGGTTCAGGCGCACCAGCGCGAGGCGCGCATCCACGCTCGCCGGATTGGCCTCCACCGCTTTTTGCAAGACCGCGGCGATCTCCGCCTGCGAGCCGCCGCTGCGCGCCACGAGGTCGGCCATCGCCAGATACAGCTGCTCGTTCTTCGGCTCCTTGGCGATCATCGCCTCGTAGCGGGCCTTGGCTTGCGCGGGGTTCTTGTCGGCCAGGTCCAGACTGGCGAGCGCGTACGCGGCGGGCAGATAGGTCGGCTGCTTCTGCAGCGCGGCCTCGAAGGCCTTGCGCGCGGCCGGGCGATCCTGCTTGGCCACGTACACCATGCCTTCGACCTGATAGCTCAGGGGATTGTCGGGCTGCTTCTTCTGCAGGTTCTTGGCCGCAGCAAGCGCCTTGTCGAATTCCTTGCGACGCAGATGCGAGTTCACCAGCGCAAGGTCGGCCTGAATCTGATCCGGATCGATCGCCGAGGCCGCCTCGAGCTCGCGGAACGCGCCCTCGGGATTGCCGCCCGCCAGCGCGATCTGGCCCAGGCGGGTGCGAGCCGCGGCCGCCTGCGGCTTGGCGTCGCGCTCGGCGGCCGCGGCGAAGTAGGTCGAGGCACGCTGCGTGTCGCCGTTGGCGAAGAAGGTCTCGCCGGCGAGCACCAGCAGCGGCGGATCGGTGGGCACGCCGCCTTCGAGCAGCGGCATCAGCACCTCGCGCGCCTTGACCGGCTGGCCGGCGCGCAGATAGGTGGCCACCAGCAGCCGCCGCGCCGTCACGTTGTTCGGAGTACGCGCCAGCGCGCGGCGCAGATGGTCCTCGGCCTGCACGTACTGCTTGGACTGCAGCTCAACCGCACCGGCGAGCGTGAGCGCGCCGGGGTGCTCCGGGATGTACTTGAGCACCGTGCCGGTGGCGTCGCGCGCCTTGGCCAGATCGCCCTTGCGGAAGGCAATCAGGCCATCCAGGAAGGTGACCCGCAGGTCGCCCTTGCCGACCTTCTGCGCCTCCTGCGAGGCGGCCGCGGCCGCGTCCAGATCGCCCTTGTCGACCAGGGCCGAGATCGTCGCCAGGCGCAAGGGCATGAACTTCGGGTCGGCCTTGGCGCCCGCCTCGGCCGCCTGCAGCGCGGCTACGCGATCGCCCTGCGCCATCAGGATCTCGACCTTCAGCATCGCCGCCGGCCCGTAGGCGGGCTGGGCCTTGAGCACCGCGTCCACCTGGGCCAGCGCCTCGGGCATGCGGCCCTCCACGGCCTGGATGCGGGCCTGGCCGGTCTGCGCCTGGGCGTCGGCCGGATCACTCGCCAGCGCTGCCGCGTAGCCCGCGCCCGCCTCCTTGAGCTTGCCCTTCATCAGGTAGGCGTCGCCCAGCGTGGCCTGCAGGCGCGCCTGCGCCTTGGCGTCCTTGAGCGTGCTGGCGCCGAACTGCTTGATCACCTCGTCGCTCTTGCCCTGCTCGGCCATCACCCGCGCGAGCAGCGGCACCACGACCTCGGGCGGCTGGCCCAGCTCCAGTGCCCGACCCAGTTCCTTCTCGGCCGACGGGAAGTCGCCCGCCTTCATCTGGGCCTCGCCCAGCAGCAGGCGCGCCTCGGCGTTGTTCGGCTCCTTCTGCAGCGCGTTCTTGAACTGGATCACCGCCGCCTTGTCGTCGCCCTTGGCGAGGTACTCCTTGCCGGACGCAAGCAGCTTGGCTGGGTTGTCGCCACAGCCGGCGAGCAAGGTCACGCCCAGGGCGAGGGCGAGCAGGGTCAGACGGAACGGAGCGGCGCGGCTTGGCATGGTGTCTCCAATGGGCGGCGGCCTACTTCAGGCCGAAGCGGTGCATCAGGTCGTAGAGGGTGGGCCGGCTCACGCCGAGCAACTCGGCGGCGCGGCTCAGGTTGTTGTTGGTGCGGGCCAGGGCCTTGAGCAGAGCCCCGCGTTCGGCTTCGTCACGCACGGCGCGCAGGCTCAGTGCGGCCTCGCCCTCGTCGCCGTCGGCCGAGGCCAGTCCGAGATCCTCGGCGTGGATTACCGCGCCCTCGGCCATGATCACCGCGCGCTTGATCACGTTCTCGAGCTCGCGCACGTTGCCCGGCCAGCGCTGCTGCTCGATCACGCGCACCGCGTCGGGCGCGAGGCTCATGCTGCCGCGGCGCTGCTCGACGGCCATGCGCTGCACGAAGGCCTGCGCGAGCAGCACGGCGTCGGCCAGGCGTTCGCGCAGCGGCGGAACCTCGATCACGATCTCGGCGAGGCGGTAGAACAGGTCTTCGCGGAACTCGCCGCGAGCGATCTTGGCCTTGAGGTCCTGGTGCGTGGCGCATACCACGCGCACGTCGACCGGGATCTCGTCGCGCCCACCCAGCCGCTCGATCACCCGCTCCTGCAGGAAGCGCAGCAGCTTGGCCTGCAGCGACATCGGCAGGTCGCCGATCTCGTCGAGGAAGAGCGTGCCCTTGTTGGCCGTCTCTATCTTGCCGATGGTCTGCTTGGACGCGCCCGTGAAGGCGCCGCGCTCGTAGCCGAAGAGCTCGCTCTCGAGCAGGTTCTCGGGGATCGCCGCGCAGTTGATCGCCACGAAGCGACCCTTGCGCCCCGACAACTCGTTGAGCGCGCGCGCCAGGATCTCCTTGCCGGTGCCCGACTCGCCCAACACCGTCACCGTGGCCGAGGTCGGCGCCACCTTCTCGATGGTGCGGCAGGCACGCAACAGCGCCGGGTCGCGCGTGATCAGTCCCGCCAGCGCCTCTGGCTTGCTCGTCGAGGCCAGGCGGCGGTTCTCTTCCTGCAACTCGTGCAGGCGGAAGGCGCGGTCGATCATCAGGCCCAGCAACTCGGGCTCGAAGGGCTTGGTGTAGAAGTCGTAAGCCCCCATCGCCACCGCCTTGAGCGCGTTGGCACGGTCGCCCTGCCCGGTAAGCACGATCACCTTGGTGTCGGGCGCGTGGGCCAGGATCTCCTGCAGGGTGCGGAAGCCCTCGGTGGTGTCGTCGGGCGCGGGCGGCAGGCCAAGGTCCATGGTGACCACCGCCGGCTGCACGCGGCGCAGCGCCGCCAGGGCCGACTCGCGGTCGCCCGCGAGCGCCGTCTCGTAGGCGTCGAAGGCCCACTTCATCTGCGTCTGCAGCGCGGGGTCGTCCTCGATGATCAGCAGGGGGCGGCGGCGCTCGTTCACTGCACTACCCTCCGCGCCGAGGCGCTTCGGGGCCATTCGCGCTTGGGGCGGCCCGGCGCGCATGCGGGACTAACCCTCCGCGCCAAGGCGCTTCGGGGCCATTCGCGCTTGGGGCGGCCCGGCGCGCTCATGCCGCGGCCT
>DAOTEJ010000082.1:0-11136 GCA_035454085.1 Burkholderiaceae bacterium | reverse complement strand
GCTCCCTTGGCATTGAGCGTCCCGTCGGCGAGCCTGGCGAGCAGTGCCGCCAGGCGGGCCGGGCGCACCGGGGCGGACTCGATGCTCATGTCGGCGGCATTGAGCGCCGCCGAGACTTCTCCCATCACCCAGTTCGCGGCGAGCTTCTTGTCGGTGACCGCGCTGGCCACGGCCTCGTAGTAGTCGGCCAGCGCAGGGCTGGCGGTGAGCGTGCGCGCGTCGTACTCGGACAGGCCGTAGTCGCGCATGAGGCGCGCGCGCATGGCCTCGGGCAGCTCGGGCAGGCTGGCGCGAACCTGGTCGACCCACTCGGCGTCGATCGCCAGCGGCAGCAGGTCGGGGTCGGGGAAGTAGCGATAGTCCATCGCGTCTTCCTTGGTGCGCATCTCGCGCGTCTCGTCGCGGTCGGGGTCGTACAGGCGCGTGGCCTGCACCACCTTGCCGCCGTCCTCGATCAGCTCGATCTGGCGGCGCACCTCGTAGTCGATCGCGGCCTGCAGGAACTTGAAGCTGTTGAGGTTCTTGATCTCGCAGCGGGTGCCCAGTTCCTTCCGGCCCGCGGGGCGCACGCTCACGTTGGCGTCGCAGCGGAAGCTGCCCTCCTGCATGTTGCCGTCGCAGATGCCCAGCCACACCACCAGCGAATGCAGCGCCTTGGCGTAGGCCACGGCCTCGGCGCTGGAGCGCAACTGCGGCTCGGTGACGATCTCGAGCAGCGGCGTGCCGGCGCGGTTGAGGTCGATGCCGCTCATGCCGTGGAAGTCCTCGTGCAGGCTCTTGCCGGCGTCTTCCTCGAGGTGGGCGCGGGTCAGATCGAGCGTCTTGACGATGGGCTCGCCGCCCTTGGGCGTGACCACGAAACTCACCTGGCCACCCTGCACCACGGGGATCTCGTACTGGCTGATCTGGTAGCCCTTGGGCAGGTCGGGGTAGAAGTAGTTCTTGCGCGCGAAGATCGAGCGCGGCGCGATGGTCGCGCCCACCGCGAGTCCGAAGCGGATCGCACGCTCCACGGCACCGCGGTTGAGCACCGGCAGCACGCCGGGCAGGGCGAGGTCGATCACGCTCGCCTGGGTGTTGGGTGCCGCGCCGAAGGCGGTGGAGGCGCCCGAGAAGATCTTGCTGTGCGTCGACAGCTGCACGTGGGTCTCGAGTCCGATGACGACTTCCCAGCTCATGGTCTGCCTGTGTGGTCGGGTTCGTGGGGCGTCGCCATCAGGCGGGCCACGTCGCGTTGCTCGCGTGCGCGGATGTCCCAGGAGGCCTGGGCCAGGGCACGGTGGTTGGCGGCCTCGGGCTCGCCGGCGCGCTCCAGCGCGCGCGCCAGCGCGTCGTGCGCCACGGCCCGCGTGTCCGAAGGGCTGGTCTCGTCCAGGCTGGCCACCGCGGCGCGGGCCGAGGCCAGCGCCTCGTCGACCCGCCCGAGTTCGAGCAGGCACACCGCGCGGTCGGCACGGGCCACCACGAGTTCGGGCAGCTCGCCGTCCTGGGACGCCTGCTCGAGGTGCGCGTCGAACAGCGCCAGCGCGTCGGGCCAGCGGCCGGCCAGCCGCAGGGCCTCGCCCATCAGCAGGAAGTCCAGCGGCATCGGCTCGGCGCCCTCGATGCGGTCCACGGCGTCGAGGCTGGCTCCCACCGCCGCCACCGCGGTCTGCGCGGCGCCGGTGTCGGGGTGGCCGGCGGCCGCGTCCTGGCGCAGGCGGGCGACCTGCGCGCCGGCCTGGTTGCACATCACGCGCGCGGTACCGAGCACGTCGCCGGCTTCGGCGGCGGCGTGCATGGCCAGATCGAAGTGGCGCCGTGCCTCCTCGGGCTGGCGGGCGTCCTGGTGCAGGTTGGCCAGGGCCAGCGCGGCCCGGTAGCGCGCGTCGGGGGCGGCCGCCACTTCGGCCAGGGCATCGCGCGCGTAGGCCGTGGCGCTGCGCACCTCGCCGTTGCGCAGGCAAAAGAGGGCCAGGGTCGAGGCGAACTCGGCCAGCAGCTCGCCGTCGCCGAGCGCGCGGGCGCGCGCGGGCAGTTCGCGCAGGGCCTCGATGGCCGGGCCCACCTGGCGGCTGAAGTAGGTGATCAGTGCCTCGACGTAGGCGCTGCGCAGGGCAAGGCCGGCATCGGGCGGCGAGAGCTGCGCCGTTGCGGCAGCGGCCTGGGCGCAGGCGGCGCGCGCCTCGTCGAGCCGGCCGCGGCGTGCGGCCTCGATGGCGCGATCCTGAGCTTCGCGGACGCTGGCCGGATCGGCATTCATGCCCGGGTGTCCGCGACTAGAAGCCCGCCGGCACGCGGGTGTGCCAGTCGGTGGCGCGCTGATAGGCGTGCGCCACCCCCAGCATGCGGGCCTCGGCGTAGTAGTCGGCAGTGAGTTGCAGGCCCACCGGGCGGCCCTGGGCGCCGAAGCCGCAGGGGATGCTCATGCTCGGCACGCCGGCCAGCGACCCTGGCACGGTGTAGAGGTCGGCGAGGTACATGGCCACCGGGTCGGTGGTCTTCTCGTCGAAGCCGAAGGCCACGCTGGTGGTCACGGGGCTGGCGATCACGTCGCACTCGCGAAACGCGCGCGAGAACTCGTCCGCGATGAGCCGGCGCACCTTCTGCGCCTTGATGTAGTAGGCGTCGTAGTAGCCGTGGCTGAGCACGTAGGTGCCCACCAGGATGCGCCGCTTGGGCTCGGGCCCCAGGCCCTGGGCGCGGCTCTTCTTGATCATGTCGACGAGGTCGTCGTAGCGCGCCGCGCGGTGGCCGTAGCGCACGCCGTCAAAGCGGCTGAGGTTGCTCGAGCACTCGGCCGGGGCGATCACGTAGTACACCGGGATGCCGAGCTCGGCATTGGGCAGGCTGATGTCCACCAGGCGCGCGCCCAGGCGTTCGTACTCGCGCAGCGACTCGCGCACCGCAGCCTCGACGTCGGGTTGCAGGCCCGCGCCGAAGAACTCGCGCGGCACGCCGATCCTCAGGCCGCGCACGCCGTCGGCGAGGTGGCGGGTGTAGTCCTCGCGCGGACGGTCGAGGCTGGTGCTGTCCTTGGGATCGAAGCCCAGCATCTCGTTGAACATCAGCGCCGCGTCCTCGGCCGACTGGGTCATCAGGCCCGCGGTGTCGAGGCTGGACGCAAAGGCGATCATTCCCCAGCGGCTGGGTCGTCCGTAGGTGGGCTTGGTGCCCGTCACCCCGGTGAAGGCGGCGGGCTCGCGGATCGATCCGCCGGTGTCGGTGGCGGTGGCCGCGGGGGCAATGCGCGCCGCCACGGCCGCCGAGCTGCCGCCCGAGCTGCCGCCCGGCACCGCAGCCTTGTCCCAGGGGTTGAGCACCTTGCCGTAGGCCGAGTTCTCGTTGCTCGAGCCCATCGCGAACTCGTCGCAGTTGAGCTTGCCCAGGCAGACCATGCCGGCCTGCTTGAGGTTCGCCACCACCGTGGCGTCGAACGGGCTCATGTAGCCCTCGAGCATCCGGCTCGAGGCGGTCGAGGCCCAATCGCGGGTGACGAAGATGTCCTTGTGCGCGAGCGGCACGCCGGTCAGCGGCCCGGCCTCGCCGCGGGCGAGGCGCGCGTCGGCGGCGGCGGCTTGCGCGAGGGTGACCTCGGGGCGCACGTCGAGGAAGGCGTTGAGGTCGCGGTGGGTTTCGATGCGGGCCAGGAAGGCGCGCGCCAGGTCGGTCGCCGAGACCTCGCGCGCGGCGAGGCGGCGGCCGAGTTCGGCCACCGAGGCGTGGGTGAGTTCGCTCATGGCTGGGCGGGCTATTCGATCACGCGCGGCACGAGGAACAGCCCCTCGGCCTGCTCGGGCGCGTTCTTCATGTTCTGGGCGCGCTCGTCGGTCTCGGTGACCGCGTCCTCGCGCAGGCGCTGGCTTCCGCCGAGGGGGTGCGACATGGGCTCGATGCCGGTCGTGTCGACCGCCTGCATGCGCTCGATCATGGCGAAGATGTCGTTGAGTTGCGCCAGGGTGCGGCCCGCCTCCTCATCGGTGGTCTCGATGCGGGCCAGGTGGGCGATGCGGCGCACGTCGTCCAGGGTCAGGGACATGGTCCGGGGCGGTGCCTAGGGGTGGGAGGGCGGCCGCGCAGCCGACCGGACTGACGCGTTTACGCGGGTCCCGCGGCCTTGCGGATCAAGGCTTTCCGAGGGAAGTCTCGACTGTGTTTAGTCTATCATTCGTCACTTGCGCGAAGTCCGCGCGGCCCGGTGCCGCGCGCCTCGCCACCGGCCGCCGCGAGGCGCATTTCGCAGTCCGTCCACCTAGCAGCCCAAGCATGTTCGGTTTCCTCCGCAGCTACTTCTCCAACGACCTCGCGATCGACCTCGGCACGGCCAACACGCTGATCTACATGCGTGGCAAGGGCATCGTGCTCGACGAGCCCTCGGTGGTCGCCATCCGCCAGGAAGGCGGCCCCAACGGCAAGCGCACCATCCAGGCGGTGGGCAAGCAGGCCAAGCAGATGCTCGGCAAGGTGCCCGGCAACATCGAGGCCATCCGGCCCATGAAGGACGGCGTGATCGCCGACTTCACGGTGACCGAGCAGATGCTCAAGCAGTTCATCAAGATGGTTCATCCGTCTTCGCTGCTCGCGCCCAACCCGCGCATCATCATCTGCGTGCCCTGCGGCTCGACCCAGGTCGAGCGCCGCGCGATCAAGGAGTCGGCCGAGGCCGCCGGCGCCAGCCAGGTCTTCCTGATCGAGGAGCCCATGGCCGCCGCCATCGGCTCGGGCCTGCCCGTGGCCGAGGCCTCGGGCTCGATGGTCGTGGACATCGGCGGCGGCACCACCGAGGTGGGCGTCATCTCGCTGGGCGGCATGGTCTATTCCGGCAGCGTGCGGGTGGGCGGCGACAAGTTCGACGAAGCCATCATCAACTACATCCGCCGCAACTACGGCATGCTGATCGGCGAGCCCACCGCCGAGCTCATCAAGAAGCAGATCGGCTCGGCCTTCCCCGGCTCCGAGGTGCGCGAGATGGAAGTCAAGGGCCGCAACCTCTCCGAGGGCATCCCGCGCAGCTTCACGATCAGCAGCAACGAGATCCTCGAGGCGCTGACCGACCCGCTCAACCAGATCGTCAGCGCCGTGAAGATCGCGCTCGAGCAGACCCCGCCCGAGCTCGGCGCCGACATCGCCGAGCGGGGCATGATGCTCACCGGCGGCGGCGCCCTGCTGCGCGACCTCGACCGCCTGCTGATGGAAGAGACCGGCCTGCCGGTGGTCGTGGCCGAGGACCCGCTGACCTGCGTGGTGCGCGGCTGCGGCATCGCGCTCGAGCGCATGGACAAGCTCGGCAGCATCTTCGCCAACGGCTGATCCCGGGGCGCTGCGCGCGCCCTGAACCCGCCCCCACCGCCGTCCCGACCCGAGCCCCCGGCCAGCGATGGAATACGGACCTCCACCGCTGTTCAACCAGGGCGTCTCGGCACGCGCCCGCCTGGCCTTCTTCTCGCTGCTCGCGGTGGCGCTGATCATCGTCGACGCGCGCCTCAAGGTGCTCGAGACCGTGCGCCTGGGCGTGGGCGTGGTGATGCATCCGGTGCAGCAGGCGCTGCTCGTGCCGCTGCGCGCCGCCGAGGCGGTGGGCGGCTACTTCACCAGCGTGGGGGCGCTCAACCGCGAGATCGACCAATTGCGGCGCGAGCGGGTGGAGCTCGGCCGGGCGCTGGCCGACCGCTCCGAGCTCGCCACCGAGAACGAGCGCCTGCGCGCCCTGCTCGGTGCCCGCGAGCAGATCGCAGCGCCCGGCCTGGCGGCCCGGGTGCTGTTCGAGTCGCGCGACCGCTTTGCCCGCAAGCTGGTGCTCGACAAGGGCGCGAGTGACGGCCTCAAGCCCGGCCAGCCGGTGGTCGACGAGGCCGGCGTCCTGGGCCAGGTCACGCGGGTCTTCGGCCAGTCGGCGGAAGTCACCCTGCTCACCGACAAGGACCAGAGCATCCCCGTCATGCTGGCGCGCAGCGGGCTGCGCGGCGTGGCCTATGGCGGCAGCGCCCCGGGCACGCTCGAACTGCGCTTCGTGCCGGCCAACGCCGAGGTCGTCGCCGGCGACGTGTTCGTGACTTCGGGCCTGGATGGCCTGTATCCCGGCGGCCTGCCGGTGGCCCGGGTGGTCGCCGTGGAGCGCGCCGCGCAGGACCAGTTCGCGCGCATCACCATGGCGCCGCTGGCCGGTGCGCAGAACCACCGCCATCTGCTGGTCCTGCTGCTCGACCCGGAGGCGCGGCCCGCCCCACCGCCGCCCGAGGCCCCCAAGCCCGAGCGCAAGGGGACGCGCAAGTGAGCCGGCGCCGCGGCCTGTTCGGCCGGCTGGGCGACACCTTCGCCTTGCGCAAGTCCGCCCCGCAGGGTGCGGGCCGGCCGATGCGCGAGTACATCCTGCGTCCGGTGAACCCGCTGTGGATCTGGTTCACGCTGGTGCTGGCGCTGCTGCTCAACCTGCTGCCCTGGGGGCGCGCCGGCTTCGTGCCCGACTTCCTGGCGCTGAGCCTGGTGTTCTGGAACGTGCACCAGCCGCGCAAGGTGGGCATGGGCGCGGCCTTCGTCTTCGGGCTGCTGATGGATGTGCACGCCGGCTCGCTGTTCGGCGAGCACGCGCTCGCCTACACCCTGCTGTCCTACGGTGCGATCACCCTGCACCGGCGCATCCTGTGGTTCCCGCTGGGCGCGCAGACCCTGCACGTGGCGCCGCTGTTCCTGCTCGCGCAGTGCGTGATGCTGGTGGTCCGACTGTGGGTCGGCGGCACCTGGCCGGGCTGGACCTTCTTTGGCGACACGGTGGTCGACACCGTGCTGTGGCCGCTGTGGAGCTGGCTGCTGCTCGCGCCCCAGCGCCGCCCCCAGGACCGCGACGAGACCCGGCCGCTCTGATCCCCTGCGCCGCCGCGCGGCCGCCACCGCCCGCCTACCGGGCTTGTGCGAGTCGGCCGACGCACCCCCGGCACCTATAATCCGCACTCAGCAGCGCTGCCCCGGCGAGGGTGCGCCCGCCAGCCGGCGGCAGCCGCCGCCCCACGAGCCCTGCGCCGCGACCTGGCGCTTCCGCGCGCTCCCGCATCGTCTTGCATGACCCAACTGCGCAATCCCGAGATCGAGGTCTTCCAGTTCCGCGCCCGCGTCCTCGTGGCGGGCGTGCTGGTGCTCGTGTGCCTCGGACTGCTGGTCGCGCGCTTCGTGTGGCTGCAGGTGGTCCGGCACCAGGACTACCTCGCGCAGGCCGAGAGCAACCGCGTCGCGGTGCTGCCCATCGTGCCCAACCGCGGCCTGATCAAGGACCGCAACGGCGTGGTGATCGCCAAGAACTACTCGGCCTACACGCTCGAGATCACGCCCAGCAAGGTCGAGGACCTCGACGCCACCATCGAGGAGCTGGGCAAGCTCGTCGACATCCAGCCGCGCGACAAGCGCCGCTTCAAGAAGCTGCGCGAAGAGACGCGCCGCTTCGATTCGATCCCGATCCGCACCCGCCTGAGCGATGACGAGGTGGCGCGCTTCTCGGCGCAGCGCTGGCGCTTTCCTGGCGTGGAGCTGCGCGCCCGGCTGTTCCGTCACTACCCGCTGGGCGAGACCGGCGCGCACATGATCGGCTACATCGGCCGCATCTCGCAGCGCGACCAGGAGCGCATCGACAAGCTGCCCGACGCCTCCGACTACAACGGCACGCAGTACATCGGCAAGGTGGGCGTGGAGCAGAGCTACGAGGGCGAGCTGCACGGCACCACCGGCTACGAGGAGGTCGAGACCACCGCCGGCGGCCGCGCCGTGCGGCGGCTGTCGAACAGCCCCGCCACGCCGGGCAACAACCTCGTGCTGTCGATCGACATCAAGCTGCAGGAGATCGTCGAGCGCGCGTTCGGCGACCGGCGCGGCGCGCTCATCGCCATCGAGCCCAGGACCGGCGACGTGCTCGCCTTCGTGAGCAAGCCGGGCTTCGACCCCAACCTGTTCGTCGAGGGCATCGACCCGAAGAACTGGGACGAGCTCAACCACGATCCCGACAAGCCGCTGCTCAACCGCGCGCTGCGCGGCACCTACCCGATCGGCTCGACCTACAAGCCCTTCCTCGCGCTGGGTGCGCTGGCCAGCGGCAAGCGCGGCGCCGACACGGTGATCCAGGACAACGGCGTGTTCGTGTTCGGCAACCACCGCTTCCGCGACAGCGCCAAGGTGCCCAACGGCCCGGTGAACATGCATCGCTCGATCGTCGTGTCGAGCGACGTGTACTACTACTCGCTCGCCAACGAGATGGGCGTGAACCTGATCCACGACACCATGAAGCCCTGGGGCTTCGGCCAGATCACCGGTATCGACGTCGAGGGCGAGCAGCGCGGCATCCTGCCCTCGACCGAGTGGAAGGAGAAGCGCTTCAAGCAGAAGTGGTTCCCGGGCGAGACCATCTCGATCGGGATCGGCCAGGGCTACAACGCCTTCACCTTGCTGCAGCTTGCCCACGCCACCGCCAACCTCGCCAACGGCGGCGTGGTGATGAAGCCCCACCTGGTCAAGTCGATCGAGGACCCCTCCACCGGCGAGCGCCGCCTCACCGTGCCGGCCGAGAGCTACCGCATCCCGGTCAAGCCCGAGCACCTCGCCCTCGTCACCGAGGCCATGGTCGGCGTCAACGTGAGCGGCACGGGGCGCGTCGTGTTCGCCGGCGCGCCCTACCGCGTGGCCGGCAAGACCGGCACCGCGCAGGTGGTGGGCATCAAGCAAAACGAGAAGTACGTCGAGTCGCGCATGAAGGAGCGCCACCGCGACCATTCGCTCTACATCGCCTTCGCGCCCGCCGAGGATCCCAAGATTGCTCTCGCGGTGATCGTCGAGAACGGCGGCTTCGGCGCGCGCGCCGCCGCGCCCATCGCGCGCCAGGCGATCGACTACTGGCTGCTGGGCATCGTGCCCGACAAGCCCGCCCTGCCGCCGCGCGGCTCCGATCGCGACGACGACGAGAGCGACGAGAACGTGCTCGCCATGACCAGCGGCCGCGCCACGCCCCAGGTCACCGACGCTGCCGCGCCGAAGGCAGCGCCATGAACGAACTGAGCCCCGCGCGCCGCGTGCTGCTGTGGGTGAAGCCCTGGTTCACCTCGCTCGACATCCCCCTGCTCACCATCGTGGCCATGCTGGCGCTCACCGGCATGGTCACGATCTCGAGCGCGGGCTACGACTTCCCCTGGCGCATCACCGACCAGGCACGCAACTTCGCCGTGGCGCTGGGCGTGATGTTCGTGTTCGCCAACCTCAAGCCGCAGTGGCTGATGCGGCTCGCGCTGCCGGTCTATGTGCTGGGGGTGCTGCTGCTGGTGGCCACCGAACTCAAGGGCGTGACGGTCAAGGGCGCCACGCGCTGGCTGGATATCGGCGTGGGCCGCATCCAGCCGTCCGAGATCATGAAGCTCGGCCTGCCGCTGATGCTCGCCTGGTACTTCCACAAGCGCGAGGGCCAGTTGCGCGCGCCCGACTTTCTGCTGGCGGGGCTGATCCTGGCCGTGCCCGTGGCCCTGATCGTGAAGCAGCCCGACCTCGGCACCGCGCTGCTGGTGGCGGCGGCCGGCTGCTACGTGATCTTCTTCGCCGGGCTGCCGTGGAAGTGGCTGATCCTGCTGGTGGTGACGGGGCTGGCCATGCTGCCGGTGGCCTGGACCCTGATGCACGACTACCAGCGCGAGCGGGTGATGACGCTCATCGACCCCAGCAACGACCCGCTGGGCAAAGGCTTCCATACCCTGCAGGCGATGATCGCCATCGGCTCGGGCGGCCTGCTGGGCAAGGGCTGGATGCAGGGCACGCAGACCCACCTCGAATTCATTCCCGAGCGCACCAGCGACTTCATCTTCGCGGTCTATTCCGAGGAGTTCGGCCTGGTGGGCAACCTCTTCCTGATCGTGCTCTACGGCGCGCTCGTGGTGCGCGCCTTCGGCATCGCGGTGAACGCGCCCACCATGTTCGCGCGCCTGCTGGCGGCGGCGCTGGCCATGATCTTCTTCACCTACGCCTTCGTGAACATGGGCATGGTCAGCGGCATCCTGCCGGTGGTGGGCGTGCCCCTGCCCTTCATGAGCTACGGCGGCACCGCGCTGCTCACGCTCGGCATGGCCTGCGGCATCCTCATGAGCATTGCCTCGCACCGCAAGCTGGTGCAAAGCTAGGCGCATGTCCGCGCGCCTCGTTCTGGCCGGCGCGGTGCTCACGCTGCTGGCCGCCTGCGGCAGCGCGCCGCGCAAGCCCGCTCCTGCCGCTGCCGCACCCGCTGCACCCGCCGCCCCGGCGGCGAGCAAGGGCGGCGGCTACTACCAGAACGACGGGCCGCCGCTGGAGGTGGGCGTCGACCTCGCCGCCGTGCCCGATGCCGAGCCGCGCGCCGAGCCGCCTCACCGCTACGCCAACCGGCCCTACACCGCGCTCGGCCGCACTTACACCCCGGTGACCGGCGACCAGCCGATGAAGCAGCGCGGCCACGCCTCGTGGTACGGGCGCCAGTTCCACGGCAACCGCACCGCCAGCGGCGAGATCTACGACATGCTGGGCATGACCGCCGCGCACCCCACCATGGAGCTGCCCAGCTACGCGCGGGTGACCAACCTCGCCAATGGCCGCAGCGTGATCGTGCGCGTCAACGACCGCGGCCCCTTCCTCAACGACCGGATCATCGACCTCTCGTACGCCGCCGCCACCCGGCTCGGTTACTCGGGCCGCGGCACCGCCGAGGTCGAGGTCGAGCGCATCACCATGGCGCAGATCGCCTCGGGCACCTGGCGGCGCGGCGAGCCGACGCTGGCGGCGGCCGCGCCAATCGTGCCCGCACCCGCCGAGGCCCTGCCCGCGGGTGCCGCCCAGATGGCCTCGATCGACCCGCTGCCGCCGGTGCCGCCGCCCGCCGCGCTGGCGCCTGCCGGTGCCGCCGCACCGAAGGGGCGCTGGTCGGTGCAGCTTGGCGTGTTCTCGCAGCTCGCCAACGCCCAGGCGCTGGCCGCCCACGCCGGCGTGGTGCTCGCGGTGGTGGCCGAGGATCTGCCCGAAGGCGCGCGCACGCCGCGCGTCGAGCGCGAGGGCGAGCGCTACCGCGTGCTGGTCGGCTCGCTGCCTGACCGCGCTGCCGCGCGCGACTGGGCGCAGCGCATGGCGCAGATCCTGGCGCGCGAAGCGGTGCCGGTGGCGCAGTAGCGC
>DAOTEJ010000081.1:8216-11153 GCA_035454085.1 Burkholderiaceae bacterium | reverse complement strand
TTGGCGGGCGCCTCGGCGGCGACCTGGGCGGGACCGCCGGGCAGAACCTCGATGTGCGGCCGACTCTTCTTCTGCGGGTCGTCGTAGGCGAGCCGCGGGTCCTTGGCGAGCGCTTCCTGCATGTCCTTGGACGAATACTCGAGCAGGAAGAACACGGGGCCCCAGGCGGTCTTGCCGGGGTCGACGACCTCGCGGATCAGCCGGGCCGCGTTGGCCAGCTGTTCGGGGCTGCGGTCGGCGTTGTGCTTGGTGTAGCGGCCCGACTTGTTGTTGACGATGAAGGTCTTGCTGTCCTTGTCGTAGAGGATTTCGCCGCTGATGCGGCCGGGTGCACCTGCCAGGGCCGACACGTGGCCGTAGTTCTCGGTCGTGCCAGGCTTGCGCTGCGACTGGTCTTCGGGGCGGAAGAAACCCTTCTCGTAGGTGCGGCCGAGCGGATGCGCAGCCTCCTGGATGATGGCCACGCGTCCCTCGGCGTCGATCACCCAGTTGTAGGGCGCGCCCTTGGCATCGATCACCGCGGGAAACTCGGGGGTGGCGACCTGGAGGTACGGATTGATCAGCACCTTGCCGCCCTTGTCGGCCTCGTAGTGCTTGATGTAGGCCGGTTGCGACGCGACGCCGAACCTGGCGTCGAGCGGGTCGGCGGGCGGCGCGGCGGTGGCCGGGAAGGCCGCGGCCAGCAGTGCGCTCGCGAGGACTGAGCGGAACGGGAACTTCATGCTTACCTCCAGTGAGATCGGCGGGGACGGACGCGCAAGCGGGCTGCGCTGTGCGGCGGGCCGGGTTTCGAAACGGTGGATCGGTTCAGAGCGGACGGTTCATCAGTTGGCGGACCTTCGAGCCGCCCCACTTTTCGCCGTCGGCCGGTTGAAGCTTGTAGAGCTGGTCGCCGAAGACCACGTCCATGAAGCGCTCGCCCACGGCATGCGCCTCGGCCTCGGCATAGAAGTCGATGTCGCTGTAGCCGAACGAGAAGTCGTAGAGGTAGGGCTGGCCACCGAGGGTTCTGCTCCACGCCTCCATCGAGACGCCGCAGGCGCCCACGCCCGGCAGCACCACGGCGCCCGGCTTGACCCGGTAGGAGTACACGAGGGTGCCCTTGAGCGGCGTGCCCGGGGGCAGGCCGAGCTTGCCGAGCTCGGGCACGTACCTGGCGAAGTCGCCCAGGGTGCGTGCCCCCAGTGCGGTCGCAGGCAGGGTGAACGACGCGCCCTTCTCGACGTACTGGCCGAGTGTGGCGCCGGCCTGGAAACCGATGGCGTCTTCGGCCTCGATCTTGACCTTCTCCACGCCCTCGACCTTGAGCGTGCGCGAGAGCACGGTGGCGGTGTCGCGGTTGACCGCCTTGACAGTCACGCGGGTGCTGGGATCGGGCTTGCCGTCCTGGTAGTTGGTCGACAGGCGGATCAGGTAGCCGGCCTTCCACAGTGCGCCGTCGGGGGTGTCGAAGTACTCCTTGGTCGACACGTCGACCTTGAACGCGTTCTTGTCCTTCTCCTCGATCTTGAAGCCGCGCTGCCCGGCCGCGCGCAGCACCTGCTGCCAGAGGTCGGCGAAGCCCGCGTCCATGCCGGGCTGGAGCCGGGCCGGGTCGACCAGGAACTTGTATTCGCGACCTTGCACCTGGGCCAGGGCGGGGGCGGGTTGGGTTCTGAACATGGTCTGGTAGACGGGGGCGGGCTCGGCTGCGCGGGCCGCGGTCAGCCAGGCGACGGCGAGCACGGCTGCGCACAGGACGTGCGTTGCGTTCGCGGGACGGGGCATCGAAGGCTTCCTTTCTTGCGGGCAGGTGCGCGGCAGCGCGATCGCTTGCGTGGTGAGCTGCCGCTACTCCTGCAACATGGCCAACTGGGCTTCCGCGCGACGCAGTCGCGTGGCGACGATGCGGGCCATCGACATCGCCAGGTTGAAGGCCAAGGTGCGGTGCACCTTGGAGAACTCGTTGAAGCGCTCGCGGGAGAGCACGTAGGTCTCCGTGTCGGTCACCGCGACCGCGTTGTTGGGACGCGACTCGCCGTCGAGGAAGGCCAGTCCGCCGAAGAAATCGCCGCGGCCGAAGCTCGCCATCGGGCGGTGCTGGCTGCCGTCGATGGCGGCCACCAGGCGCACCGAACCGCGTCGCACCCAGAAGAGCTCGCGACCCTCGGCGCCGCGCTCGTAGATCACCGCGCCCGCCGGGTAGCGCCGCACCTCCATGAGCGCGGCGAGGTCGCGCAGGGTGTCCTCGCGGTAGCCGGCGAAGAGCTCCATCGCGGCGAGGTCCATCGGCTCTCCCTCGGACTCGGGGTCCTCCTCCTCGCCGAGCAGCCGGTCCTCGACCCAGGCGATCGCGGTGTCGAGGTCGGCGAACACGCGCACCGTCTTGCTGTCGGGCCTGACCACCCCGCTGGTGGACAGCAGCTCGCGCACGTTGCCGCGCGCCGCCTCGGCGCCGCGAACGCCGCACAAGACCAGCTTGGCGCCGCGCTCCTTGATCGTGTCGCGGATCTGCTTGAACAGGTGCGCGGCGGTCACGTCGATCGAGCGCACGCGGCGCAGGTCGATGATCACGTAGTCGCGGGTGGCGATCTCGTGCTCGAGGTCGGTGTAGAGCTGGTAGGTATTGCCGAAGAACAGGCTGCCTTGGAGGCTGAAGATCACCGCGCGGTCGCCCTTGGCGGCCAGCACCTCGAGTTCGCGCTGCGGGCGGTGCCAGCTCGAGGACGTCTGGGCCAGCAGCACCTTGTGGCGCACCACCACGCCGCCTATTTGCTCGCGCACGAAGAGCAGCATCGCCAGTCCCACGCCCACCGCCGAGGCGGCGATCAGGCCCACCGTGAGTGCCACCACCACCACCGCGACCACCACGCCGAAGTCGAGCAGAGTCTCGCGGGCGCGCAGGAACTGCAGCGGTGCGCGGTCGATCATGCGCAGACCGATCACCACCAGGATGCC
>DAOTEJ010000081.1:0-8116 GCA_035454085.1 Burkholderiaceae bacterium | reverse complement strand
AGCACGACGCAGGTCTTGAGCGTGTCGATCGACAGCAGCACGCCGAGCGTGAGCGCGGCGCCCAGCAGGGCGACGAGCTGGCTGACGCTGATGCTGCCGATCTCGGCCCAGCGGCCCATCAGGTCGCTGACGTAGCCGTCGGCCGAGAAGTCGAGCGCGCCGATCACCAGCGGGTTGCCCTCGAGTCGGCGCAGGGCCGGGTCGAAGGCCGCGAGCAGCGCGTAGGCGGCCACGCCTGCGGCGATTCCCACGATGATGCCGGGCAGACGCCGCGTCACGCGCGGCGCGGCCACCGTGACCCCCGCGGTGACCAGGCCGATCAGCAGGGCGCGCCAGTCCCACGCCGCGGGGTCGGCCAGTGCCTGCCACCAGCGCAGGCCGTCGGACACGCCGAGCAGCTTGCCGATCTGGCTGCCGATGATGATCAGCCCCACGCCGGTGAGGTAGCCGCTGACCACGGGATAGGGGATGTACTTGATGATCCGTCCCACGCCCATCAGGCCCAGCGCGACCTGCACCAGCCCGGCGAGCAGGCCGACCACCAGGATCATCAGCACGGTGAGCTGCGGCGCGGCGCCGCTGGCGACGCTCTCGACCGCGAAGGCCGAGAGCACCGCCGCCGCCGGGGCGCAGGGCGTGCTCACCAGTCGGTCGGTGCCTCCGAGCAGCGCTGCGATCAGTCCGATCACCACCGCGCCGACGATCCCGGCGATTGCCCCGAGGCCGGCGTAGGCGGGGCCGATGCTCGAATAGACCGTCACGCCGAAGGCGATCGCGGCCGGGAAGGCCACCAGCATCGCCGCCAGGCCGCCCCACACGTCGCCGCTCGACCAGCTCGCGGGCATCAGGCGCTGGGTGGGCGAATCGGTGTCGCGATCGGGGTCGCCGGCGATACTGCGGTAGGACACGTGGAGTGGGGTGGACTGCGTTGTACAGGGCACGGTGACGCGCGCCGCGCGTCACCGCGACGGGACTCAGACCATGCCGACCACGGCCTTGGCCGCGCGCAGGTAGTTGGTGTTGGGCAGGGCCGCGATGCCCAGGCCTTCGATCACCTGGCGCATGCCCTCGTAGTTCTCGCTTTCGCAGCAGGCCGACTCGACCAGCGCGCCGTTGAACCAGACCTGCGCGTACTCGCAGATGATCCCGTCGATGGTGAAGCCGTAGCGCATCTTTTCCACGCTCACCGCGCTGAGCTCGGGATGGCGACGCGCGAGCTCGACGAAGTCGTCGATCGTGTAGGTCTCGGCGCCGAGCTCGGCTTCGACCTTGAGGTGCAACAAAATGGTTGCCAAGTCTTCGCGCTTGACCGGGAACTGGAACTTGCCGCGCGGCTGGAAGATCTCGTAGCCCTCGGGGGTCGCGCCGACCTTGGTCTTGATGTCCAGCAGGCCGTCGCGCACCTTGACGTTGGCCTCGTCGGTCCGGGCGGAGAGGAAGTAGGTCTCGGCCGGCATCCTGCGGGCCTGGAACAGCACCGTCTTGCCGTTCCACATCCTGGCCTTCACGCCCTCGATCACGTCGCGACCGAACACGCGGAACTCGGCGCGCGGCACGATCCTGGCGGCCTGTTCGGCGGTGGTGGCGACGTTCTTTGCAAACACATCGTTCATGACACGGGACTCCTAGTCGTTTGAGGGCGGACGGCGCACGCCGTCCGGTCAGGATCGGGGTTTGAGGACGAGGTGGCGGAAGCCGTAGAGATAGGCGCCCACCAGCGCGAGCCCCACGATCAGCCAGGTCAGCGAGCGGTGGTCGGGCACGACCTCAAGCGACATCGAGGCGCTGTCGCCCTGCTTGATGTCGCCCAGTTGCAGCAATGCGCCCTGGCGCCCGTCGCGGCCGTCAAGGCCGACGCGCGGCTCGATCTCCGAGCGCCGGGCCTTGGGCAGCGCCTCGCGCACGATGTGCACGCGGGCGCCCTCGGGCAGGACCACCGCCATGCGGTATGCGTCGATCGTGTAGGGCTGGGTGTGGACGAAGGCGTGGTTGAGCAGCAGGCTGTTCTCGGGCAGGGTCTTCTTGCCGCTCGAGCGCGCCTTGGGCTCGGTGAGCACCTTCTTGACGGGAAAGCTCAGCTGCAACGCGACGCGGCCAGCCGCGGCCTCGGGGATCTCGAGCGCCAGGTGGGGGCGCTCGCCCACCGTCACCACCTTGACCGTGGTGCCCAGCGGGGCGGAGTCGAGCTTCACGGCACCCTCGGGCTTGAGCGCAGGCGCGAGCGGCACGAGCAGCGTGCCCGGTGCGGCGTCCTCGATCTGGAGCAGGATGCGGGCCTGGCTTGCGCCTTGAGCGGCCACGTCGATCCGCCCTTCGTAGGACTTGATCTGCACCGCTTCGGCGGCACAGGCCGCTGCGCTAAGCGTGAACGCTGCGATCAGGAGTCTCATGGCGCCACCGCCCAGAAGGAGGGGGTCAGACCGATCCAGTGGAACCAGGTCATCGCCGAGGCGACCAGCAGGATGACGCCCAGCGTGCAGGTCACCAGCCCGTACTTCAGGTTGTCGATGACCGTGTACTGGTTGGTCGAGAAGAGGATCACGTTGGGCTTGCCGCTGATGGGCAGGCCCACGACCCAGTCGATGCACAGCGCCGCGGGCAGGGCGAAGGCCAGGGGATTCCAGCCGAGGGCCTTGGCCAGCGTGATGATGATTGGCATCAGGATCAGCGTGCGCACCGTCTTCGAGGTGGTGAGCAGGTGGCTGTACATCATTACGCAGATGACCACCGTGTAAGAGACGCCGAAGGGGACTCCGCGCAGGTCGATGCCCTCGAACAGGTGGCGCACCGCCCACTCCGCCGCGCCCGTGTCGTCGAGCGCGAGGCCGCCCGCGTAAGCGCCGGCGCTGAAGATCAGCAGGTGCCAGGGAATCTCGGCCTCGGACCACTGCATGATCCCGTAGCGCGGGAATAGGACGAGAACCGCGCCGAGCAGGGCCGCGAAGGCCGCGCCGACCTCGACGCCGAACCACGCCATGTGGAACACGTCGGTCATCCACAGGAAGAGCACCAGGCCGAAGATGCCGATCGCCTTCTTCTCTTCGGGCCGCAGAGGGCCGAGTTCCTGGTACTGGCTGCGGATCAGTTCGATCCCGCCCTCGATCTGCGGCAGTTGTTCGGCCTTGGAGATCGGGAACAGCCACTTGCGGCCGATCAGCCACATCAGCAGTGTCGTGATCACCGCGATCGGCGTGCCCACGCGCGCCCAGTCCATGTAGTAGACGCGCTCGCCGCTCATGGTCTCGATGAGGCCGACGGCGATCAGGTTGGCCGAGGATCCCGTCATGGTCATCGACGAGAGCACCGAAATGCCGATCAGGTTGATCAGGAAGAGATTGCGGCCGAAGTTGTTGTTCGACTCCTGCGTGGCGCCGTAGATGGCGGCCACCACGATCATCAGCGGCAGGGTCATCACTGCGCGCGCCGCGGTGGCGGGGATCAGCGGTGCGAGGATCAGCTGGATGATCACGAACGCGAAAAGCGCCGAGGTGGCGGTGCGTCCGAACTTCGAGATCATCCACAGCGCCATGCGCTTGGCGAGCTTCACCTTGACCAGCATCGAGCCGAGGATGAAGGCGAGCAGGTTCAGCCAGATCACCTCCATGCCCAGGACTTCGAGGATGTCCTTGGGCGCCGCCGTGCGCGTGATCAGCAGCAGGAACATCAGCACCAGCGAGGTCACGTAGGTGGGGAAGGGCTCGGTCACCCACCACACCAGGGCCAGCATGAAGCAAGCCGCGCCGGCCTGGGCGGCACCGCTCAGGCCGGCGCCGCTGGGCAGGTAGAAGATCAGCAGGAAGACGAGGATGCCGAGCGGAAAGCCGAGGTAGCGCATCCACGCCTCGGTTCCGTTCTGCGCGGGCCGGGTCTTGGCCGACAGGCTCATCCTGTCCATCGCCAGAAGCTCCATGAGCTTCTGGTTGCGGGCCGATGCGTTTTCAGCGACGACGGTGCTCATGACCTGCTCCGGGACCTCACCGGGCCTTCCACTTGCTGTAGGGGCTCTTCAGCAGGTTGGAGTTGTAGTAGCGCGGGTCGGACGAGACCTCGGCCAGGGCCCAGGCCGGCAACTCGAAGCCCTCTTCCTCGGAGGCGAGTTCGACCTCGGCGACGATCAGCCCTTCGTTTTCGCCGTGAAAGACGTCGATCTCCCAGAGCTTGCCGCCGACCGTCTCGGTGTGGCGGTGCTTGTCGATCAGCGGCTGCTCGCAAAGGCTGTCGAGCAGGACCGCGGCGTCCTCGACGGGCAGCGAGTACTCGAACTCGGAGCGCGTGATGCCGTTGTTGGCGCCCTTGATGGTGAGCTTGGCGCGGTCGCCCTCGATGCGCACGCGCACCACTCGCTCCTTCTGCGAGTTCAGATAGCCCTGCTTGAAGTGCGTGCCGCCGTTAAGCGGCTTCCACAGCTTCTGGTTCACGAGAAACTTGCGTTCGATTTCCTTGCCCACGGTGATCTCCGTACGCCGGCTGGACCGGCCTTGATGTCGCGAATTTCGCTTGACGTCCCGCTTGGCGCGAGGCTGCGGTCCGCACGACAGGACACGGCGCACGCACTGCAGGACACGGACAAAGTCTAGGAATCCACCCTCGGCAGCGTCCAATCAAAGTTTGGAATCCGACTCATAAGCCGCGCCGTATCAATCGCACTGCGGAGCCTCTTAAACTCGCCTCCATGGGACTTGGCGAGACGCTTCCTTGCGAAAGATCAATCTGCGGCTTGGTGCCGACGCTCGCCAACGTGCGCCTGGCGGAAAGTGGGTGCGGGTTGATCCGATCCGCGACCTTGCTTGCGTTTGATCCAGGTCGTCCGACGCCGTTGCGAGAGGTCCACACATCATGATGACGCTGGCGCAGTTGCGGACCTTCCTCACGGCCTCGCGACACATGAGTTTTTCGCGCGCCGCCGAGGAACTGCACCTCACGCAGCCCGCGGTCAGCGCGCAGATCGTCGCGCTCGAGAACGGGCTGAAGGCGAAACTCTTCGAGCGTTCGGCGCGCAAGCTCGCGCTGACCGACGCGGGCCGCATCGCCGCGGCAGCGGCCGAGGAGATCCTGCGCCGGGTCGACCAGCTGGAGGGGGAACTGGCCGATCTGCTGACGCCGGGCGCCGGGACGCTCAAGATCGGCGCGAGCCACGTAGTGGGCATCTATCTGCTTCCGGCGATCCTTGCTGAATTCCGCGCCCGCTATCCCGACGCCGAGCTTGTCGTACGCGTGGAGTCGAGCCACAAGGTGGTCGACATGGTCCTGCGCAACGAGTTGGACCTGGGCGTGATCGGCGAGGGTGCGCCCGAGCAGGACGACCGGCTCGCGGTCAAGCCGATCGCGCGCGACCGGCTGTTGCTGATCGCGCCACCGCAGCATCCACTGGCCGACCAGGGTGTGATCACTCCCGAGACGCTGGCCGAGCTGCCCTTCGTGACGCCGGCTCGCGACTCGGCGAGCGCCGAGACCCTGTTCGAGCAGCTGCGTGCCGTGGGCGTGACGCCGCGCTCCTCGATCGAGATGGGAAACGTGGGGGCGATCAAGCGCGCGGTCGAATCAGGGCTGGGCGTGTCGATCATCTCGCGGCTGGCGGTGGTGCGCGAACTCGAGTCCGGCAGCCTGATCAGCCTGACGATCGCAGGGGTACCGCTGGAGCGCGACCTGCTGCTGTGCTGGCACCACGAGCGGCGCTTGTCGAACCTCGCCACCGTGTTCATCCGCTTCCTGCAGAAGCACATGAAGCAAGGGGCCGCCTGAGCGACCCCTTTCGTTACCGGCTCCGGCCGTACGCCGGCACAGCGCATCCTAGGGCTTGCAGAACTTCCCGCCGGCGGCACCGTAAGTGAAGTCGGTCTTGGTCTGCGTGCGGGCTCCGGCCCAGGCGGCGTCGGCCTGCATCGCGGCAAAGAGCGCTTGCGCCTTCTCGGCCACTTCGCGCGCCTTGGCCGGATCCTGCGGCACGTCGTAGCTGAAGTCGGACTCCACGAACAGCAGGCGTCCGTCCGACGCGGCATGCCAGACCGACAGGCCGGCCTCAAACTTGACGCCAGCGACGCGCCAGTCAGGCAGCTTGTAGACCGTTTCCTTCACTTTCAAGCCCTCGACCACCTCGAGCGGGGCGTCGCTGGTGGCGAGGCGCTTGAGCGCGGGGAACAACTCGGCGGCCTGAGCGAGGGTCCGCGGTGCCTGGCGGGGCACGATGCGCACGGTGGCCGAGCGCGAGAGCTTGCCCGTGCCAGGGGGCACCACGTCCTCCTCGAGCTTGACGCTGGCCTCGGGGCCATCGAGGCGGGTGGCCCGCACCCAGGCCTCGTCAGCAGAGCGTGTCTTGAGCGTCACGCGGTAGTCCTGCCGGTAGACGCGCTCGCGCAGGATGTAGCCTGCGCCGCGCAGCGCGCAGGTGCCGGGCGTGTCGAGGAAGCGCACCTCGCGCTCCTTGTCGAACTCGGCGCGCGGGCGGATCTCGACGCCCTGGGTCGTCATGACCAGGGTGGCGAAGGACTTGGCGTAGGCGTTGGCAGCCTCGTCCGCGCTCGCCTTGGTGAAGGGCGCCTCAAGCAGCGGGAGCTTGAACTCGCGTGACATCGGCTCGCTCACCTGCGCGGCCACGGGCAGCGCGGCCAACAGCGCGATCGCGATCAGGGTGCGCTTCATGACTGTGCTCTCCGGACCATCAGAAGAAGTGGGTGATGCCGACCTGCGCGCCCAGCGTCGTGCCGTAGATGAACTTCTTGGTGCCGGAGTCGTACTGGCCGTCGCCTTGGTACAGGCCGATCACGTAGAGCGTGGTGCGCTTGGAGAAGAAGTAGTCGTAGCCGACACCGATCGCGCTCAGATCGCGAATGCTGGCGTTGACGTCGCCGACGTTGCTGTTCATGCGCGAGTAGGCCGCCTTGGCCTGGCCAGGACCCACGTCCCAGGCCACGCCCAGCGTGTAGGCCGACAACTCCGTGTCCGGCGCCTTGACGGTGGCGTTGTTCAGGTTGCCGAAGTTGTACGAGCCCGAGACGCGCACCGGGCCGAACTGATAGGCAGCACCGAGCACGTAGGCGTCGCCCTGCGGGCCGGTGGCGGTGAGGGTGGGACGGTCGTAGGCGGCGAGCAGGGTGAGATCGCGGTAGGCGTAGACGCCCGAGACCGACCAGCCCGAGGCGCCGACGCCGGTGGGGGTCTCGTCGACCGAGTACTGGGCCTTGAACTGCAGACCGTAGACCGACGGAGCTTCGTAGGTGATGGAATTGCTCACCCGCGACTTGGCCACGCCCACGCGCCAGGCGCGCTTGCTGTAGTCGCCGAAGATGCCGTCGTTGCGGAACGGGTCGATGTATTCGGACAGGTCGTCGAATAGATCCTTCGTCTGCCCCATGCGGCCGATGCCGTAGGGCGTCTTGAGGCCAGCCCAGGCCTGGCGATAGAACAAACCGTCGGGGCTCGTGCCGGTGCCCATGTCGATCTCGCCCTCGAGGCGGAAGATCGCCTCGATGTCGCTGGTGAGCTTCTCGAAGCCGCGGATGCCCCAGCGGGCCGTTCGGTTCTCGCGCACCGCGGTCAGCGTCTGGCCGTCGAAGCTGGTGACGGCAATGCCCACGTCTGCCACGCCGTAGAGGGTGACGTTCTGCGCGGCGGCCGGCAGGGCGATCGCAGCGACGGCGGTGGCGATCAGGGTCTTAGTGAGGCGGTTCATCGTTTGCTCCCGGTTGGATCCGTGTTCCAGCCCTCTGGGTGGCCGGTGATCGATCGCCTGTCTGCGACCGAGTTCATGGGAGCGATTCTTTGGCTGCGGGTCAGAGCGCGCTTGACTGCCATCAAGTCGCGAGCCGCCCTCATAAGGCGGCGCTTGGGGCAGTCATAAGAAGGGATCGCGGCAGGCGGATCGGCAAATCGCCGGGCGGCACGCCCTCGTCCCGCGCCCCTGCTGGCTTGGCGCTGAGCGCGCGGCCCCCGGCTGAACGCAGCGCCAGCTGCAGCACGGGTTTGCACGGGCGGGCGAAAAAGCAACGGCCCGCGTGAGCGGGCCGTCGGTGCTGCAACTTCTGGCGACGGGCGGCGCGAGGCGCCGTCCGCCGATGAAGCGTCTTACATGTCCATGCCCATGCCGCCCATGCCACCCATGCCGCCGGGCATGCCGCCG
>DAOTEJ010000080.1:0-11173 GCA_035454085.1 Burkholderiaceae bacterium | reverse complement strand
TGAGCAGCGCCTCGTCGTCCGGCCCCGGCTCGCCCAGGTGCTTGGGGCTGACCGAGTAGCGGGTGAGCAGGGCCTGCAGGGAGGAGAGGTCAGGCGTGTTCATGGGCAAAGGTTAAAGCGCGAGAGCCGACCCGGCACACGCAACTGCCTCAAGCGTCGAGCAACTTCACCAGCCTGCGCTCGAGCTCGGCAAAGTCCGGCTGGCCCTGGTAGCGCGCCACCACCTGGCCCTGCGCGTCGATCACGAAGGTGGTGGGCGTGGCGCGCACCTCGCCAAAGCCGCGCGCGGCCGATCCGTCGAGGTCCAGCGCCACCGCGAAGGGCAGGCGCACGCGCTCCTGGTAGGCCACCACGAAGTCGGGCCGGTCGTAGCGCATGGCGATGGCGGTGACCTCGAGCCCGCGCGCGGCCAGGCGCTCGTGCAGGCGCACGAACTCGGGCATCTCGGCCACGCACACGGCGCAGCTCGTGGCCCAGAAGTTGACCAGCTGCACCTTGCCGCGCAGCTGCGCGGGGTTGCGCGGCTCGCCGGTGAGCGTGGTGAGCGCCACGCTCGGCGCGGGCTGCGGGCGGCTCACCCACGCCAGCACCGCCAGCAGGGCGGCGATCACCGCCACCACCGCCACCCACAGGGGGGCGCGGCGGCGCAGGGGCACGGGGCCGGGCGAGGGGGGCGGCAGCGACGACATGGGCGCGCACTCTACCCGGCGGCGCGCGCCGCGACCCTAGGGGCCGACCCTCGGGGCGCGGGTTGCGGATAATCGGGCCTCGCCCTGGAGCAAGGAGCCGCGCGTGCACAACGTTCAACTGGGACTGATCGGCCTGGGCCGCATGGGCGCCAACATGGCGCAGCGCCTGATGGGCGCGGGCCAGCGCGTGGCGGTGTGCGACACGCAGGCCACGGCGGTGCAGGCGCTGGTGGAGGCGGGCGCGCAGGGCGCCACTGAGCTGGCGCAGTTCGTGGCCCTGCTCGCGCCGCCGCGCGCGGTGTGGATCATGGTGCCGGCCGCGGCGGTGGATGGGGTGATCGAGCGCCTGCTGCCGCTGCTCGCGCCCGGCGACACGGTGATCGACGGCGGCAATTCGCACTGGCAGGACGACATCCGCCGCGCCCGCGCGCTGGCCGAGCGCGGCCTGCACTACGTGGACGTGGGCGTGAGCGGCGGCGTGTGGGGCCGCAGCCGCGGCTACTGCCTGATGATCGGCGGCGAGCCCGGCCCGGTGGGCGCGCTCGATGCGGTGTTCGCCGCCCTTGCCCCCGGCCTGGGCGCCGCGCCGCGCACCGCCGGGCGCGAGGGCGATCCCGGCAGCGCCGAGCGCGGCTACCTGCACTGCGGCCCGGCGGGCGCGGGGCACTTCGTGAAGATGGTCCACAACGGCATCGAGTACGGCCTGATGGCGGCCTACGCCGAGGGCTTCAACCTGCTGGCGCACGCCAACGCGGGCGCGGCGTCCGCGGGCGCCTCGGCCGAGACCGCGCCGATGCGCGCGCCCGAGGCCTACCGCTACGAGATCGACGTGGCGCAGGTGGCCGAGCTCTGGCGGCGCGGCAGCGTGGTGGGTTCGTGGCTGCTCGACCTCACCGCCAAGGCACTGGCCACCAGCCCGCAACTGGCCGAGTTCAACGGGCGGGTGAGCGATTCGGGCGAGGGCCGCTGGACGGTGCAGGCCGCGGTGGATGCGGGTGTGCCCGCGCCGGTGATGACGGCGGCGTTGTATGCGCGCTTTGCCTCGCGCGGCGAGGCGCTGTTCGGTGACAAGCTGTTGTCGGCCATGCGCCGCGAGTTCGGCGGCCACGCCGAGAAGCAATAGCGAAACAGCGGCGCGAGTCTCAGGCCGCGCGCGGCGCGGCTTCGCCGATCGGCGTGAGCGCCGCCAGGCGCGGCGGCAGCGGCGCGTCGAGCGCGATGGCCAGGGTGCGCAGCGCGCTCGCGGCGCGCCAGCGGGTCTGCTCGTCGACGAAGGCCACCGCGGTGGCGGCCTTGATCAGCGCGGGCTTGGCCAGCGGCGCGAGCTGGTTGAGGCGCTCGAAGGCGGCGGTGAGCGCATCGAGCCTGATCTGCGGCGCCGGCACGAGGGCCAGCGCCACACCCGGCAGGAAGGCGGCGGCCTCGCCGAAGGCGCGCTCGGGCGCATCGGGCAGGCGCAGCGCGGCCACCAGCGAGAGCACCAGGCTCGCCTCGGCCGGCAGCTCGGCCACCGCGCGGTGGCGCACCGGCACGGGTGCCGCGGCGCCGGGCGCGAGCCTGCGCTTGAGCACGGTGTAGAGCAGGAACTCGGGCAGGGTGACGCGGCCGTCGGCGTGGATCAGGCCGTGCGCGCACATCAGCAGGCCTTCGCGCTCTTGCGCGGGCAGGCGCAGCAGCGCGGGCGCGGCCAGGTCGGCCATGGGCAGGCGCGTGCCGGGCGGCAGCTTGGCGATGGCGCCGTGCAGTTCGGCCACGCGCGCGGCGGCGGGCGCGCCGAAGGTCTGCGCCACCAGCGCGCGCTGCGCGGGATCGGGCGCCTCGGCCTTGTCGATCACCAGCGCCAGCATGGCCAGCCGCGCGTCCTCGGGCTGCTGCAGGCTCTGATGCAGTCCGGCGAGCAGGCGGGACTGGGCTTCGTCGAGATCGAAGTCGCCGCGCGGCGGCGCCACCGTGCCCACCGCCAGCGCCAGCGCGGGCGCGGCCAGCGCGGGCTCGGCCTGCGCGGCGGCGAGCGCGGCCACGGGGCTGATGCCGGCGGGCACGGGCGCAGCGGCGGGCGCGAAGTCGAGCGGCGGCAGCTCGCGCCCGGCAGCGGGCGGAGCCGCGAACGAGGACTCTGGCGGCGCGGCCAGCCAGGGCATGGGGCGGCCGTAGAGGCGCTTGACGCGATCGGCCAGCGGCGGGTGGGTGGCGAAGGCGCCGTCGGCCAGCGCGCGCAGCGCCGGCCCCAGGAACAGGTGCGAGAGCGACTCGGCCGCCGGATGCCCGATGCGCGAGCCCGGCTCGCGCCCCTCGGCCAGGCCGCCGATCTTGCGCAGCGCGCCGCCGATGCCCTCGACCTCGCGCGTGAACTGCACCGCGCTGGCGTCGGCCAGGTACTCGCGGTTGCGCGATACGCCCGCCTTGATGAGCCGCCCGAAGAACACGCCCACGAAGCCGATCAGCCACAGCGCGAAGCCCGCCAGCGCCACGAGGGCCACGCCCGTGGCCGCCTTGCCGTCGCCGCCACCCGAACTGCCGCGGCCGCCAAGCTGGAGCAGGAAGCGCCCGAACATCGACAGCATGAGCAGCCCGAAGACCACGCCCATGAGCCGCAGGTTCAGGCGCATGTCGCCGTTGAGGATGTGCGAGAACTCGTGCGCCACCACGCCTTGCAGCTCCTGGCGGTTCAGGCGGGTGAGCGCGCCGTGGGTCACGGCGACCACCGCGTCGTTGACCGACCAGCCGGCCGCGAAGGCGTTGATCGCCTCCTCGCGCTCGAGCACGAAGACGCGCGGCACCGGGATGCCGGAGGCGAGCGCCATTTCCTCGACCACGTTGAGCAGGCGGCGCTCGGCCGGGTCGGCGCTGCCGGCGTCGATGCGCCGGCCGCCCACGCTGCGCGCCACGGCCTCGCCGCCTTCGCGCAGGCGGGCGATCTCCCAGGCGGAGCCGCCCAGGATGAACATCAGCGTGACCAGGGTGTTGGTGAGGTAGAAGTGGCGCGGCAGCGGCAGGCCGGCGCTCTTGAAGACGATCAGCCCGGCGAGGTTGACGGCGACCACCGTGGCCACCAGGGCCAGCACGAACAGCAGGATCAGGCGCCGCGTGCGGCGCCGTGCCTGGTCCTGGTGCTCGAAGAAGTCCATGACCGCGCGGGGCGCGGACGCAGCCGGCGGCGCGCGCTAGAACTGGACCTTGACGGCCTTCTTCTCTTCGGCGCCTTCGGTGGCGGCCAGCAGTTCGGCGGGCTTGAAGCTGAACATGCTGGCGATCACGTTGGCGGGGAACTGCTCGGCCGCGGTGTTGTAGCCCATCACCGCGTCGTTGAAGGCCTGGCGCGAGAAGGCGATCTTGTTCTCGGTGGCGGTGAGCTCTTCCGAGAGCTGCATCATGGTCTGGTTGGCCTTGAGGTCGGGGTAGGCCTCGGCCAGCGCGAACAGGCGCCCGAGCGCGGCGGACAGCGTGCCCTCGGCCGCGCCCAGGCGCGTGAGGGCCTGCGCGTCGCCCGGGTTGGCGGCGGCGACGCGGTCGGCGTCGGCGGCCTGGTTGCGCGCCGAGATCACGGCCTCGAGCGTGTCGCGCTCGTGCTTCATGTAGCCGCGCGCGGTCTCGACCAGGTTGGGGATCAGGTCGTAGCGCCGCTTGAGCTGGACGTCGATCTGCGCGAAGGCGTTCTTGAAGCGGTTGCGCAGTCCGACCAGGCGGTTGTAGGCGCCCACGCCCCAGAAGATGACCAGGAGTATGAGTCCGAGAAGAATGATCCAGCCCATGACGGCACGCGCTCCAAGGGAGTGAAGAGAACGCGCCGAGAATACGGTCTAGCTCACGCCGAGGCGACGCCGTATTTCCGCGGCTGACTCGATTTCGAACACTTTCACCACGGATTTCACCCCGCTAACACGGGATGCCACGGCAGCGGTGGCATTGGCCTCGGTCTCGGTGACGATGCCCATGAGGTAGACCGTGCCGCGCTCGGCCACCACCCTGACGGCCGAGTAGGGCACGTTCTGCTTGTTGAGCAGCTCGGCGTTGATGCGCGCCGCGAGCAGCAGGTCGTTGCTGCGCTCGGTGAGCGAACTGGCCGGCATGATCGCGAGCTCGTTGACCACGGTGCGCACGCCGACGACGCTGGCGGCGATGCGGCCCGCGTCCTCCTTGACCGCCTCGGCCGGCACCTCGCCGGTGAGCAGCACCTTGCCGTCGAAAGAGTTGACCGTGAAGTGCGTGCCCGAGACCTTGATCCGCTGCAGGAACTCGTAGGTGATGCGCGCCTCGTTGCTCTGGTCCTGGACGATGGCGCCGCTGGTGCGGCGGTCGCTGACGACCAGCGCGGTGCCGGCGGCGGCGCCGCCCACCAGCAGGGGCGCGCAGGCGGGCAGAACGGCGGTGAGGCTCAGGGCCGAAAGAACCAGGGCCAGGGATCGGTGCTTCATCATGCTCCTCAGTCGACCGCGAAGGCGTCGCGGATCCAGTCGATTGTGCCATCGGCGCCGAAGGCCACCACGTCGAAGCGGCAGGCCGGCGGCCGCGAGCCGTAGCGCTCGAGCAGGAATAGCTGCGCGGCGCGCACCAGGCGCCGCTGCTTGAAGACGTCGACGCTGGCCGCCGCGCCGCCGTAGCGCGCGTCGCGACGCAGACGCACCTCGACGAACACGAGCGTGCCGCCGTCGCGGCACACCAGGTCGAGCTCGCCGCCGCGAAAGCGCAGGTTGCGCTCGAGCACGGCCAGGCCGTGCTGCTGCAGATGGCGCGCGGCGGCCTCTTCGGCCGCGGCTCCGGCGCGTTGCCGCGGCGTGCGCACGCCGGTGGCGCGCGAGCGGGCAGCGGGCAGCGAGGGCGCGCGCGGCATCAGCGGCCGAAGTCCTCGCGCTCGATCGCGCCGTTTTGCAGGATCGCCGAGCGCGGCCGCCGCTCCACCCGCGCGCTGCGCGCGCGGTCCAGGCGCAGGAAGCCGGTGGCGCCGTCGAGCTCGAAGCGCGCCTTGCCTTCGGCCCACAGGCGCGCCACGCGGTAGGCGTCGATGCCCAGGGCGTAGAGGCGCTCCTCGAGCGCGGACAGGGGCGCGGCGGCGCGCGCCACGCCCACCACGCCCGGGCCGGCGACGTCGATCAGCCAGGGCGCGTCGACGAAGCGCACGCCCTCGAGGTCGCGCGCCAGCGCGCGCGCGTCGGCCGAGGCCTCGGGGTTGCCGGGATTGGCGAGCGAGGTGGCGAACACGAAAGCCTCGCGCGGCAGCCGCGACCGCACCAGTGCGGCGCTGCGCGCGTCGAGCGCCAGGAACACCGCCTCGGGCTTGCGCTCGGTGATCTGCTGCGCCAGCGGCTCGAGCAGGTCGGCGCGCACGGTGAGCGTGCTGCTGCGCTCGCCCGCGGCGGTGAGCGCGTCGGTGTAGGCCTGGGCGATGCGGCGCTCGAGCGGCGCGTCGGTGGCCAGCACCAGGAAGCGCGGGCGCGCGGTGTCGCCCGGCACGCGCCCGGCGAACTCGGCCAGAGCGATGGCCACCAGGCGGCGTGCCTCGTCCTCGGCGGGCAGGCCCATGAGGATGAGCTCGCCGGGCAGACCGTTGTCGTGGTCGAGCACGTTGAGCGCCACCACCGGCAGCGGCAGCGCGGGCAGCGCGGCGATCGCGGCCACCTCGGGACGCGGCAGCGGACCCACCGCCACGCGCGCACCGCGCTCGCGCGCCGTGTTGAGCGCGCCCAGGGCATCGGCCCCGGGAGCGAGTTCGATCACCTGCACGTCGACGGGCGAGCGCGCCGCCTTGTTGGCGGCAAAGAAGCCCTGGCGCAGCGCGTCGGCGGCGCGCGCGAAGGGCGTGTCGGCGCCGGGCAGCACCAGCGCGTAGATCGGCCGCGGCGCGCCGGCGGCGGGCTCGGGCGCGTTTGCCGGCGCCTGGGCGTGGGCCGACAATGCCCAGGCCGCAGCGAGCGGCGCGAGGATGCAACGGAGCATGGAAGAGGACACGGCGGGGGCGGGCGATCGTCCGGGCGAGCGGGGCGGCCTTCCCTGGTGGCAGGCCAGCGGCGTCGAGTCGCAGTCGATGCCGGCCGGGGCATTGTATGTAGTGGCCCTGCCCATCGGCAACGCGGCCGACATCAGTCTGCGCGCACTTTGGACGCTGGGGCGCGTGGACGCGATCGCCGCCGAGGACACGCGCGAGACGCGCCGCCTGCTGGACCGTTACGGCATCGGCACGCCGCTGATGGCCGCGCACCAGCACAACGAGCGCGGCGCGGCCGAGCGCATCGTGGCGCGCCTGAAGGCCGGCGAGCGCATCGCCCTGGTGAGCGACGCGGGCACGCCGGCGGTCTCGGACCCCGGGGCCCTGGTGGTGCGCGCGGTGCGCGACGCGGGCCTGCGCGTGGTGCCGGTGCCGGGCGCCTCGAGCGTGCTGGCGGCGGTGGCCGCGGCGGGGCTGGCGCCCGGGCCGTTTCGCTTCGTGGGCTTTCTGGACACGCGCACGCAGGCACGGGCGCGGGTCCTGGCTGCCATCGCCGCGCAGGCCGAGCCCTGCGTGCTGTTCGAGGCGCCGCACCGCATCGCGCAGCTGGCGCGCGAACTGGCCGACGCGCTACCGGCGGCGCGCCGCGTGGTGATTGCGCGCGAGCTGACCAAGAAGTTCGAGACGGTCGACGCCCTGACGGCCGACGCGCTGGCCGCCTGGGCGCAGACCCACGAGCCGCGCGGCGAATACGTGGTGCTGGTGGATGCCGCGCCGGTGGCGACGCCCGACGAGTCGGCGCAGATCGACGCGACCACGGCACGCTGGCTGGCGGCGCTGGCGGCCGCCCTGCCCGCTTCGAAGGCGGCTGCGGTGGCGGCCAAGGCAAGCGGCCTGCCGCGCGCGCTGCTCTACGCCGCGCTCACGCGCGCAGGGGACGAGGACAGCGCCGAACCGGACTGAGCGGCGCGCACAGCAGCCCGCGCGGGGTCTCGCAGCACAGAGGCCGAGTCAGCGCGAGGGCGCGGCCAGCCGGCGCGGGCCTCAGTGGGCGGCGTCGGCGTCTGCAGCGTCGGCGTCGACGTCGAGCAGGGCCACGCCGCCTCCGGGCGCGCGCGTGATGCGGTAGCGCGCGCGCACCCGGCCCTGGGCGTCCTCGAGCCACGCAGCGCGCGGCTCGTCACCGCAGGAGTCGAGGAAGCGCTCGGCCTCGAAGCGCGTGGCGAAGTTCTCGACGCCGTCGTCGAACTGCACGAAGACCTCGGTGACCACGTCGCGCCGCATCGGGCTGCTCTTCGCTCGCGCCGCGGCTGCGCCTTACTCGGCCGCGGCGACGACGCTGGCCACCGCCGCGGTGAGCTGCTTCACGTAGGGGATGTGCAGAAACTCGTTGGGGCCGTGGGCGTTGCTGTGGGGCCCCAGCACGCCGGTGATCAGGAACTGCGCGCGCGGGAACTTCTCGCCCAGCATGTTCATGAAGGGGATGGTGCCGCCCTCGCCCATCCAGGCGGCGTCCTGGCCCCACACGCTGCGCGAGGCGGCGTCGGCCGCGCGCTTGAGCCAGGGCGCGGTCTCGGGCGCGTTCCAGCCGGTGGCGGCGGCCTCGCCCTCGAAGCTCACCTTGGCGTTGTAGGGCGCACTTTCGGTGACGATGCGGCGCAGGGCCGCGGCGGCGCGTTCGCCATCCACGGTGGGCGGCAGCCGCATGCTGAGCTTGAAGCTGGTCTTGGGACGCAGCACGTTGCCGGCCGAGTCGATGGCCGGGAAGCCCGCCGCGCCGGTGACGCTCAGCGCCGGCTTCCAGGTGCGCGCCAGGATGCCTTCCACGGGGTCGGTGGTGGTGGGCATCGCATGCAGGTGACCGTCGGGGCCGTGATTGCAGCCCACCCAGGGGAACTCCTTCCACACCTGCTCGCCCAGGATCTGACCCGCGGCTTGCGCCTGCTCGATGCGCTCGGCGGGGATCACGGCGTGGAACACCTCGTCGAGCACGCGCCCGGTGGCGGGGTCGTCGATGCGGTTCATCAGTTGGCGCGCGATGCGGAAGGAGCTGGGCACGATGCCGCTGGCCTTGCCCGAGTGCACGCCTTCGGAGAGCACTTCCACGGTGAGCGTGCCGCCCACCAGGCCGCGCAGCGAGGTGGTGACCCACAGCTGCTCGTAGTTGCCGCAACCGGAGTCGAGGCCCGCCACCAGCGCCACGTCGCCCAGGCGCGGGGCGAGCAGCTCGAGGTAGTAGGGCAGGTCCGGCGAGCCGGATTCCTCGCAGGTCTCGATGATGCCCACGCAGCGCGGCCGCGCCGTGCCCTGCGCGTCGAGCGCGGCGATGATGGTGAGCGCGGCGTAGATGGCGTAGCCGTCGTCGGCGGCGCCGCGGCCATAGAGCTTGCCGTCCTCGATCTTGGGGATCCAGGGGCCGAGGTCCTCGCGCCAGCCGGTCATCTCGGGCTGCTTGTCGAGGTGGCCGTAGAACAGCACGGTGCGCTCGTTGCCGCGGCCGCCGGTGGCGGGCACGTCGAAGAAGATGCAGGGCGTGCGGCCGGGGATCTCGATGACCTCGAGCTTCATGCCGGCGATCTTCTGCGCCACCGACCACAGGTAGGCCGACTGCACCACGCCCTGCAGGTAGCCGTGCGCCGCCCAGCTCGCGTCGAAGCCCGGCGACTTGGCCGGCACCTTGACGTAGTCCACCAGGCGCGGCAGCAGGTCCTGGTCCCACTTGCGGTCGGTGAAGTGCTTTAGGTCGGCGAGGTTCATGGTGCGGCTCCGAGGCGTGATCCGAGGCGGAAAGGATACCCGCGGCTGCCAAAGAAAACGGGCCGCAGTGCGGCCCGTGGCTGGTGAGCTGGCGCGCTCAGCGGCGGCGCCGCCGCAGCGCGGGCACCAGGGCGAGCAGGCCCAAGCCGGCCAGCGCCAGCGCCGAGGGCTCGGGCACGGTGGCGTCGGGCACGAACACCGAGATGGGCGTCATGCTGCCGGTGAAGCGGCCGCGGCCGGCGAAGGTCAGTTGCGTGACGAAGGCGGCCGGATCGTCCGGGTTGAGCGCTGCGCTGGTCTCGATGCCGCGCACCCCGAACTTGCTCACCCCGCCGGCGAAGCCGTTAGCGATGAAGTCGAACACCACGCCACCGGCCAGATCGAACTCCAACTCGCCCACGATCAGCTTGTACAGGCTGTCGCCAATGCCGATGGGCAGCGACACCGAGGCGAAGTTGGGGTCGCCGTCACCGGTGGTGTAGTCGTAGCCGATGGCCACGAAGGGGTCGATGAAGATCGGCGTGTCGGGCACCACCGCGACGTCGAAGGTGTAGCCGCCGTCGACCGTGGTGCCGGTGGGCAGTTCGGAGGGCGCGGCCATGAAGCCGAAGACGTTGCCAAGTTCGTCGTTGAACAGGCCCACCACCTGGCCAAGGTTGTTGATCCCTTGGCCGTAGATGTTGGTCACCGTGCGCCCACCGATGCTGGTCGGGGCCAGCCACTCGTAGCCGCTCGAGTTGGCGACGTAGGCCTTGCTGCGCAAGTAGTCCCCCGCCGTGTCGAACTCATCCACGAAGCCGGTGATCAGCCCAGTGTCGTTGATGCCACGCGCACGGGTGCGCAAGCCGCCGACCTGGAACAGATCGTAGGTGTCGGTCGTGGGGTTGTAGAGGAAGCCGCTTTGCGTCGGCCCGGTGCCTGGTCCGGTGAGGCGCGTGCTGCCGACGATCTGACCGGCCGCGTTCATGCCCTGGGCGATATCGAAGACGTTGGTGGCCGCGCCACGCGGCGTCATAGCGGTAAAAATGCCGGAAGTGGGGTTGTAGCTAAAGGCCTCGAGGGCGCCCGAGGTAGCGGTGCTGTAGCCGGTGATGATGCCGGAGGGTCCGATGGCACGGAAGTTCGTGTCGACGTAGCCAGCGCGGCTGACGGTGGTCATGACGCCACCGCTGTAGATCAATCCCTCTGAGGGCCCATCAGCGAGCCTGGACGCCGAACCTACCGCTACGCCCGCGTCATTGATGCCGAGAAACCCGAAGCTCGAATACCCGGCCGGGCCGGCGGGCTTGATGAAGCTGCCGCCCGAGTAGATGAAGGCGTAGTTGTCGGTCGCGCCCGAGGCGTAGCCGACCACCTGGCCGCTGTTGTTGATGCCGCGCACGTCGGAGAGGACCGCGCCCGGCACCTCGAACAGCGTGAACACGTATTCCGCGCGCGCCGCGGCGCTGGACGCCGCCAGCAGCACGCCCAGTCCCAGCACCCGCCAAGCCGTAGCCACTTTCCGCTCCATCTCGCCCTCCCCCGGGAATACCCGGCGCCGTAGTGGGGCGAGACGAGCAAGAGGCGTGCCCACATCGCGCAAGTCCTTGCCGCGAAACGAAATGCCCCGAAAGAGGTAGTCCCGCTGCGCGCCCGAGTGTCAGATTTTTCGACACCCACTTCGGAAGCGGCTCGAGCCTAGCCAGGCGGGCGTAGCCCGGGCAGCGCCTGCATGCCGGTGGCGGCCGGACCGGCGGGCAGCTGCGCTGCGCGCTACTGCGCCACCGGCACCGCTTCGCGCGCCAGGATCTGCGCCATGCGCTGC
>DAOTEJ010000079.1:2541-11553 GCA_035454085.1 Burkholderiaceae bacterium | reverse complement strand
TCGTCGCCGAGCAGCTGATAGGTGGGGCAGGTGGCGGTGCAAAAGCCGCAGTGCACGCAGCGGCGCAGGATGCCTTCGGCCTCGCGGCCCTCGGCCGTGGCGGCGAATTCGGGGGTGAGTCGGGTCTGCACGGGCGGCTCTCAGAGGTCGGCCACGAGGCGGCCCGGATTGAAGATGCGCTGCGGATCGAACTCGGCCTTGAGCCGCGCGTGGATCGCCGCGATCGGCGCGGGCAGCGGTGCAAAGGCCTCGCGGCGGTCGCCGCCGCGAAACAGGGTGGCGTGCCCGCCCAGGCGCAGGGCGGCGGCGTGAACTTCCTCGGGCACCGCGTCGCTGCGCAGCCAGCGCTGCGCACCGCCCCATTCGATGAGCACGGGGTCGTGCAGATCCAGCGGCGGTGTGGTCGAGGGCAGGGACAGGCGCCACAGCGGCGCGGGGCCGGCAAAGAAAGGCGCGGTGTGCTCGCGCAGCGCGGTCCAGAAGTCCGCGGCCGCACCGAGGTCCTCGCCGCCCAGTTGGGTGCGGGCCGCCGCGACCGCCAGGGCCGCGCCCGACAGGCGCAGGTGCAGCACGCCGGCTTCCCAGGCCGAGCCCGAGATCGGCAGCGGCTGGCCGCCCCACTGGTTGAGGTGGCGCAGCGCGGCGGCCTGGTCGAACTCGAAGCGCAGGGTGGTCTCGGCCGCGGGGCGGGGCAGCACCTTGAGCGCGACCTCGGTGATCACGCCCAGGATGCCCAGGGAGCCCGACAGCACGCGGGCCACGTCGTAGCCCGCCACGTTCTTCATCACCGTGCCGCCGAAGGCCAGGTGATCGCCGCGACCATCGACGAGCTTGGCGCCGAGCACGAAGTCGCGCAGGCTGCCGGCGGCCGCGCGGCGCGGGCCGGCGAGCCCGGCGGCCACACAGCCGCCCACCGTGGCGCCGGCGCCGAAGTGCGGCGGCTCGAAGGCCAGCATCTGGCCGTGATCGGCGAGCAGGGATTCGAGCTCCGCGAGCGGCGTGCCGCAGCGCGCCACGACCACGAGTTCGGTGGGTTCGTAGGCGACCACGCCACGGTGGCCGCGCGGATCGAGCAGTTCGCCCGTCGGAGCGTGGCCGTAGAAGTCCTTGGTGCCGCCGGCGCGCAGGCGCAGCGACGCGCGGCGCGCGGCAGCCGCGCGCACCGCGTCCTGGAAGGCGGCTAGCTGGTCGTCGAGCCGCTCCGCAGCGTGTCCCATAGTTCGGAGCCGGCGAAGAAGAGGCCGACCAGCCCTGGCAGCGCAACCAGCGCCAGGAAGCCGATCCAGCCGAAGTTGACGAGGTAGTCGGTCAGCATTTCAGAACCTTTCGAGTTCGGGGAAGCGGAGCTGACCGCCGTGTACGTGCACCTTGCCGTATTCGGCGCAGCGCGCGAGCGTGGGGATGGCCTTGCCGGGATTGAGCAGGCCGGCCGGATCGAAGGCGCGCTTGACGGCGAAGAAGGCCTCGAGCGTGGGGCGATCGAACTGGCTGCACATCTGGTGGATCTTCTCCACTCCCACCCCATGCTCGCCGGTGACGGTGCCACCCACGGCGACGGACAGTTCCAGGATGTCGAAACCGAACTGCTCGGCGCGCGCGACCGAATCCGGGTCGTTGGCGTCGAACATGATCAGCGGGTGGAGGTTGCCATCGCCGGCGTGGAAGACATTGGCGCAGCGCAAACCGTAGCGGCTCTCCATGGCCTGGATCGCCTTGAGGACTTCCCCGAGCCGCTTGCGCGGGATGGTGCCGTCCATGCAGTAGTAGTCGGGCGAGATGCGGCCCACCGCCGGGAAGGCCGCCTTGCGTCCCGCCCAGAAGCGCAGGCGCTCGGCCTCGCTGGCCGAGACGGTCAGCCGCGTGGCGCCGGCCTCGCGCAGCACCGCCTCGATGCGCGCGATCTCCTCGGCCACCTCCTCGGGCGTGCCGTCGGACTCGACCAGCATGATGGAATCGGCCTCGAGGTCGTAGCCCGCGCGCACGAAGGGCTCGACGGCGGAGATGGCAGGCTTGTCCATCATCTCCATGCCGGCGGGGATGATGCCGGCGGCGATCACCGCCGCCACCGCCGCACCCGCGCGCTCCACGTCGTCGAACGAGGCCATCACCACGCGCGCCAGGCGGGGCTTGGGCACCAGCTTGACGAGCACCTCGGTGGCCACCGCCAGCATGCCTTCCGAGCCCACCACCAGCGCCAGCAGGTCCAGGCCGGCCGCGTCGAGCGCAGCCGAGCCGAATTCGGCGATCTGGCCGCTGCTCGTGACGCCGCGCACCGCCAGCACGTTGTGCAGCGTCAGGCCGTACTTGAGGCAGTGCACCCCGCCCGAGTTCTCGGCCACGTTGCCGCCGATGGTGCAGGCGATCTGGCTCGACGGGTCAGGCGCGTAGTACAGGCCGTGGGGCGCGGCGGCCTCGCTGATCGCCAGGTTGCGCACGCCGGGCTGCACGCGCGCGGTGCGCGCCATGGCGTCGACCTCGACGATGCGGTTGAACTTGGCCAGCGACAGCAGCACCCCCGCCGCGTGGGGCAGGGCGCCGCCCGACAGGCCCGTGCCCGCGCCGCGCGGCACCACCGGCACGCCCAGTTCGTGGCAGGTGCGCAGTACCGCGCAGACCTGCTCCTCGGTCTCGGGCAGCACCACCAGCATGGGCATCTGGCGGTACAGCGTCAGGCCGTCGCACTCGTAGGGCCGGGTGTCCTCTTCGCGCCACAGCAGGCAGTGCTCGGGCAGGCAGGTGCGCAGGCGTTGCGCCACCTCGCGCTGGCGCACGGGGTCGACCGCGCCCGTGCCTTCGAGGGGCGGGGGTGCGGCGTGGGCAAGCGTGGCGGGCGCGTTCATCGTGCAGCGAGCTTACCCTCCAAGCCAGCGGTGCGCGCCCCGCGCGGCGCGCAACTCAGCTTTCCGCCTGAGTCACAACCGGATCGTGAAAGCGCGCGGCAGCCGTCTGCGGCCAGGGCGCCAGGGCAGTGCCGGCGCGCGTCGCGCTGCCGGCCGCCTCAGCGCGCCGGCGCGGCTTCGAAGCGCGCCAGGATGGCCTGGTGGCGCGTGGGCCAGACGGCCAGCGCGGCGTCCTGCCCCTGGAAGACCGCATCGAGGAAGGCGAGCGAGAGCTCCTGCGTGGCCGCCTTGACCTGGGCGTTGAGTTCGTTGCCGCCGGGGCCGGCGCGGTCGGTGAAGATGCTGTGCGAGCCGCCGCGGAACACGGCCAGTGCCTTGCGCGGGCTGCCGGTGGCCTCGAACACGGCGATGCGGTCGCTCGAGGGCGAGTAGTAGCCAGGGATGCGGATCACGTCGTCGGTGGCGGTGATGTGCAGGGTGGGCACCTGCACGTGGCGCAGGATGCGCTCCTCGTCGCCCTCGCCGTAGAAGGGCGGGGCCGACATCAGGATCGCCGCGCGGATGCGGGCATCGCGCAGGTCCATCACCTGGCCGGCGCGCGGCACGCGTGCGCCGGCGGCGAGCAGCGCGGTGTTGGCGCCGTAGGAGTGCCCCGCCGCGACGATGCGGCTGCGGTCGATGCGTGCGCCGTACTCGCCCGCGAGCACCTGGTCGAGCGCGTAGCGCAGGTCGCCCACGCGCGCCACGGCCTCGGTCTCTTGCGCGGCCGACTGCAGGCGGCTCACCAGTTCCCAGGGGCTGCCGAACCACACGGCGCGGTCGCTGCCCACGTGCTGCAGGTGCAGGCTGGCGATGCCGTGCTCGGCGAAGTAGCGGCCCAGGTAGCTGTAGCCCAGCCGCGAGCCGCCGATGCCGTGCGAGAACACCACCAGCGGCACGGCCTGGCCGGGCGCGACCTCGGTGGGCCAGTACAGGCGCACCGGCACCGGCCGGGCGCGCGCTTCGTCGCGCCAGTCGTAGTCGCGCGCCACGTGCTGGACGCGCGCGGTGACGGGTGCGATCGCGCCAGCGTCGGCGCGCTCGGGCGCGGCCTCGACGCGCACGCTCACGCAGCCGGCGAGCAGGCTCAGGGCGACGGCGCCGAGCGCCAGCCCGCGCAGCGTGCGTGGGCCGGACCTGGAGGGCGTGAGGGGCAGCGGTGACTCGGGCTTCATGGCCGGCCTATCGGGGATGGGAGGGAGCAGAGACCAGCGGCGGGCGCTTGCGGCCGCGCAGGCGGGACTTCACGGCCTCGATCGCGTCGTCGACGTAGGTGTAGACCACGGGCACGACCAGCAGGCTCAGGAAGGTGGAGGTGATCAGGCCGCCGATCACCACGATCGCCATGGGCGCGCGGAAGCTCGGGTCGGTGCCCAGGCCGATGGCGATGGGCAGCATGCCCGCGCCCATCGCCACGGTGGTCATCACGATCGGGCGCGCGCGCTTGCGGCAGGCGTCGAGCAGCGCGTGCCAGCGGTCGAGGCCGTGGTCGCGGCGCGCCAGGATCACGTAGTCGATCAGCAGGATCGAGTTCTTGGTGGCGATGCCCATCAGCATGATCAGCCCGATCATCGAGGGCATCGACAGCGCCGTGTGGGTCACGAACAGCGCGAGGAACGCGCCGGGGATCGACAGCACCAGGGCGACGAGGATGGTCACCGGCTGCACGAAGTCGCGGAACAGCAGCACCAGCACGATGTAGATGCACAGCACGCCGGTGGCCATGGCCAGGCCGAAGCTGGCGAAGAGCTCGTTCATCGCCTCGGCGTCGCCCACCGTGGTCTGGATCACGCCCGGCGGCAGCTTCGCCAGGCTGGGCAGCGCGAGCGCCTTCTTCTCGATCTCGCCCAGCGGCTGCTGGTTGAGCTCGATCTCGAAGTTCACGTTGCGCAGGCGGTCGTAGCGCGCGATCTCGGCCGGGCCGCTGGCGATCTCGATGGTGGCCACGTTGCCCAGCATCACCGGGCCGTGCTTGCCGGGCACCGCCAGGCGCTCGATCAGCGCCAGGTCCTGGCGCGCGCCGGGCGGCAGCTTGACCACGATGGGGATCTGCCGCTGCGACAGGTTGAGCTTGGCCAGGCCCTGGTCGTAGTCGCCCGCGGTGGCGATGCGCAGCGTGTCGGCGATCGCCGCGCTGGTCACGCCCAGGTCGGCCGCGCGCGCGAAGTCGGGCCGCACCACGAGCTCCGGGCGCACCAGGCTCGCGGTGCTGGTCACGTTGCCGATGCCCGGCAGGGTGCGCAGATCGCGCTCGACCTTGCGCGCGTGCTCGGCGAGCAGTTCGCCATTTTCCGAGGCGAGCACGAGGATGTACTTCTCGGCCGAGCCGCCGAAGCCCACGTTGATGCGCGCGCCCGGCAGCACCGCCAGCGCCTCGCGCAACTGGCGCTCGATGTCCTGCTTGCTGGTGCCGCGCCGCTCGCCGCGCGGCGTCAGGTTGAGCGTGAGCGTGGCCTTGCGCGCCTCGGCTGCGCCGCGCGGCATGAAGGGGTCCGAGCCGGCCGCACCGCCGCCCACCGCCGTGTACACGAGCTTCACGTGCGGGTTGGCCTGCACGATCTTGCGCGCCGCCTCGGCCGTGGCCAGGGTCTGGGCGAAGGTGCTGCCCGGCGGCAGCGCCAGGTTCACCTGGGTCTGCGAGAGATCATCGGGCGGGATGAAGCCGGTGGGCAGCAGCGGCACCAGTGCAAACGAGCCGAAGAAGAAGGCCGCTGCGGCCATCAGGGTCGCCACGCGATGCTTCAGGCACCACGCCGCCCAGCCGCCATAGATGCGCAGCCAGCGCGGCTCGGTGTGTTCCTTCTTGGGCGCGCGCAGCAGGTAGGCCGCCATCATCGGCGTGAGCATGCGCGCCACGACCAGCGAGAAGAACACCGCCACCGCCGCGGTCCAGCCGAACTGCACGAAGAACTTGCCCGGCACGCCGCTCATGAAGGCCGTGGGCAGGAACACCGCGATCAGGGTGAAGGTGGTGGCGATCACCGCCAGGCCGATCTCGTCGGCCGCCTCCATCGCCGCCTGGTAGGGCGTCTTGCCCATGCGCAGGTGACGCATGATGTTCTCGATCTCGACGATCGCGTCGTCCACCAGGATGCCCACCACCAATGAGAGGCTGAGCAGCGTCACCACGTTGAGCGTGAAGCCCATCAGGTACATCGCCGCGAAGGTGGGCAGGATCGACAGCGGCAGCGCTGTGGCCGCCACCAGCGTGGCGCGCCAGTCGCGCAGGAACAGCCATACCACCAGCACCGCGAGCAGCGCGCCCTCGAGCAGCAGCCACATGCTGCCGTCGAAGTTCTCCTGCACCGGATCGACGAAGTTGAAGGCCTCGGTGACCACGATGTGCGGGTGCTCGGCCTGCAACTGGGCAAGCGCCAGGCGCACGCCCTTGAGCACGTCGACCTCGCCCGCGCCGCGCGAGCGGGTGATCTCGAAGCCCACCACCGGCTTGCCGTCGAGCAGCGCCGCGGAGCGTTGCTCGCCCACCGTGTCGCGCACGCTCGCCACCTGGTCGAGCCGCACGCGGCGGCCGTCGGCGAGCGCGATGTCCATCGCCGCGAGTTCCTCGGCCGAACGCGCGGTGGCGATGGTGCGCACGCTCTGCTCGATGCCGCCGATGTCGGCGCGGCCGCCGCTGGCCTCCTGCTGGATCTGGCGCAGCTGGCGCGAGATATCGGCCGCCGTGGCGCCCAGCGCCATCATGCGCGCCGGGTCGAGCTCGACGCGCACCTCGCGGTCCACGCCGCCCACGCGCGCCACTGCGCCCACGCCCCGCACCGCGAGCATCGACTTGGCCACCGTGTTGTCGACGAACCACGACAGCGCCTCGTCGTCGAGCCGCGGCGAGGCCACGGTGTAGGTCAGCACCGGCGCGCCCGAGAGATTCATCTTCGAGATCACCGGGTCGCGCAGGTCGCCGGGCAGGTCGGCGCGGATGCGGTTGACCGCGTCGCGCACGTCGTCGAGCGCCTCCTGGGTGGGCTTCTCGAGCCGGAACTCGACCGTGATCGTCGCCGTGCCGTCCTGCACCTTGGTGTAGACGTGCTTGACGCCCTGCAGGGTGGCGATCGAATTCTCGATCTTGCGGGCCACCTCGGTTTCCATCTGCGCGGGCGCGGCACCGGGCAACTGCGCTGTGACCACCACGGTGGGCAGGTCGATGTCCGGGAACTGCTGGATCTTCATCGCCCGGAAGGCCATCAGGCCCATCAGGGTGAGCAGCACGAAGAGCAGGATCGCCGGGATGGGGTTGCGGATCGACCAGGAGGAGACGTTCATGGCGCTGCCCTCCTAGCGCGCCGCGGCGGCCGACGGCTCGACCACGCGCACCAGGTCGCCGTCGGCCAGGAAGCCGGCGCCGCTGGCCACCACGCGCGCGTCGCGGTCCAGCCCGTTCACGATCTCGACGTGCTCGCCCAGGCGGCGCCCGAGCTCGATCTTCGACTGCAACACCCGGTTGTCCGCGCCCACCAGGAACACGTAGGCAAAGCCGTCGCGCAACAGCACGGCGCCCTGGGGGACGACCATCGCCTCGCTGCGGTCGAGCTCGAAACTGCCGCGCGCGAAAGAACCGGCGCGCGCCGCGCTGCCCGCGGGCAGGTCCACGTAGGCGATGCCGGTGCGGGTGGCCGCATCCACCGTGGGGGCCACGGTGCGCACCCGGCCCTCGAGGCGCTCGCCCGCGGGGCTCACGAGGCTGGCCTTCATGCCCGGCTTGATGCGCGCCAGCTCGGCGGCGGTGAGTTCGGCGCGCCACTCGAGGCGGCCGCCGCGGATCAGGCGGAACATCTCCTGCCCGGGCTGCGAGAGCGAGCCCACGGTGGCATTGCGGCCCGAGATCACGCCCTCGTCGGGGGCGACCACGCGGGTCTGCGTCAGCCGCAGCTGTTCGGCCTGCAGCCGGGCGCGCGCCGCGGCCACGCGGGCGCGATTGGCCTGCTCGGCGGTGAGCGCGGTGTTGGTGGCCTGGGGGCTGATGAAGCCCTGGGCCTGGAGCTTGCGCGTGCGCTCGGCGTTGGACTGCGCCTCGGCCAATGCAGCCTCGGCCTCAGCCAGCGCTGCCTGGGCTTGGGCGAGGTCGGCGTTGACCGCCTCGGGCGCAAGGCGCGCCAGTACCTGGCCGCGCTGAACGCGGTCGCCCACGTGCGCGTTGAGCTCGACCACCCGCAGGCCGGCCAGTTCGGCGCCGATGATCGCCTCCTGCCAGGCGGTGATCGTGCCGTTGGCGGCCAGCGTCTGCGGCCATTCCACGGTCTGTGGCCGCGTCAGCGCGACCGACAGCGCGGGGCGCGCCCCGCCCGCGGCCGCGGCCGGCGTGGCAGGCGCGGCGGACTCGTCGCCGCCCTTGCGCAGGGCCAGCAGGCTCGCGCCGGCCACGAGCACGACGGCCAGAACGGCGGCGATCAGGATGCGGCGCGGTTTCATGCGGGGCTCCGTAGCGCGTCACGACGCGCGCGTTCGTGGTCGACAAGGGCGCGGCCGTAGCCCACCAGGCGCTCGAGCACCTGGGACTGCGCATCGGCGCACGCATAGACCTCGGGCGCCAGCGTCTCGATGAAGTGGCGCGACTGGCAGTGGTCGTGCGTCATGGCCACCAGGGCCAGGGCGAGCTGGTGCAGGGCGGCGTCGGGATGAGGGGCGTCCACGTGGCGGGCGATCAGGCGCACCAGGGCCTCGTGGTGCGGGCGCACCGAACGCTCGATCAGCTCGCGGAAGGCGGCGGTCGGCTCGACCATCTCGCGCAGGTGCAGGCGGGTGGCGAGCTGCAGCGCCTCGCCTTCGTCGGCGCGCGGCAGGAACACGCCCAGGAAGCGCCGCAGAGCCTCCTCGAGCTCGAGCTCCGGCGCGTCGAAGCCCGCGAAGCGCTCGGCGAGCTCGACGATGGGCTGTTCGAGCACCGCGCGGTACAGCCCTTCCTTGTCGCCGAAGTGGTAGTGGATGGCGGCGGCGTTGACTCCCGCGGCCTCGCAGATCTCGCGCGTCGAGGCGGCGGCGTAGCCCTTCTCGGCAAAGATGCGCAGGCCGGCGGCGAGCAGTTCCTGGCGGGCGAGCGCGGCACGCTCGATGGGCGTGCCGCCGGCGGCGGCTTGGGGTCGGGCATTCATGGCGCGCACGCTAGCACGCGCTTGAAGCG
>DAOTEJ010000079.1:0-2441 GCA_035454085.1 Burkholderiaceae bacterium | reverse complement strand
CCCGACGTGGCGCTGGTCAGGAAGCTGCGTGCGACCCGCGCCGGCAGCCGCGTGCCCGCATAGGGGTAGGCGAGAACCTCTTCCACCCGACTGGGCGGGTGCGACGTGAGCGGATGCCCGGCCCGGCAAAAGAGCAGGCCGCGGTGCCGGGGCAGGGGCTCGACCTCCAGCCGCGGGTCGTGCTGGGCGAGCGAGGTCTCGAGAACGGCCAGGTCCAGGCGCCTGGCCAGCAGCGCATCCACCAGCCCGCGCAGGTCACCCTGCTCGATCTGGATGCTCAGGTTCGGGCGGCGCCCCATCAGACGGCCGGCTGCGGGGACCACCGACATCTCGGCCGGGTAGGCGCCCGCGCCGACGCGCACCTCGCCCATTTCCAGGCCGCGCATCCGGCGAAAGTCGCGTTCGAGCGCGGCCGCCTCGGCCAGCAGGCGCTCCGCGCGCTCGAGCAGCACCTGGCCGAAGGCGGTCGGCTCCGCGCCCTGGCTGGTGCGGCTGAACAGGCGCTCGCCCAAGCTCGCTTCCAGGCCGGCGATGCTGCGCGACAAGGCGGGCTGGGTGATGTGCAGCGCCTCGGCCGCGCGCGCGAAGTTGCGGTAGCGCGCCAGAGTCAGCGCATGTTGAAGCAGGCGAAGGTCGAGCACGATGAATCGAGGGTATCAAACCATGATCCAACGGCATTGGACTCCCGTCATGACGCTTCTTACTGTTCGGCCCGCAGGAGCAAGCGGTGACGGAGCGGGCACGGCGCCCGCGCCTTTGCGCGCCGCAAGGAGAACGAAGATGAGAGCGCTATTCAAGGATTTGACCCGACTGGCTTGTCTGGGCGCGTTTTCCGCGCTGCTCACGGCCCCCGTGCAGGCGCAGAGCGCAGCCGCCCAGCCGGCACGCAAGCCCAACATCGTGGTGATGTTCGGCGACGACGTGGGCTACTGGAACGTCAGCGCCTACAACCGCGGGCAGATGGGCTACCGCACCCCGAACATCGACCGCATCGCCAAGGAAGGCGCGATCTTCACCGACGCCTACGCGCAGCAAAGCTGCACCGCGGGGCGCGCGGCCTTCATCACCGGACAGTCGCCGATCCGCACCGGCCTGCTGAAGGTCGGCCTGCCGGGCGCGCCCGAGGGCCTCTCGGCCAAGGATCCGACGATCGCCAACCTGCTCAAGGCCCAGGGCTACGCCACCGGCCAGTACGGCAAGAACCACCTGGGCGATCGCAACGAGCACATCCCCACGGTGCACGGCTTCGACGAGTTCTTCGGCAACTTCTACCACCTCAACGCCGAGGAGGAGCCCGAGAACGAGGACTACCCCAAGAACCCCGAGTTCAAGAAGAAGTTCGGCCCGCGCGGCGTGTTCAAGTGCGTGGCCACCGCCACCGACAGCACGCTGCCCGACGATCCGCGCTTCGGGAAGTGGGGCAAGCAGAAGTGCGAGGACACCGGTCCGCTGAACACCAAGCGCATGCAGACCTTCGACGGCGAAGTCGCCGCCGGCGCCAAGGACTTCATGGAGCGCTCGGCCAAGGCCGGCAAGCCCTTCTTCCTGTGGTTCAACACTACGCGCATGCACATCTGGACCCACCTGAAGCCCGAGTCGCAGGGCAAGACGGGCCTGGGCGTGTATCCGGACGGCATGGTCGAGCACGACGCGCATATCGGCGAGATGCTCAAGAAGCTCGAGGAACTGGGGATCGCCGACAACACCATCGTGATCTGGACGACCGACAACGGCGCCGAGGTGATGAGCTGGCCCGACGGCGGCACCACGCCCTTCCGCGGCGAGAAGAACACCAACTGGGAAGGTGGCTACCGCGTGCCGCTGGTGGTGCGCTGGCCCGGCGTGATCAAGCCCGGCGTCGAGATCAACCAGATCACCTCGCACGAGGACTGGCTGCCGACCCTGATGGCCGCGGCAGGCCAGCCCAACGTCAAGGACGCCCTGGTCAAGGGCGCGACGGTGGGCGGCGTGAACTACAAAGTCCACCTCGATGGCTACAACCTCATGCCGGCGTTGGCGGCCGCGGGCCAAGAGCCAGCCAAGGGCACCGAGAACAAGGTCGAGTGGCCGCGGCGCGAGTTCCTGTACTGGACCGACGACGGCAATCTCGCGGGCCTGCGCTACGACCAATGGAAGGTGGCCTTCATGGAGCAGCGCGCCCACGGCTTCGACGTGTGGCAAGAGCCCATGGTGACGCTGCGCCTGCCCAAGCTATTCAACCTGCGCTCCGACCCGTTCGAGCGCGCCGACCACGAAGGCATGGGCTACCAGCGCTGGCGCATCGACCGCGCCTTCGTGCTCGTGCCCGCGCAGACCTTCGTGGTCAGCTGGCTGCAGAGCTTCAAGGACTTCCCTCCGCGCCAGAAGCCGGGCAGCTTCAACCTCGGCGACGCGATGGAGAAGCTCTCCAAGCCCGCGTCCGGTAGCAACTAAGCAGCCAT
>DAOTEJ010000078.1:0-11869 GCA_035454085.1 Burkholderiaceae bacterium | reverse complement strand
CGCGAAGGCGGCCGCACCGTCGGCGCCGGCGTCGTGGCCAAGATCATCGCCTGACAGGAGTCTCGCGAGCCTCGCCGCCTCGCGGCGGCGGGGGCCAGTGCAGGGGTATAGCTCAACTGGCAGAGCGTCGGTCTCCAAAACCGAAGGTTGGGGGTTCGATTCCCTCTGCCCCTGCCAAGTTTTCTCGCCGAGACCGTCCGGTCGCGACGGGCCCCGGTGCTGGTGATGCGGCGCCCCGCAAGAGATAGCAGATGAGCACGCAGAACGTACAGAACGTCCAAAGCAAGGCCGACATCGCGCTGGTGATTCTGGCGGGAGCGATCGCGCTCGCCGGCGTGCTCGGCTTCACCTTCCTGTCGGGCCAGCCCACCCTGCTGCGCGTAGGCGTGCTGTTCGGCGGCCTGGTGGCCGGCCTGGTGCTGGCGTGGTTCACGCAAACTGGCAAGCGCTTCATCTCGTATGCGCGCGAGGCCTACGAGGAACTGCGCCGTGTGGTGTGGCCGAGCCGCAAGGAGACCATGAGCACCACCGGCATCGTGTTTGCCTTTGTGGTGGTGATGGCGCTGTTCCTGTTCGTCGTCGACAAGACCATCGAGTGGGTGCTGTACGACCTGCTCCTGAAGCTGGGCTGAGCCCGCGGAGATCGGACATGACGAACGTGGTGACAGGCAAGCGCTGGTACGTGGTTCACGCCTACTCCGGCATGGAGAAGAGCGTGGCCAAGGCGCTGACCGAACGCATCAACCGCGCCGGCCTGCAGGAGCAGTTCGGCCAGATCCTGGTGCCGACCGAAGAGGTCGTCGAGATCCGCGGCGGCAAGAAGTCGATCACCGAGCGGCGCATGTACTCGGGCTACGTCCTCGTCGAGATGGACATGACCGACCTGGCGTGGCATCTGGTCAAGAGCACGCCGAAGGTCACTGGCTTTCTCGGCGGCACGGCCAACCGGCCCGCGCCACTGCCGCAGAAGGAAGTGGACGAGATCCTGCACCGCATGCAGGAAGGTGCTGAGAAGCCTCGTCCCAAGGTTCTGTTCGAAGTGGGCGAGATGGTGCGCGTCAAGGACGGCCCTTTCACCGACTTCAACGGTCGTGTCGAGGAAGTCAATTACGAGAAGAGCCGGGTGCGCGTCTCGGTCACCATTTTCGGCCGTGACACTCCGGTCGAGCTTGGCTTCGGCGAAGTAGAGAAAGTCTGAGCGCGCGGCGCCCCCGAGCGGGCGCCGGCGCAGTTTGAACGCTGGTGGATAGGTCGGCCCGACCGCCAGCGCGAAGCAAGTCAGGGCCTTAACCCCGGGGAGCCGCTGTCTGCACGGACGGCGGCGCCAGTACCCGCAAGGAGCCTTTCATGGCAAAGAAGATCATCGGCTTTATCAAGCTGCAGGTGCCAGCTGGTAAGGCCAATCCGTCGCCTCCCATCGGCCCGGCGCTCGGCCAGCGCGGCCTGAACATCATGGAATTCTGCAAGGCCTTCAACGCCCAGACCCAGGGCGTGGAGCCCGGCCTGCCGATCCCCGTGGTGATCACCGCCTTCGCCGACAAGAGCTTCACCTTCGTGATGAAGACGCCTCCGGCGACCATCCTCATCAAGAAGGCCGCGAAGATCGACAAGGGTTCGGCCAAGCCGCACACCGACAAGGTGGGAAAGATCACCCGCGCGCAAGCCGAGGAGATCGCCAAGACCAAGATGCCGGACCTCACCGCAGCCGATCTGGACGCAGCGGTCCGCACGATCGCCGGCAGCGCCCGCTCGATGGGCATCACCGTGGAGGGCGTGTAAATGGCCAAGCAAACCAAGCGCACCAAGGCGATCCAGGCCAAGCGCGACCCCCAGAAGTTCTATCCCGTGGCTGACGCGCTGAGCCTGGTCAAGCAGACCGCCACCGCCAAGTTCGACGAGTCGGTCGACGTCGCGGTGCAACTGGGCATCGACGCCAAGAAGTCGGACCAGTCGGTGCGTGGCGCGGTCGTGCTGCCTGCCGGCACGGGCAAGTCGGTGCGCGTCGCCGTGTTTGCCCAGGGCGCCAAGGCCGAGGAGGCCAAGGCCGCTGGCGCTGATGTGGTCGGCTTCGACGATCTCGCCGCCAAGGTCAAGGAAGGCTTCATGGACTTCGACGTGGTCATCGCCTCGCCTGACGCCATGCGCGTGGTCGGTGCGCTCGGCCAGATCCTCGGTCCGCGCGGCCTGATGCCCAACCCCAAGGTCGGCACCGTCACCCCCGACGTGACCACCGCGGTCAAGAACGCCAAGGCCGGCCAAGTGCAGTTCCGCGCCGACAAGGCGGGCATCGTGCACGCCACCATCGGTCGCGCCTCGTTTGACGCTGACCGCCTCAAGACCAACCTGACGGCGCTGGTCGAAGCGCTGAACAAGGCGAAGCCGGCATCTTCCAAGGGTGTGTACCTGCGCAAGATCGCTGTGTCCTCGACCATGGGCATCGGCGTGCGCGTCGACGTGGCCAGCCTCAACGGCTGAGAAGAGCAATACGGGTCCGCCTGCCAGGCGGGCCTCTGAAGGGGTCGCAAGACCCCGAGGGCTTTGGGCCGCAGCGCAGGCAATGTGCCCGCTGCAGCTGTCAAAGACCGCTGGACGAGGGTTCGGTAAGGCTGCGGGCGCAAGGCACGGCAGCCGGATCCGGTCCTCCTTAATTCGACTTCCAACCGCGGGCGCGTGCGCGCTCGGCGACCGCGGCGGCAGGAAGCGATCCAGCGCAGACGGCGACCGAAGTGGGAACACCGTTCTGAAGCCCCGGCGACGGGGTGGATGCGTGGTTCTCGGTCAGGACGCCGGTGAGCAACCGGTGCAAGGCAGTCTGCCGAGCACCATTGAGTGGAGCCAGTACCGTGGGTCTCAATCGTCAAGAGAAAGCGGCCAAGGTCGAGGAAGTGAGCGCCATGGTGGCGACCGCCCAGTCGATCGTCGTCGCCGAGTACCGTGGTCTGAGCGTGGATGCGGTCACCAAGCTGCGCAAGCAAGCGCGTGGCGAAGGTGTCCAGTTGCGCGTGCTCAAGAACACCCTGGCACGCCGTGCCGTGGAAGGCACGCCGTTTGCGGGTCTGGCCGACAAGTTCGTCGGTCCGCTCGTCTACGGCTTCTCCGCCGACCCGGTTGCGGCCGCCAAGGTGCTGGCCGCCTTCGCGAAAAGCAACGACAAGCTGGTGATCAAGGCCGGCGCGATGCCCAACTACGTCATGGACGCAAAGGGTGTCAATGCGCTGGCCACGATGCCGAGCCGCGAAGAGCTGCTGGCAACGCTGATGGCGACCATGAACGCCCCCATCGGCAAGTTCGTCCGCACGATCAACGAGGTCCCGGCGCGCTTCGTGCGCACCGTGGCCGCCGTCCGCGACGCCAAGGAAAAGGCAGCCGCCTGATCGTCATCCCGACAGTCACACATTCACTACGCATCCGGAGTTAAGCAAATGGCACTTTCCAACCAAGAAATCCTCGACGCCATCGGCGCCAAGTCGGTCCTCGAGATCAGCGAGCTGATCAAGATGATGGAAGAGAAGTTCGGTGTCTCGGCTGCTGCCGCCGCCGTCGCCGTGGCCGCCCCGGCCGCCGGCGCCGCCGCCGCGGTCGTCGAAGAGAAGACCGAGTTCACCGTCATGCTGCTCGAGGCGGGCGCCAACAAGGTCAACGTCATCAAGGCCGTGCGCGAGCTGACCGGCCTGGGCCTGAAGGAGGCCAAGGACCTGGTCGATGGCGCGCCGAAGCCCGTCAAGGAAGGCGTGAACAAGGCCGACGCCGACGCCGCCAAGAAGAAGCTGGAGGACGCCGGCGCCAAGGTCGAGCTCAAGTAATTGCGCTCGCGGGGCGGCCTTGCGCCGCCCTCGAAGTCCGGGAGGACTTCGATCTGCACCGTCGCCGCCGGTGCAGATCCAAGTCTTCCCCAATGAGCCTGAGCCGCAGACTCTCTGCAAGCCGCGCGGGCGGCAGTCTTATGGACTGCCCCTTGCGCGGCTATTGGCGTCCGCAGGGCCTGTCGGCGGGGAAGTGTTGTCCCTCTCCCTGCGTCGAACGGAGCGTCCATGCCGTACTCCTTCACTGAAAAGAAGCGTATTCGGAAGAGCTTTGCCAAGCGTCCGAGCGTGCTTGAAGTGCCCTTCCTGCTGGCTACCCAGCTGCAGTCCTACATGGAGTTCTTGCAGGCCGAGGTGCCCGTGGCGCAGCGCAAGCGCGAGGGCCTGCAGGCGGCGTTCAGCTCGATCTTCCCGATCTCGAGCCACAACGGCATGGCCCGGCTCGAGTTCGTGAACTACGTGCTGGGCGAGCCCGCGTTCGACGTGACCGAGTGCCAGCAGCGCGGCCTGACCTACGCCAGCCCGCTGCGCGCCAAGGTGCGCCTCGTGATCATGGATCGCGAGGCCTCCAAGCCCACCGTCAAGGAGGTCAAGGAGCAGGAGGTCTACATGGGCGAGATCCCGCTCATGACCACCAAGGGCTCGTTCATCATCAACGGCACCGAGCGCGTGATCGTCAGCCAGCTGCACCGCTCGCCCGGCGTGTTCTTCGAGCACGACCGCGGCAAGACGCACAGCTCGGGCAAGCTGCTGTTCTCGGCGCGCGTGATCCCCTACCGCGGCTCGTGGCTGGACTTCGAGTTCGACGCCAAGGACATCCTCTACTTCCGCGTCGACCGCCGCCGCAAGATGCCGGCGACCATCATGCTCAAGGCGCTGGGCCTGACGCCCGAGCAGATCCTCGCGCACTTCTTCGACTTCGACACCTTCGCGCTCACTGCCCACGGCGGCTACATGGAGCTCGTGCCCGAGCGCCTGCGCGGCGAGATCGCGCGCTTCGACATCGCCGACAAGTCGGGCAAGGTGGTCGTCGCCAAGGACAAGCGCATCAACGCCAAGCACATCCGCGACATGGAAGCCGCGGGCATGACGCGCATCGAGGTGCCCGAGGACTACCTGCTGGGCCGGGTGCTGGCCGCCAACGTGGTCGACGCCGACACCGGCGAGCTGATCGCCAACGCCAACGAGGAGCTCACGGAAGACGTCCTCAAGAAGCTGCGCGCCGCCAACGCCAAGGACGTGCGCACGATCTACACCAACGACCTCGACCAGGGCGCGTACATCTCGAACACCCTGCGCCTCGACGAGACGCCCGACCAGCTCGCCGCGCGCATCGCCATCTACCGCATGATGCGTCCGGGCGAGCCGCCCACCGAGGACGCGGTCGAGACTCTGTTCAGGCGCCTGTTCTTCGATCCCGAGACCTACGACCTGTCGCGCGTTGGCCGCATGAAGGTCAACAGCCGCTTCGGCCGGCCCGAGATCACCGGCCCGATGACCCTCTCGCCCGAGGACATCATCGACACCATGAAGCTGCTGGTCGAGCTGCGCAACGGCCGCGGCGAAGTCGACGACATCGACCACCTTGGCAACCGCCGGGTGCGCTGCGTGGGCGAACTGGCCGAGAACCAGTTCCGCGCCGGCCTGGTGCGCGTCGAGCGCGCGGTCAAGGAGCGTCTCGGCCAGGCCGAGGCCGACAACCTGATGCCGCATGACCTGATCAACAGCAAGCCGATCAGCGCCTCGATCCGCGAGTTCTTCGGGTCCTCGCAGCTCTCGCAGTTCATGGACCAGACCAACCCGCTGTCCGAGATCACGCACAAGCGCCGCGTCTCGGCTTTGGGACCGGGCGGCCTGACGCGCGAGCGCGCCGGCTTCGAGGTGCGCGACGTGCATCCCACGCACTACGGCCGTGTCTGCCCGATCGAGACGCCCGAAGGCCCGAACATCGGCCTGATCAACTCGATGGCCCTCTACGCGCAACTCAACGAGTACGGCTTCCTCGAGACCCCGTACCGGCGCGTGGTCGACGGCCGCGTGTCCGACCAGATCGACTACCTCTCGGCGATCGAGGAAGGCAAGTACGTGGTCGCCCAGGCGAACGCGCCGCTCGACAAGTCCGGCAAGTTCACCGACGAGCTGGTGAGCTGCCGCGAGAACGGCGAGTTCGTGCTGATGTCGCCCGCGCGCGTGCAATACATGGACGTGGCGCCCTCGCAGATCGTCTCGGTGGCCGCCTCGCTGATCCCCTTCCTCGAGCATGACGACGCGAACCGCGCGCTGATGGGCTCGAACATGCAGCGCCAGGCCGTGCCCTGCCTGCGCCCCGAGAAGCCTGTGGTCGGCACCGGCGTGGAGCGCACCGTGGCGGTCGACTCCGGCACCACCGTGCAGGCGCTGCGCGGCGGCCTGGTCGACTACGTCGACGCCGACCGCATCGTGGTGCGCGTCAACGACAACGAGAACGTGGCCGGCGAAGTCGGCGTGGACATCTACAACCTGCAGAAGTACACGCGGTCGAACCAGAACACGAACATCAACCAGCGCCCGATCGTGAAGAAGGGCGACGTGATCACCAAGGGCGACGTGATCGCCGATGGTGCGAGCACCGACCTGGGCGAGCTCGCGCTCGGGCAGAACATGCTGGTCGCGTTCATGCCCTGGAACGGCTACAACTTCGAGGACTCGATCCTGATCTCGGAGAAGGTGGTCGCCGACGATCGCTTCACCTCGATCCACATCGAGGAGCTCAACGTCGTTGCTCGCGACACCAAGCTGGGCGCGGAGGAAATCACCCGCGACATCAGCAACCTCTCCGAGAACCAGCTCGCGCGGCTCGACGACTCCGGCATCGTCTACATCGGCGCCGAGGTCAACGCGGGCGACGTGCTGGTGGGCAAGGTCACGCCCAAGGGCGAGACCCAGCTCACCCCCGAGGAAAAGCTGCTGCGCGCGATCTTCGGCGAGAAGGCCAGCGACGTGAAGGACACCTCGCTGCGCGTGCCCTCGGGCATGAGCGGCACGGTGATCGACGTGCAGGTCTTCACGCGCGAGGGAATCCAGCGGGACAAGCGGGCGCAGTCGATCATCGACGACGCGCTCAAGCGCTACCGCCAGGACCTCAACGACCAGTTGCGCATCGTCGAGGGCGACGCCTTCCAGCGCATCGAGCGCCTGCTCGACGGCAAGGAGGCCACCGGCGGCCCGCGCAACATCAAGAAGGGCACGCGCATCACGCGCGAGTACCTCGATTCGCTCGAGCGCTATCACTGGTTCGAGGTGCGCCTGGCCGACGAGGCCGCGCAGGCCGCGCTCGAGGGCATGAAGGAGTCGATCGAGACCAAGCGCCGCGAGTTCGACGAGGCCTTCGAGAACAAGCGCAAGAAGCTGACCCAGGGCGACGAGCTGCCCCCGGGCGTGCTCAAGATGGTGAAGGTCTACCTCGCGGTCAAGCGTCGCCTGCAACCCGGCGACAAGATGGCCGGACGTCACGGCAACAAGGGCGTGGTCTCGCGGATCGTTCCGGTCGAGGACATGCCCTGCATGGCCGACGGCCGACCGGTCGACGTCGTGCTCAACCCGCTGGGCGTGCCCTCGCGGATGAACGTGGGCCAGGTCCTCGAGGTGCACCTGGGCTGGGCGAGCAAGGGCATCGGCTGGCGCATCGCCGAGATGCTCAAGACCGAGCAGTCCAAGCAGGTGCGCGAGTTCCTCAAGCAGGTCTACAACCGCTCCGGCAAGTCCGAGGACCTCGACTCGCTGAGCGAGGCCGAACTGCTCGAGCTCGCCGGACACCTGCGTGACGGCGTGCCCTTCGCGACCCCGGTGTTCGACGGCGCCGCGGAGAAGGAGATCCACACGATGCTGGACCTCGCCTTCCCCGAGCCGACCAAGCAGGCACTGCGGCTTACCGACAGCAAGACCCAGACGCGGCTCTACGACGGGCGCACCGGCGACATGTTCGAGCGCCCGGTCACCGTGGGCTACATGCACGTGCTCAAGCTGCACCACCTGGTCGACGACAAGATGCACGCGCGCTCGACCGGGCCGTACTCGCTCGTGACCCAGCAGCCCTTGGGCGGCAAGGCCCAGTTCGGCGGCCAGCGGTTCGGCGAGATGGAGGTGTGGGCCCTCGAGGCCTACGGTGCCAGCTACGTGCTGCAGGAGATGCTGACGGTCAAGTCCGACGACGTGAACGGACGCACCAAGCTTTACGAAAACATCGTCAAGGGCGACCACGTGATCGAGGCGGGCATGCCCGAATCGTTCAACGTGCTGGTCAAGGAAATCCGGTCGCTGGGCATCGACATCGACCTCGAGCGCAACTAAGGAGCAGCACTGATGAAAGCGCTACTCGATCTCTTCAAGCAGGTACAGCAAGACGAGCAGTTCGACGCGATCAAGATCGGCATCGCGTCGCCCGAGAAGATCCGTTCGTGGTCGTACGGCGAGGTCAAGAAGCCCGAGACCATCAACTACCGCACCTTCAAGCCCGAGCGCGATGGACTGTTCTGCGCGAAGATCTTCGGGCCGATCAAGGACTACGAGTGCCTGTGCGGCAAGTACAAGCGGCTCAAGCACCGCGGCGTGATCTGCGAGAAGTGCGGCGTCGAGGTGACTCTGGCCAAGGTGCGCCGCGAGCGCATGGGGCACATCGAGCTCGCCAGCCCGACCGCGCACATCTGGTTCCTCAAGAGCCTGCCCAGCCGCATGGGCATGGTGCTGGACATGACGCTGCGCGACATCGAGCGCGTCCTGTACTTCGAGGCCTACTGCGTCACCGACCCCGGTTTCACGCCGCTCAAGCGCGGCCAGCTGATGACCGAGGACGACTTCATCGCCAAGACCGAGGAGTACGGCGACGACTTCCGCGCCATGATGGGCGCGGAGGCGATCCGCGAGCTGCTCGCGTCGATCAACGTCGACCGCGAGGTCGAGCAGCTGCGCAAGGATCTGGCCGAGACCTCGTCCGAGGCCAAGATCAAGAAGTACGCCAAGCGCCTCAAGGTGCTCGAGGGCTTCCAGCGTTCGGGCATCAAGCCCGAGTGGATGATTCTCGAGGTGCTGCCGGTGCTGCCGCCCGAGCTGCGCCCGCTGGTGCCGCTCGACGGCGGCCGCTTCGCGACCTCCGACCTGAACGACCTCTACCGTCGCGTCATCAACCGCAACAACCGGCTCAAGCGCTTGCTCGAGCTCAAGGCTCCCGAGATCATCGTGCGCAACGAGAAGCGCATGCTGCAGGAGGCGGTGGACTCGCTGCTCGACAACGGCCGTCGCGGCAAGGCGATGACCGGCGCCAACAAGCGCCCGCTCAAGTCGCTGGCCGACATGATCAAGGGCAAGGGCGGCCGCTTCCGCCAGAACCTGCTGGGCAAGCGTGTCGACTACTCGGGCCGTTCCGTGATCGTGGTCGGCCCGCAGCTCAAGCTGCACCAGTGCGGCCTGCCCAAGCTGATGGCGCTCGAGCTGTTCAAGCCCTTCATCTTCAACAAGCTGGAACTGCGCGGCCTGGCCACCACCATCAAGGCGGCCAAGAAGATGGTCGAGGGGCAGGAGCCCGTGGTGTGGGACATCCTCGAAGAGGTGATCTACGAGCATCCCGTGATGCTCAACCGCGCCCCGACCCTGCACCGCCTGGGCATCCAGGCCTTCGAGCCGGTGTTGATCGAGGGCAAGGCGATCCAGCTGCACCCGCTGGTGTGCGCCGCCTTCAACGCCGACTTCGACGGCGACCAGATGGCCGTGCACGTGCCCCTGTCGCTCGAGGCCCAGCTCGAGGCGCGCTCGCTGATGCTCGCCTCGAACAACATCCTGTTCCCGAGCAACGGCGACCCGTCGATCGTGCCCTCGCAGGACATCGTGCTGGGCCTGTACTTCGCCACTCGCGAGAAGATCAACGGCAAGGGCGAGGGCATGTTCTTCAGCGACCTCGCCGAGGTGCATCGCGCCTGGGACAACAAGGAGGTCGAGCTCCAGACGCGAATCACGGTGCGCATCCGTGAGGTCGAAGTCGACCGTGAGACGGGCGAGAAGACCGAGCGCCTGAACCGCCACGAGACGACCGTGGGCCGCGCGATGCTGTCCGAGATCCTGCCCGCCGGCCTGCCCTTCAGCGTGCTGAATCGGCCGCTCAAGAAGAAGGAGATCTCCCGCCTGATCAACACCGCCTTCCGCAAGTGCGGCCTGCGCGAGACCGTGATCTTTGCCGACAAGCTGATGCAGTCGGGCTTCAAGCTCGCCACTCGTGGCGGCCTGTCGATCGCGGTCGACGACATGGTCGTGCCCGTCGAGAAGGAGGAGCTGATCCGCGCCGCCGAGAAGGAAGTCAAGGAGATCGAGGCGCAGTACACCTCGGGCCTGGTGACGCAGGGCGAGCGCTACAACAAGGTGGTGGACATCTGGGGCCGCGCCGGCGACGAGGTCGGCCGCAAGATGATGGAGCACCTCAAGGTCGAGAAGACCATCGACCGCCACGGCAAGGAAGTCGAGCAGGAGTCGTTCAACTCCATCTACATGATGGCCGACTCGGGCGCGCGCGGTTCCGCGGCGCAGATCCGCCAGCTCGCCGGCATGCGCGGCCTGATGGCCAAGCCCGACGGCTCGATCATCGAGACGCCCATCACGGCGAACTTCCGCGAGGGCCTCAACGTCCTGCAGTACTTCATCTCGACCCACGGCGCCCGCAAGGGTCTGGCCGACACCGCGCTGAAGACCGCGAACTCGGGCTACCTGACGCGCCGCCTGGTCGACGTGACCCAGGATCTGGTCGTCGTCGAGGACGACTGCGGCACCGTCAACGGGGTGGTGATGCGTGCCCTGGTCGAGGGTGGCGAGGTCATCGAGGCCCTGCGCGACCGTGTGCTGGGCCGCGTGGCCGCCTCGGACGTGTTCCACCCCGACACGCAGGACGTGCTCTATGCCGCGGGCACGCTGCTCGACGAGGACGCAGTCGAGGAAATCGAGCGCCTGGGCATCGACGAGGTGCGCGTGCGCACCCCGCTGACCTGCGACACGCGCTACGGCCTGTGCGCCAAGTGCTACGGCCGCGACCTGGGCCGCGGCTCGCTGGTGAACTCGGGCGAGGCGGTGGGCGTGATCGCCGCGCAGTCGATCGGCGAGCCGGGCACGCAGCTGACGATGCGCACCTTCCACATCGGCGGCGCAGCTTCGCGCGCCGCGGTGGCCTCGGGCATCGAGGCCAAGAGCAACGGCACGGTGCGCTTCACCGCGACCATGCGCTACGTCACCAACGCGAAGCGCGAACAGGTGGTGATCTCGCGTTCGGGCGAAGTCCTGATCGTCGATGACAACGGACGCGAGCGCGAGCGCCACAAGGTGCCCTATGGCGCCACCCTGCTCGCGGTAGACGGGCAGGCGGTCAAGGCCGGCATTCAGCTCGCCAGCTGGGATCCCCTGACGCGCCCGATCATCACCGAGTACAACGGCACGGTGAAGTTCGAGAACGTGGAGGAAGGCGTCACGGTGGCCAAGCAGATCGACGAGGTCACCGGCCTGTCGACTCTGGTGGTGATCGACGCCAAGCGTCGCAGCGCGGCCACCAAGGGTGTGCGCCCCCAGGTCAAGCTGTTCAACGAGTCCGGCCAGGAGGTCAAGATCCCGGGCACCGAGCACTCCGTGAACATCTCGCTGCCGGTGGGCGCGCTGATCGTGGTGCGCGACGGCCAGCCGGTCGCCGTGGGCGAGGTGCTTGCGCGCATCCCGACCGAGTCGCAGAAGACCCGCGACATCACCGGCGGTCTGCCCCGCGTGGCCGAGCTGTTCGAGGCCCGCTCGCCCAAGGACGCCGGCATGCTCGCCGAGGTGACCGGCACGGTGACCTTCGGCAAGGAGACCAAGGGCAAGCAGCGCCTGATCATCACCGACCTCGACGGCAAGGAGCACGAGTTCCTCATCCCGAAGGACAAGCACGTGCTGGTGCATGACGGCCAGGTGGTGAACAAGGGCGAGTCGATCGTGGACGGCCCGGCCGACCCGCACGACATCCTGCGCCTGCTGGGCGTCGAGGCGCTGGCCCGCTACATCGTCGACGAGGTGCAGGACGTCTA
>DAOTEJ010000077.1:0-12733 GCA_035454085.1 Burkholderiaceae bacterium | reverse complement strand
GCGAAGAGGCGCGAATTGTAGCCGGTTTGGCGCCGGCCTTCCAACCGGCGCCGGCCCCCTGGGGCTGGCTAAACTCGGCCGGCCGAGGGAGACCCCATGAAGTTCACGACCGAGTTTTGCGAGCGCGAGTACAACGCGCGGGCCATGATCCCCGAGCATCCGGCGATCTTCGCGCGCTGGGCCGAGCACTCAGCAGCCACGCGGCGCACGCGCGCCTGCCTGCTGGACCTGCCTTACGGCGAGACCGCGGCCGAGCGCCTCGACCTGTTTCCGGCCCGCCACGACGCCGCGCCCCTGCTGGTGTTCATCCATGGCGGCTACTGGCGCTCGCTCGACAAGAGCGACTTCTCCTGGATCGGTCCGGCCTATGCGGCGCACGGCGTATCGGTGGCGCTGATCAACTACGGCCTCGCGCCGCGCGTGCCGATGGAACAGATCGTGCGCCAGACGCTACGCGCGCTGGCCTGGCTCTACCGCAACGGCGACCGGCTGGGCTTCGATCCCGAGCGCATCACGCTCGCCGGGCACTCGGCGGGCGGGCACCTCACGGCGATGGCGATGGCCGCTCTGTGGCCGGTGCTCGGCGCCGACCTGCCCGCCACGCTGGTCAAGGGCGGTGTGGCGGTGAGCGGGCTCTACGACCTCACGCCGCTGACGCACGCGCCCTTCGTGAACCAGGATCTCAAGCTCGATGCCGGGCGTGCTCGGCGCCTGTCACCGGTGCGCCTGCCAGCGGCCACGAGCGCGCCGCTGCACACCGCCGTGGGCGGTCTGGAGTCATCCGAGTTCCGCCGCCAGAACGGGCTGATCGCCCAGGCCTGGCCCGCCAACTTCCGCGGCGACGTGCCCGCCCCGGGCATGAATCATCTGACGGTGTGCGATGCGCTCGCCGATCCGCAGCACTCGCTGTTCCGCGCCACCCTGGAGCTCGCGCGCGGCCACTGAGGCGGAAAGGCCAAGCGGCTGCCGCCACTCTGCCGCCACTGTCTGCCGGCGTGTTCCGGCGGCAAGCCTGCGCCCCGGCTGAGGGCCGGGCGCGGCCTGCGCAGCCTCAAGCGGGATCGGCGCGGCCGTTGGCGGCTTCCAGCACCTTGAGCAAGGCGCTCGTGTCGAGGCGACTGCCGCCCTGCCCCGCCAGCGCATTGAGCTGCTGCGCCACCAGCGCCACGGCAGGCAGGCCCAGGTTCAGCTCGCGCGCCATGTCGACGATCAGGCCGTAGTCCTTCTGGTGCAGGCGCGACTCGATGCCGGCCGCGAAGTCGCGCGCCACCATCTTCGGACCCATGAGGTCGAGCATGCGGCTGCCCGCAAAGCCCGCCGCCAGGGCCGAGAGCACGCGTTGCGTATCCACGCCCTGCGCGCTGGCGAAGAGCATGGCTTCAGCGATGCCCTGAATGTTCACCACCTGCACGATCTGATTGCAGGCCTTGGCCACCTGGCCCGCCCCCGAGGGGCCGATGTGGGTGATGGTCTTGCCCAGGCACTCGAGCAGCGGCCGCGCACGCGCGAGCGCCGCGTCGTCTCCGCCCACCATGATGCTCAGGCTCGCCGCCTGCGCGCCCTTCACGCCGCCCGAGACCGGCGCGTCGAGCAACTGAACACCCTGCGCCACGAGGCGGGCGGCGAAGCCGCGCGTGGCCGGAGCGCTGATCGTGCTGTGGTCGATCACCACGGTGCCCGGCGCAGCGCCAGCAGCCACGCCGTCCGCGGCGAACAGGACCTGCTCCACGTCGCCCGTGGCGGTCACGTTCACGAACACGAACTCGGCGCCGCGCGCAGCCTCGGCCGCGCTGGCGCAGCCCACCGCGCCGCGTTCGATCAGGGGTGCCATGGCCTCGGCACGGCGCGCATGCACGCGCAGCGCATGCCCGGCCGCCAGCAGGTGAGCGGCCATGGGCGCACCCATCGCACCCAGGCCGATGAAGGCGACGCTGCTCATGGCCTCAGCGGCTCCAGCTGCCGTGGTAGAGCACCACGCGGTAGCCGTCGGGGTCCTCGAAGGTGGCGCCGTGCGCGTCCCAATAGGGATTCACGGAACTGACCTGCGCCTGGCCGGCCTCGAACATGCGCGTCAGCGCCGCCTGCCACTCGGCGCGGTCCTCGATGTAGAAGACCAGCAGGTGGTCGGGCGTGGGCGCGCGCGGCGCGACCTCGCCGTCGTGATGGCGGGTGAACTCCAGGTGATAGGGCCAGCCGGGGTGGCCCAGCATGATTCCGTCCCAGCGGTTGTGGTCCTCGAAGCCGCCGATCACCTCGAAGCCCAGGCCGTCGCGGTAGAACGGCAGCAGGCGCTCGAGGTTGTTCGACGGGCGGGCGACGCGCAGGCGCGGCAGGCTGTTCATGGTTCTCCTTCAGGGCTGGGCAATGCCTGCGCTGCGCGCACGGGCGCGAGTCAGGGCGTGAACGTGACGGGTGACCGGCATGGCGAGGCCCGCGTCCTGCGCAAGCTCCATCACCGCCTCGACGATCGGCCCGAGCTCGAGGCGGCGGCCGGCCTCGAGGTCCTGCATCATCGAGATGCGCGCCGCGCCGAGCTGGCGCGCGAGGTCGATGCGCGCCTCGGGCGTCATGGGGATCCTCACGCCTAGGTGCTCGGCCACCGCCATGGCCTCGAGCATCGAGGCGCGGATCACTTCCACCACCCCCTCGTCGGCGCACAGCTGGTCCATGCGGTAGCCGGTGAGCGCGGCCACGGGGTTGAACGAGAGGTTGCCCACGAGCTTGGTCCACACGGCGAGGCGGATGTCGCTCGTGGCCTCGGCCTCGAAACCCGCTTGCGCGAGCAGCGCCGCCACCCGCTCGAGCCGCGCCGTGCTGCCGCCGCGCGGCTCGCCCAGGATCAGCCGCCGCCCGCCCGTGTGATGCACGGTGCCGGGCGAGCGCACCTCGGCCGCCACGTGGACGACACAACCGAGCAGGCGATCGGGATCGAGCGCCGCGAACATCGTTCCGGCCGGATCGAGTGCGCGCACCACGCGCCCCTCGTTCGCGCCGCCCACGCCGTGGAAGTACCACCAGGGCAGGCCGTTGATCGCCGGCACCACGCTCGTGTGCGGCCCCAGCAGCGGCGCGACGCGCTCGAGCATCGGCCCGATGTCGTGCGCCTTGAGCGCGAGGAAGACCACGTCCTGGGCCCCCAGCTCGGCGGGCTCGGCGCTCGCGCGCAGGCGCAGCCTGTGTTCCGCACCCGCAGCCTCGTCGACGAAGCGCAGCCCCTGCTCCTGCAGCGCAGCGAGATGCGCGCCGCGGGCGACAAGCCCGACCTCGTGCCCCGCAAGAGCGAGCCGCGCCCCCAGGGTCGCGCCGATGCCGCCCGCGCCGACGACGCAGACCCTCATCCCGCGTTCTGGTTGCGCGCGGCCACCTCGGGCCGGTCGTTGCGCTGGGGCGTGAGCACGCCGGGCGCGGCGCCCGCTGCGCGCTGTTCGCGCCACACGCGCTTGCGCTCGTTCCACTCGGCCAGCCGGGCGTGCGTGCTCTTGCTCTCCTCCATCATCTGCATCTCGGAAGCGAGCTGGGCCGACAGTTCGATGCGCACGCCATTGGGATCGAAGAAGTAGATCGACTTGAAGATGTGGTGGTCGGTCACGCCCACCACCTCCACGCCGTGCGCCTCGAGCCGTGCCTTCATGCGCTCGAGCTCGTCGACCGAGTCGACGCGGAAGGCGATGTGGTTGACCCACGCCGGCGTGTTCGGGCTGGGCTCGCAGGCCTGGTCGTCGCCGAGGTCGAAGAAGGCGATGCACGATCCGTCGCGCAGGCGAAAGAAGATGTGCGTGTAGGGGCAGTACTCGCCCGTCGAGGGCACGTAGTCGCTCTGGATGATGTGATACAGCGGCAGCCCCAGCACGTCCTCGTAGAAGCGGCGGGTCTGCTCGGCGTCGCGGCAGCGGTAGGCGTAGTGATGGAGCCCGTGAATCGGCACGGGCGCAGGCAAGGTGTCCATGGTGTCCTCCGGGGACGGGGCGTGGCGGCAGTCTATCGGAGCCGCGCCCGCACTCAGAGGCCGAAGGCTTCCTGCAGGCGGCGCTTGTCCCAGCCGGGTGCGAGCAGCTCGATGAACGAGTAGACGAAGCCGCGCTGGTAGGCGCCGCGCTTGACCGCGAGCCGCGCCACGTTGGTGCCGAACAGGTGCCCGCAGGGCAGAGCCACCACGCGGTCGCGCTCGGGGTCGATCGCCAGGTCGGCGACGATGCCCACCCCCAGGCCCACGCCCACGTAGGTCTTGATCACGTCGGCGTCGAGCGCCTCGAGCACGATGTTGGGCTCGATCCCCGCGGCGGCGAAGGCCGCGTCGATCTTGCTGCGGCCGGCGAACTGGCCCTCGTAGGTGATGAGCGGGTGGCGCGCCAGGTCCTTCAGGCCCAGGCGCTCGGGATGCTTGGCAAAACGCGCCAGCGCATGACCCGGCGGCACGCACGCCGCGTGGTGCCACTGATAGACCTCGATGCTGGCCAATGCCGGCGCGTCGGCCAGGGCCTCGGTGGCAACGCCCACGTCGGCCTCGCCGCTGGCCAGCATCGCGGCTACCTGAGCAGGGTTGGCCTCGAGCAGCTTGAGCCGGACCTCGGGATAGCGCCGCGCGAACTCGCCCACCACGCGGGGCAGCGCGTAGCGCGCCTGCGTGTGAGTGGTCGCCACGCGCAGCGTGCCCTCGGGCGAGCCCGCGTAGTCGCGCGCGAGCTTCTTGAGCCGGTCGACCTCGGTCATGATGACCTCGGCGGCGTGCAGCACCTGCTGTCCCGGAGGGGTGAGACCGAGCACGCGCCGGCCATGGCGCGCCAGCACCGGCACGCCGAGCTCCCCCTCGAGATCGATGATCGCCTTGGACATCGCCGGCTGCGAGGTATGCAGCGAGGCCGCGGCCGCGGTGAGCGAGAACTTGCTTCGCGCGATCTCGCGCAGGAAGCGGAACTGCTGCAGGTTCATGTCCATTCTCCTTGCGCCGCGGTCGCGGCCGTGGCGCGGACGCTGCACCGGCAGGGTGCAGAAATCTACTATATGTAGTGAAACCAGCGTCGCCGCATCGACATATTGTGCCCCAGGTCAAATCCGGTCTGCCGATCGTCGGTTCGGTGCCGCGCTCCGCGATGGCGCCGGGCCGGTGCCGATGCGGCCTCCTATACTGCCCGCTTGAACGACCAGACATTACGCCGCGCCCCGCCCTGTGCCGGGGTGCTTCGCGCCAGGAGACTCCATGAAGATAGACAAGGCCCAGCTGCTCGTGGACGAGCAGCCGATCTCGATCGACGTGCTCATCGAGAAGTACGCCAAGGGCGGCGAAAAGACGGTTGACGAGGTGCGGTCCCGCGTGGCGCGCGGGCTCGCCTCCGTCGAGAAGCCCGAGTTGCGCGCCGATTGGGAGCGCCGCTTCCACCAGGCGATGACCGACGGCTTCATTCCCGGCGGCCGCGTCAACAGCGCCGCCGGCACCGAGATCGCCGCCACCCTGATCAACTGCTTCGTGCAGCCGGTGGGCGACGCCATCAGCGGCGAGGGCAACGGCCTGCCCTCGATCTACAAGGCGCTCAACCAGGCCGCCGAGACCATGCGGCGCGGTGGCGGCGTGGGCTACGACTTCTCGGCCATCCGCCCCAAGGGCGCCCTGGTCAAGGGCACGCACTCGCGCGCCAGCGGCCCGCTGAGCTACATGCGCGTGTTCGACAAGAGCTGCGAGACCCTCGAGTCGGCCGGGGCGCGGCGCGGCGCGCAGATGGGGATGATCCGTTGCGACCACCCCGACGTGGAGGACTTCATCCACGCCAAGCGCGACGGCTCGCTGAGCAACTTCAACATGAGCGTCGCGGTCACCGATGCATTCATGAGTGCGGTGGACAAGGACGAGCAGGTCGAGCTCTGGCACCCCGCCGAGCCCTTCGACCGGGAGAGCGCCTACCGCCGCGCCGACGGCACCTGGGTCTACCGTCGCGTCCCCGCCCGCGAACTGTTCGACCAGATCATGCAGTCGACCTACAGCCACGCCGAACCCGGCGTGGTGTTCGTCGACCGCATCAATGCCGACAACAACCTCTCCTACTGCGAACGCATCTCGGCCACCAATCCCTGCGGCGAGCAGCCCCTGCCGCCCTACGGCTGCTGCTGCCTGGGCTCGGTCAACCTCACGCGCTTCGTGCTCGACCCCTTCGGCGAGCAGCCGGCCTTCGACTTCGCCAAGTTCCGAGAGGTGGTGAAGGTCTCGATCCGCGCGCTCGACAACGTGCTCGCCGCCACCCTCTGGCCCCTGCCCGAGCAGGAGGCCGAGGCCGCGGCCAAGCGCCGCGTCGGCCTGGGCTTCACCGGCCTGGGCAACACGCTGATCATGCTGGGCCTGCGCTACGACACCGCCGAGGCGCGCGCCATGGCCGGCAACATCGCCCGCGAGATGCGCGACGCGGCCTACGACGCCTCCTGCGAACTCGCCCAGGAGAAGGGCCCCTTCCCGCTGTTCGACGCCGACAAGTTCCTGGCCGAGCCGCACTGCGCAAGCCGGCTGCCCGAGGACCTGAAGCGCAAGATCCGCGCGCACGGCCTGCGCAACTCGCACCTGCTGTCGATCGCCCCCACGGGCACGATCTCGCTCGCCTTCGCGGCCAATGCCTCGGGCGGCATCGAGCCCACGTTTTCGTGGACCTACATCCGCAAGAAGCGCATGCCCGACGGCACCAAGCAGGAGTACGCCGTGGAGGACTACGCCTATCGGCTCTACCGCCGCATGGGCGGCGACGTCGAGCACCTGCCGGCGTCCTTCGTGCACGCGCTCGAGATGGGCGCGCTCGACCACATGAAGATGATCGCCGCGGTCCAGCCCTATGTGGACTCGGCGATCAGCAAGACCGTGAACGTGCCCGAGGACTACCCCTTCGACGACTTCCGCAAGCTGTACCTCGAGGCCTGGAGGTCGGGGCTCAAGGGCATCACCACCTACCGGCCGAACAACGTGATCGGCTCGGTGCTCGAGGTCAAGTCCGAGCCCGCCGCCACGCCGCAGTCGACGCCCCAGGACCTGCAGGACGATCCCGACCGCCGGGTGCGCCTCGACTCGACCCCGCAGCCCGCGCTGGCCAGCCTCAAGTGGCCGGGCCGGCCCGACCTGTCCGAAGGCAACATGGCCTGGACCTACATGGTCGAGATCCCATCGCGCCACGAAAATTTCGCGATCTTCATCGGTCAGGTGGGCGAGCCCGCACGGCCCTTCGAGGTCTGGGTCAACGGCGCCGAGCAGCCACGCGGCCTGGGCGCGATCGCCAAGTCGCTGTCGATGGACATGCGCTCCGAGGACCGCGCCTGGCTGAAGATGAAGCTCGAGGCGCTGGCCAAGTCGCGCGACGAGCAGGGCTTCACGATCCCCTTCCCGCCGGGCGGAGACCCGACCTGGCAGAACGGCGTGGTCTCGGCCTTCGCCAACATCGTGCGCTGGCGCTGCGACCGTCTGGGCGCCTTCGAGAACATGGGCGGCGAGCCCACGCCGGTGCTGGATGCGCTCTTTTCCAAGAAGGAGCCCAAGGCCGGGCCGCTGGGCACGATGAGTTGGACGGTGGACATCGAGAACCCGAACACCGGTGACGACTTCGTGCTGGGCGTGAAGGAACTGCACCTGCCGGATGGCAGCCGCCGACCCTACTCGATCTGGCTCGCGGGCGAGTACCCGCGCCCGCTCGACGGCCTGTGCAAGCTGCTCTCGCTCGACATGCGCGTGGTCGACGCCAACTGGATCGGCATGAAGCTGCGCAAGCTGCTCAACTTCGGCGAGCAGAACGGCGAGTTCTGGGCGGCGGTGCCGGGCGGCGACAAGAGCTCGCTCTACCCCAGCACGGTGGCCTACATCGCCGCGCTGCTCCTGCACCGCTACAAGGTGCTGGGCATCCTCGACGACGAGGGCCGCGCGATTCAGTCGGCGGGCATCCTGGCCCTGCCCGATGCCGTGAAGGTGATTCAGAACGAGACCGCCCCGGTCAAGGGCAAGACCTGCCCCAACTGCGGCGCGGCGGCCGTGATCAAGCGCGACGGCTGCGAGTTCTGCACCGCCTGCGGCTACACGGGGCACTGCAGCTAGCCCTGGCTGCGTCCGGCGCAAGGGCCGCCCTCGGGCGGCCCTTGCTTCTGGTGCCCAAGCGCGTCCGCGAGGCGCCCACTCGTACAGGCCCGCGCCCTCAGGTTGGCAGTGCCGGCCCGATGCCGGACGCGCGCCGAAAGCGCCCCGGAGGCGCGCCGTGCACGCGCTTGAAGGCCTTGGCGAACACGGCCTCGGAGCCGTAGCCCAGCTCTGCACCCACCAGCCCGACCGACAGGCGTGTCTCGCGCAGCAGGGTCGCAGCGCGCGTCATGCGCCAGCGCTCCAGGTAGCGCATGGGCGGCTCGCCCACGAGTTGCTTGAAGCGCACCGCCAGCAGGGTGCGTGAGATCCCTGCCGCCCGCGCCAGGGAATCCAGCGTCCAGGGCTCGGCGTAGCGCTCGTGCAGCAGAGCCAGCGCGCGAGCCACGCGCGCATCCGACAGTCCGCGCAGCCAGCCGCTCGCGTCGTGCGGCGACTGCGCGATCACGGCGCGCACCGCCTGGATGAAGAGCACGTCGGCCAGACGCCTCAGCACGGTGCGCCCGCCCTGCGCCGGGTGGTCCTGCTCGGCCTCGATGAAGGCCAGGGTGGGAGCGAGCCACTCGCGCATCGGCTCGGAGTCGGCCTTCAGATGGATCAAGGCCGGCAGGGCCGCGAACAGCGGGTTGGCACGCAGCGAGTCGCACGAGAAGAAGCCGCCGGTCACTCGCGTGAGCGGTCCGCGCCCCCTCAGGCGCACGCGACCCGCGGCGTCCATGGGATGCGTGGCCAGGAAGTCGTCAAAGCCGACCAGCAGCGCGTCCGGCCCGGAGCGCACGGTGTGCGCCGTGCCCCGCGGGATCAGCACGAAGTCGCCTGCCTCGATAACGTGCGTGGCCCGCAGCCCGCGCACGCGCAGTTCTGCCCTGCCTTCGGCGAGGAAGTAGAAGGGCGAGCGTCCCTCGCGCGCGATGTCCAGCCCCCAGGGTGCGGGCAGTTCAGCGTGGAAGTAGACGGTGCCTTCGAGGCGCACCTGCTCCATGAGGTCGGTGAGCAGGTCGAAGGAACTGGAGGCGGAAGCGGTCATGTCACTCGAGCGCCCCGGCAGCGCGCCCTCTTGAACGAATCGACATGAATTCTGGCGGAAATGTACTTAATTCTTCAAGTGCGGACGAGCACAGTGGCATTGCACCACTGAAGAAAGGAACCTGACATGAACAGCTCCCGCCTCCTCCTCCCCGCCGTTCTGGCCCTCACCGCCCTGAGCGCCCACGCACAAGCCCCACAGGCTGCCCGCCCCGAGGCACCGCGACGCGCGCTCGAGCCCGTGACCGTGACCGCGCCCCGCGCGCACGATCCCTTCAGTCCCTTCGTCTACGACGTGATGGGCTTGAATGCGCCGATCCGCATCGATCTGATTCGCGCCTGGTTCAGGCGCGAGGCAGCCCCGGCAGCGCCGGTGGCCTCTCTCCCGGCAGCGGACGAGGCACTGCGCACCGCTCAGGCGGGCAACAGCGGCGACGCGGCACGCCGCTAAAACTGGCATGCGGGCCGCGAGGCGCGGCCCGCGCTCAGCCCAGGCGGGCCTCGGCGTACTCGACCGAGACCAGGCCCGCGTCCGACCGCCCGCCCTGCGCCGCGCGAATCGCGCGCACCTGGTTGACGATCTCGAGCGCACTGCGTGATGCAGGCGGCAGTTCCGCGTCGGACTGCGCTATGGGCGTGACCCGCTCGCCCCAGCGCACGAGGTGCGCGCAGACGGTGAGGCCTGCCCCGAAGGCCGGCATGAGCAGCAGCGCGCCCGGCCTGACGCGCCCCTCCTCCAGGGCCTCGACCAGGGCGACGGGCACGGTGGCCGAGCTCATGTTGCCGTAGCGCTGGACGGTGAGCATCACCTTGTCCATGGGCAGGCCGGAGCGCTTGACCACGGCCTCGATGATGCGCAGGTTGGCCTGGTGGGGCACGACGAGGTCGACGTCCTCGGGGCGCACGCCGCACTTGGCGAGCACGGCCTCGGACGCCTGGCTCATGCCGCCCACGGCGCGCTTGAAGATCTCCTGACCATCGAAGTCCCAGAGCGTGTCGCCGAGCGTGACGTTGCGGTTGGCGTAGGCACAACCCATGCCGCGCACTCGCAGGCTCTGCCGCGCCTCGGCGATGCAGCCGAGCCTCTCGCCCAGCACGCCCTCCTCGCGTTCGCTGGCCTGCAGCACCACGGCGGCACAGCCGTCGCCGAAGAGCACGGCGACGCCCCGGTTGTTCCAGTCCATGTAGGGCGAGATCAGTTCCACCCCGATCACCACGGCATTGCGCACGGCGCCCGTTCGGATCATTGCCGACGCGGTGGACAGGCCGTACAGGAAGCTGGTGCACGCGGTGTTCACGTCCATGGCGCCGGCGTGGTGCGCGCCCAGGCCAATCTGCACTCCGGAGGCAGAGTTGGGCACCTGCTCGTCGCAGGAGGCGCTGCCATAGACGATCAGGTCTAGATCGGCCGCGTCGAGCCCGGCACAGGCCAGCGCGCGCTTGGCGGCCACGGTCGCCATCTCGATCGCCGACACGTGCGAGATGCGCCGCTCCTTCATCCCGGTGCGGCTGACGATCCACTCGTCGTCGGTGTCGAGGAAGGTGGCCAGATCGGCATTGGTGAGTACCGAGGGGGGCATGCACTTGCCCCATCCGGTGATCGCGGCGTAGCTCATCTGATGCTGCCTTGTAGATCGTGTTCGTGGGCCGACATTGTGGCGAAATCCGCCGTCGGGCGCCGGCAGAAAAAAGAAGGGCGCGGGTTCACCGCGCCCAAACGGGTTGGCAGCTCCCGCTGCCCCCTCCTCCTCCCTCGCGCGGACCTCGGCCCGCGCCAGCAGCCGCGATCCTACGCGGGTTTTCCCGCAATGCAAGCGGGGGCATGGGCGAGCCGCAGCATTGACCGCACTACGTCCCGGCTGCTCTAATCCGCCCGCCTTCCATGGGGAGTAGCCGACCGGTCCGCGCAAGACGGACCGCAGGCCGCGCAGTCGTCAGTACGTCAATCGGGCGCCGTTGGCGCGAGCCCGCTTGTCCGGCGCGCGGAGCACGCAATGCGTGCCGGCAAGACCGTTCGGGCATTCGAATCCCACCGCGAGCCCGGCGCCGGCCCGCCCCGAGAGATCTCCATGCAATCCATAGGCACCCCCCTGATGTGGACGCTGTTCGCGGCGTTCGTCCTTGTCGCCCTGCTCATCGACTTCTTCGCGATGAGCAAGCAGGGTGCGCACAAGGTCACCATGAAGGAGGCTGCCGTCTGGTCGCTGATCTGGGTGGCGGTGAGCTTCGTCTTCCTCACCGGCCTGTGGTTCTACCTCGATGCCAACACCACGCGCGAGGTGGCCAATGCGAAGTCGCTCGAGTTCCTGACCGGTTACCTGGTCGAGAAGGCGCTGGCGGTGGACAACATCTTCGTGTTCCTGATGGTTTTCACGTACTTCGCCGTCCCGCTCGAGTTCCAGAAGCGCGTGCTGATGATCGGCATCCTGGGTGCTCTGGTGCTGCGCGCCGGCATGATCCTGGTGGGCGCCTGGCTGATCTCTCAGTTCCACTGGGTGCTGTACCTGTTCGGTGCCTTCCTGGTGTTCACGGGCGTGAAGATGTGGTGGGCGGCGGGCCAGGAGCCCGACCTCACGGACAACCCCGCGCTCAAGTGGATCCGCAGCCACATGAAGATCGCCCCGCACTACGACGGCGAGCGCTTCACCACCCTGGTGGGCGGCGTCAAGCACTACACGCCGCTGTTCGTGGTGATCGTGCTGATCGGCATCGTCGACGTGATCTTCGCGGTCGACTCGATCCCGGCGATCTTCGCGATCACCACCGACCCGTTCATCGTGCTGACCTCGAACGTGTTCGCCATCCTGGGCCTGCGCGCGATGTACTTCCTGCTGGCCGGGATGCACGAGAAGTTCCACCTCCTCTCGTACGGTCTGGCCATCGTGCTCGTCTTCATCGGCACCAAGATGCTGCTGATCGACGTCTACAAGATCCCGGTGTCGTGGTCGCTCGCGGTCACCGTCACGGTGCTCGCGGCGACCATGCTGCTCAGCCTGCGCTTTCCGCCGCGCAGCAAGGAGGCCGAGCGCCCGGCCTCCTGAGCGCGCGCCCGCCAGGCGCGCAGAACGGGGCGTCCCGCGCCTAGCGCCGCTCGACCCACCAGAGCAGGCCGGCAGCCACGCCCAGCATCACGAGACTGGGCAGCACGGCCACGGTGATCGGCGGCCAGGTGTTGAGCAGGCCGAGGTGGGCGAACAGCTTGTTCAGCCCGTAAAAGCCGATGCCGATCATCACGCCGGCGAAGATCCTCAGGCTGATGCCGCCCGATCGCACGTTCATGTAGGCAAAGGGCAGCGCCAGCGCCAGCATCACCAGGATGGCCAGCGGGTAGAAGACCTTGCCCCAGTAAGCGATCTGGTAGCGGTCGGTCTGCTGCCGGTTGTCCTCGAGGTGGCGTAGGTACTGGTGCAGGTCCACGAGCGCCATGTTCTGCGGCTCGACCATCAGCACGCCGAAGATGTCGGGCGACAGACCGCTGCCCCACATCAGTTCGGGATCGCGAACGACCTGGGTGCGTTCGCTGGTCTGCTTGCCGTCCGGATCGGCGGTCGGCGGGATGCGCGTCTGCACCACGTCGAAGAGCCGCCAGCCCTGGTCCGCAACGTATTCGCCGCG
>DAOTEJ010000076.1:0-12966 GCA_035454085.1 Burkholderiaceae bacterium | reverse complement strand
ACCGCGTTGTGGCCGTACCACCACTGCACCATCGCGTCCTGCGAGCCGGCGTAGGCCGAGTACGACTTCCACTCGACCCAGGATCCGCCGAAGAAGGCCGTGGGCATCTCTGCGCTGTTGACCAGGTGCAGGATCGCCACGGTGAGGATGAAGCCGCCGAAGAACCAGTTGGCCACATAGATGTGCTGCACGCGGCGCTTCATGATGGTGCCGAAGAACACCACCGCGTAGGCCACCCAGACCAGCGTGATCAGGATGTCGATCGGCCACTCGAGCTCGGCGTACTCCTTGCCGCTGGTCAGGCCCAGGGGCAGGGTCACGGCGGCCAGAACGATGATCAGGTTCCAGCCCCAGAAGGTGAAGGCCGCGAGGCCATCGGAAAACAGCCGCGCCTGGCTGGTCCGCTGCACCACGTAGTAGCTGGTGGCAAACAGCGCCGAGCCGCCGAAGGCAAAGATCACGGCGTTGGTGTGCAGCGGGCGCAGGCGCCCGAAGCTCAGCCACGGAACCCCGAAGTTCAGTTCCGGCCACGCCATCTGGGCGGCGATGATGACCCCGACCAGCATCCCCACGATGCCCCAGATGACCGTCATGACCGAGAACTGTCGGACGACCTTGTAGTTGTAGGTCTCGCTGCTCGCGGCCGCCGGGCGCACGCTGCCCGCTGCGATGGCTTGGCTCATTGAACCCCCGTCTTGCAATTGATCCTGTGTCAGTCCGTGCGCCCGCATGAGCGATCGCGTCACGCACGGTTCGCGTCGATGCGATCCTAGGGAGTACCCCCTTCGCGCCGTTGACACAGGTCAAGTAACAAAAGGCGGAGCGGCGGGGAGCCGGTCGAGGAGCACGACTGTGGCGCCGGCGCCTCGGCCCTTGACATTCGCCGTGCGTACCGTGTGACGGCCCGCACAGCCGCCGGCGCGGCGCCGCGCTAGCGCCCGGCGCGGTCCTCGGCGTCGTCCGCATCGAGCATGCGGCGTCCCTCGCGCTCCAGATCCTCGAACTGGCCGCTCATCACCGACCACACCAACAGGGCCGCGACGCCCAGCACCAGCAGGACCGACAGCGGGATCAGCAGGTAGAGCGAGTCCACCTTAACCCTCCTCGAGCGCCGGCAGGCGCCTTGCGCGCAGCGCATTGCCCACCACCAGCAGGGAGCTGGCGGCCATGCCCACCGCCGCCAGGGCCGGGGACACGTAGCCCAGCGCCGCCGCCGGGATCACGCCGATGTTGTAGACCAGCGCCCAGACGAGGTTCTGGCGCACGATACGCATGCCCCGGCGCGCGCCCGCATGGGCCGCGGCCACGTCGGTGAGCCGCGAGTTCATCAGCAGGAAGTCGGCACGCGCCTGGGCGAGCGTCGAGCCCGACGCCAGGGCGAGCGAGGCGTCGGCCTGCGCTATCACCGGAGCGTCGTTCATGCCGTCGCCCAGCATCGCCACCCGGCGGCCGGCGGCCTGCTCTTCCTGCACCAGGGCGCGCTTGGAGTCCGGCGTCTGGTGCGCGTAGACACGCTCGATGCCCAGCCGCCGGCCCACCGCCTGGACCGGTTCGCGCCGGTCGCCCGAGACGAGCAGGGTGTGCACGCCCGTCGCGCGCATCGACTCGACCAGCCCCTCGGCACCCGGTCGCAGCACCTCGCCGAACACGAACACCGCTGCCGCACCGGTCTCGTCGGCCAGCACGATGTAACTGGACGAGGCCGCGCCGGCCTGCTTCAGCGCCCCCGACACCCGGGCGCACTCGCCACCCTGATCGGGCAGAGCGAATTCGAGCCTGCCGAGCCGCCATGGCCGACCGCCGATGCGCCCCTCCACTCCGGCCGAGGCCACCACGCGCCCGTCGTGCAAGGGCAGCGCCGGCAAGCCGCGCTCGCGCGCCGTGCGCACGATGGCCCGCGCAAACGGATGGGCTGACAAGTCCTCGAGCGCCGCGGCCACTGCCAGCCAGCGCGCACTGTCCGCGCCGCGCAGCATGAGGATCTTGAGCAGCGCCGGCTCGCCGCTGGTGAGCGTGCCGGTCTTGTCGCAGGCGAGCACATCGATGCGCGCCAGAGACTCGATCGCCGCCAGCCGCGTGATCAGCACACCGCGCCCGGCGAGCGCCGACTGCACGGCCGCGAGCGCGGCGGGCGCGGCGAGCGACAGGGCACACGGGCAGGTCGCCACCAGCACCGCGATCGCGTTGGGCAGGGCCCGCTCGGAGTCGACGATCCACCAGCCCACCGCGGTGGCCAGCGTCACCGCGATCACCACCCAGAGGAACGCGCCGGCCAGCCGGTTGGCCGTCTCGACGATCTGCGGCCGGCTGCGCGCGGCGTCGTCCACCAGCCGGCGCAGCGCCGCCAGCGAGGTCGCCTCGCCCGTGCGCGTGACCTCGACCACCAGGGGCTGCGCGAGGTTGATCGACCCCGCGAGCACCGCCTCGCCGGGCGAACGGTCCACCGGGGTCGACTCACCCGTGAGCCAGGCCTGCGACACGCTGCTCGCCCCGTCGAGCACCACGCCGTCGGCGGGCACCTGCTCGCCGGGCGGCACCAGCACCTTGTCGCCGGGGGACAGCTTGGCCGCCGACACCATGGTCGTGGCAAGCGACGAGGGGAACGCGAGCAGTCGCTGTGCCAGCGTGGTCTGCTTCTCGCGCAGGGACTCGACCTGCTCGTGCGCCAGCGCCAGGCCCTTGGCCTGCAACCAGCGCGAGCCGAGCACGAGCGCCACGAACATCGTCACCGAGTCGTAGTAGACGTGGCCATGCGCCGTGAGCGTGGCCCAGGCGCTGGCGGCAAAGGCGGTGCCGATGCCAAACACCACCGGTACGTCCATGCCCACCGTGCCCATGCGCACCTGGCTCCAGGCGGCGCGCAGCAGAGGCTGGGCGCTGAACAGCACCACCGGCAGGCTCAGCACCAGCTGGGCGATGCGCAGCAACTGCTCGATGTCGGCCGGGATCTCGCCCGGCGCGGCGAGGTAGGCCGGGACGGCCAGCATCATCACCTGCATCATCGCCAGCCAGGCGATGAGCACGCGCAGCAGTTCCACGCGTCGCGCGCGCCGCAGCCCGCTCGCGCTGGACTCGGTGCGGTAGCCGCAGGCGCGGATCTCGCTCTCGAGCGCGGCGAGCGTCACGCGGCGCGGCTCGTAGGCCACCAGGGCGCGCGCAGCGCCAAAGTCGACGTGCGCCGCAGCCACGCCCGGCACGCGCCGCAAACGGTGCTCGACCAGCAGCGCGCACGCGGCGCAGACCATGCCCTGCACGGGGATCGTGGCGCGCGCTTCGGCGGCTCCCGGCGACGTGGGTTCGGTGGCCAGGTGCGCGACTTCGGCGCTGGCGTGCTCGGCCAGGTCGAGCTGCTCGGCGATGAAGGCGCAACCGTGGCAGCAGTAGACGCGGGCCGCGCCGCGCACCTCGCGCCGCACCACCTTGAGGCCCGCCAGAGCGTCACCGCAATGCGCGCACGCTCCGCCCGCCGCCCCCGCGTCGTCGGGGCCGGCTGCGACCTTGGCCTTGCGCGTCGCGGGAGTCGTCATGCGGCAGACCCGAAAAAGAAATGCGGCGACCGCAAAACGCACCGGGAACTTGCGCCCCCGACACGCCCCTCCCTTGCGTCGCCGCGTGAAAGAAACACCCGCTGAGCAATGTACGGACGGGGCCGAGGCGACACTTGACGGCGATCAAGCGCGGCGCGGGCTGGACAGCGGGTGCGCATCGCAGCCTTCAGTCGGCGAAGCGCGGGCCGATCAGGTCGATGCGGTCGGTGCAGAACGCGTCCACGCCCCAGGCAAGAACCTCGCGCGCGCGCGCCGGCTCGTTGACCGTGTAGCAGAACAGCCAGTAGCCCGCCGCCTTGATCCGCGCCGCGAGCGCCGCGTCCAGATGCCGGTGGTTGGTGTGCAAGGCCACGGCACCGACCTCGGCCAGTTGCTCGCGCCAGTCCGGCGGCACACGGTCCATCAGGAAGCCGCGCGGGATGTCGGGCGCCGCAGCGCGCGCGGCCACGAGCGCTGCCTTGCTGAACGATGAGAGCAGCGGCACCTCGGGCACGATGCGCCCGGCCCGGTCGCCGCCCGGATGCACGCACTCGGCGTAGGCACGCGCCGTGGCCCGGGCGACAAGTTCCCCGGTGCGCGCCTCGTGCCCCGTGGCCGGCTTGATCTCGATGTTGGGCCACACGCCGCTCGCGCGGCACCAGCCGAGCACGGCCTCGAAGGCGGGCACGCGCTCGCCGGCGAAGCGCGGCGAGTGCCAGGCGCCGGCTTCGCGGGCCATGAGGGTCGCGGCCGCAAGCTCGCTGACAAGCTCGGTGCCTGCGACCGTGCGCCCCAGACGCTCGTCGTGCACCAGCAGCGGCACTTCGTCGCCCGCCAGCATCACATCGAACTCGACGGCGTGGAAGCCGTGTTCCAGCCCCACGCACAGGCCGGCCAGGGTGTTCTCGGGCGCGAGCGTGCCGCCGCCACGGTGAGCGAGCACGCGCGCCCACGGCCAGGCTTGCAGGCTCATGCGGGCTTGCTCCTCTTGCGGCGCACGTAGACCACCTTCTCGACCCGGGCGACGACGAGCTTGTGCTCGTCGCGCACTTCGACCTTGAACAGGTGCAGGTGTTTCTCTCCGTCTTCGGTGGCCCGGCGGATCTGGGTGAGGTCGCGCTCCGTGAGCGCGAAGCGCGCGTGCACCGTGCCCCGGCCCGGCGCCACGAACTCGATCGACGCGGCCTGGTCCCACACCCTGTAGCCCGACCCCAGGTTGCGCAGGACCATGAGCGCGAAGAAGGGGTCGGTCATCGCATACAGCGAGCCGCCGAAGTGCGTGCCGAAGTAGCCCCGGTTGCGCAGGCCGAGCTCCATCTCGACATAGACCTCGCGGAAGTCCGGCGCGATGTGGCGCACGCTGATGCCCGCGCCCACGAAGGGCGGCCAGAGGTTGACGCCGAGCTTCACGAGCGCGGCAGGTGCGGTGAACTGCATGCGCCGATTCTATGGCGCGCGCAGCGCCGCCCGCGCGCCCGGGGACGCTGCGCACCGCGCAACCGGCCGCTAAGCTCGCGCATCGCGTCCCCACCCCGCCCGCCATGCCCGCTCTCGAAGGCCTGCGCATCCTCGACCTGACCCGCGTGCTCGCCGGCCCCTGGGCCACGCAAGCGCTCGCCGACCTCGGCGCCGAGGTCATCAAGGTCGAGCGCCCGGGCAGCGGCGACGACACGCGCGCCTGGGGCCCGCCCTTCGTGCGCGACGCGAGCGGGCAGCCGACCAGCGAATCGGCCTACTTCCTGTGCGCCAACCGCGGCAAGCGCTCGGTGGCGATCGACCTCGCGCATCCCGAGGGCCAGGCCGTGGTGCGCGAACTCGCCCTGCGCGCCGACGTCTTGGTCGAAAACTTCCGCGTCGGCCAGCTCGCGCGCTACGGGCTCGACTACGCGAGCCTGGCTGCCGCCAACCCGCGCCTGGTGTACTGCTCGATCACCGGCTTCGGACAGACCGGGCCAAACGCCGAGCGCGCCGGCTACGACTTCATCATCCAGGCCATGAGCGGCTTCATGTCGATCACCGGCGAGCGCGACGGCGCGCCGGGCGGCGGCCCGCAGAAGGCCGGCGTGGCGATCGCGGATCTGTTCACCGGCCTGTATTCCACGGTTGCCATCCTCGCCGCGCTCGAGCAACGCCACCGCACCGGACGCGGCCAGGCCATCGACATGGCGCTGTACGACAGCATGCTGGCGGCACTGGCCAACATGGCCTCCAACTGCCTGGTGCGCGGCACCGCGCCGGGGCGGGTGGGCAACGCGCACGCCAACATCGTCCCCTACCAGGTCTTTGCGGCAGCGGACGCGCCGCTGGTGGTCGCCGTGGGCAACGATGCGCAGTACGCGCGCCTGTGCGAGATCGGCGGCCGGCCCGAGCTCGCCGGCGATGCGCGCTATGCCACCAATGCCGAACGGGTGCGCCATCGCGAGGAGCTCGTGCCCGAGCTCGCGGCCATGATCGCGGCGCGGCCGGCGGCCTGGTGGCTGGCGCAGCTCGAGGAGGCGGGCGTGCCGGCCGGTCCGATCCGCTCGATCTCCGAGGCCCTGGCCGACCCCCAGGTCGCGGCGCGCGGCTTGCGCCTGGACCTGCCGCATCCGCTGGCGGGCACCGTCCCGCTGCTGGGACTGCCGATCCGCCTGAGCGACTCGCCCCCCTGTTACGAGCGCGCGCCGCCCCTGCTCGGCGCCGACACCGAGGCCGTGCTGCGCGACTGGCTGGGGCTGGACGACGCGCGTCTGGCCGCCCTGCGCGCCGCCGGCGCCATCGAACAGCGCGCATGAAGCGCTTGCACTTGCGCATCCATGGCCGCGTGCAGGGCGTGGGCTACCGCGAAGCGCTGTGCCGGGAGGCCGAGCGCCTGGGCGTCACGGGCTGGGTGCGCAACCGATCTGACGGCAGCGTCGAGGCCCTGGCCAGCGGCCCGGCGGCGGCGGTCGATGCGCTGGCCGCCTGGTGCGAGCTCGGGCCACCGCTTGCCCAGGTGCTGCGAGTCGAGTCCAGGCCGGCGCCCGCCGGACCCGAGCGCTGCTCGGACTGGCCCGAGTCACCCGAGCACGGTTTCCGCCGCCTGCCCAGCGTTTGAGCGCCCGGACTGCGCGCAGCCGGGTTTTCCGGTTTAATCCGTGTTCATCTCAGGGAAATCCCGTTCATGGTCCTGAAAGCACTGCCGCTTGCCGCCGGCCGACGCGCCCTGCTCTGCGCCCTGGCCGCCGCACCCCTGCTGGCACGCGCGCAAGCCAAGCCGCTGCGCATCATCGTTCCCTACCCGCCGGGCGGTCCGCTCGACACCGCCGCCCGGGCCCTGGCCGAAGCGGTCCGCCCCGCGCTCGGGACGGTGATCGTCGAGAACAAGCCGGGAGCCGGCGGCAACCTCGGGGTGGACTACGTGGCCAAGCAGCCGGCCGACGGCCAGACCCTGGTGATCGGCGCGGTGGCCACCCACGCGGTGAATCCCTGGCTGTTCTCGAAGCTGCCCTACGACCCGGTCAAGGACTTCGCGCCCATCACGCTGATTGCTCACGTGCCCAACGTGCTGGTGATGCCCGCCGCGCGCGCCGAGGCGCTGGGCATCCGCTCACTGCAGGAGCTGATCGCCTACGCGCGCACCCACCCCGGCAAGCTCAACTACGCCTCGGGCGGCAACGGCAGCGCCGGCCACATGGCGGGCGAACTGATGAAGTCGCAGGCACGCGTGGCGGTGGTGCACATTCCCTATGCGGGCGCCGCCCCGGCGCAACTGGGCCTGCTGGCCGGTCAGACCGACCTGATGTTCGACAACCTGGCCTCGGCGCTGCCGCAGATCCAGGCCGGCAAGCTCAAGGCCCTGGCGGTGACCACGCCCCAGCGCGTCGCCGCCCTGCCGGGCGTGCCGACCATGGCCGAGGCGGGTCTGCCGGGCTTCGACGTGTCGACCTGGTTCGGCTTGTTCGCCCCGGCGGGCACCCCGGCCGCCACGGTGGACAAGCTCAATGCCGCCTTTGTCGCGGCGCTGCGCACGCCCGAGATGCGCGAGCGTCTGGCACGCATGGGCGCCGAGCCCTCGCCCACCTCGCCGGCCGAGTTCGCGGCGCTGGTCAAGAACGAGCTCGCCAAGTACCAGAAGATCGTGCAGTACTCCGGCGCCAAGGTCGACTAGGCGCCGGCATCAGAACAAGACTCGAGGAGGCAGGACAGTGATCAAGCATCAACGGGACTTCTGGTCGGGAATCATGTTCGCGGTGGTCGGCCTGGGCTTCGTCGTGTTCGCGCGCGAGTACGACATGGGCACGGCGCAGCGCATGGGGCCGGCGTTCTTCCCCACGGTGCTGGGCGGCCTGCTCGCGCTGCTGGGCCTGGTGGTGGCCTTCAAGGGCTGGTTCAAGCGCGCCGTGGACGGCACCGACGGCACGGTGGGCAGCTTCGACTGGCGCGCGGTGGGCTTCGTGCTGGGCGCGGTGATCGTCTACGCGCTGCTGCTCAAACCCATGGGCCTGGTGGTGGCGATGGTGGTGCTGATCGCCATCGCCAGCCTGGGCAGCCACGAGTTCCGCTGGATCGAGATCGTCGCCCTGTCGGCGGTGATGGGCCTGATCGTCTGGGCAGTGTTCATCTACGGCCTGAAGCTGACCATTCCGGTCTGGCCGGCCTTCCTGGTCAACTGAGGGCGACACGATGGAACTGCTCAACAACCTCGCGCTGGGCTTTGCCACGGCGCTGTCGCTGCAGAACCTGATGTACGCGTTCTTCGGCGTGCTGATCGGCACCCTGATCGGCGTGCTGCCCGGCATCGGCCCGGTGGCCACGCTGGCCATGCTGCTGCCCACCACCTACGCGCTCGAGCCCACCAGCGCGCTGATCATGCTGGCGGGCATCTACTACGGCGCGCAGTACGGGGGCTCGACCACCGCCATCCTGGTCAACCTGCCGGGCGAATCGTCCTCGGTGGTGACCTGCCTCGACGGCTACCAGATGGCGCGGCGCGGCCGCGCGGGCGCGGCACTGGGGCTGGCGGCGATCGGCTCGTTCATCGCCGGCAGCTTCGCCACGGTGCTGGTGGCGGCCTTCGCGCCGCCGCTGACCGAACTCGCGTTCAAGTTTGGCCCGGCCGAGTACTTCAGCCTCATGGTGCTGGGCCTGATCGGCGCGGTGGTGCTGGCCTCGGGCTCGCTGATCAAGGCCATCGGCATGATCCTGCTGGGCCTGCTGCTGGGGCTGGTGGGCACCGACGTCAACTCGGGGGTGGCGCGCTTTTCGTTCGACATCCCGGAGCTCGCCGACGGCCTGGGCTTCGTGGCCGTGGCGATGGGCGTGTTCGGCTTCGCCGAGATCATCGCCAACCTCGCCCAGCGCGGTCATCGCGAAGTCTTCACGAGCAAGGTCGGCCCGCTGCTGCCCACCGGCAAGGACATGAAGCAGGCCGCGCCAGCCATTGCGCGCGGCACGCTGCTCGGTTCGATCCTCGGCATCCTGCCCGGCGGCGGGGCGCTGCTGGCCTCGTTCGCGTCCTACACGCTCGAGAAGAAGATCGCCGGTGCCAAGGCCGATCCCCCCTTCGGCCAGGGCAACCTGCGCGGCGTGGCGGGACCGGAATCCGCCAACAACGCCGGCGCGCAGACCAGCTTCATCCCCATGCTCACGCTCGGCATTCCGCCCAACGCCGTGATGGCGCTGATGATCGGCGCGATGACGATCCACAACATCCAGCCGGGGCCGCAGGTGATGACCAGCAATCCCTCGCTGTTCTGGGGCCTGATCGCCTCGATGTGGATCGGCAACCTGATGCTGGTGATCCTCAACCTGCCGCTGATCGGCCTGTGGATCCAGTTGCTCAAGGTGCCCTACCGCTGGCTCTACCCGGCGATCCTCACCTTCTGCTGCATCGGGGTCTACTCGATCAACAACAACGTCTTCGACATCTACATCACCGCGGGCTTCGGGATGCTGGGCTACGTCTTCTACAAGCTCAAGTGCGAGCCCGCGCCGCTGATCCTGGGCTTCATCCTCGGGCCGATGATGGAAGAGAACCTGCGCCGCGCCATGCTGCTGTCGCGCGGCGACCCGACCACCTTCTTCACGAGACCGCTCTCGCTGACGCTGTTGCTGATTGCCGCCGTGCTGCTGCTGATCGTGCTTGCTCCCTCGATCCAGAGAAAGCGTGGCGAGGCCTTCCAGGAAGCGGACTGAGCCGCACCGGCAGCCGGATCCGGAGCTGCCGCCACTGATCCGGCAAGCCATCCCACGAGCGGCCGCACCCCGGTGCGGCCGCCCCACCGACCGAGGGCCACCGTGAAATTCACCCGCCGCAGCCTGCTCGCCCTGGCGCTTCTTGCCGCGCTGAGTGCGCAGGCCCAGACGCCCGCCACCGCGCCAGCCTCGTCGGCAGCGCCCGCCAAGCCGATCCGGCTCGTGGTGCCCTTCCCGCCCGGCGGCGCCACCGACATCCTCTCGCGCGAACTGGCGCGCCAGTTGCAGGAGCGCACCAAGCAGACCGTGGTGGTCGACAACCGGCCCGGCGCCGGCGGCACCATCGGCTCGGCCGAGGTGGCGCGCGCCGCGCCCGACGGCAGCACGATCCTGATGGCCACGAGTTCCACCCACTCGATCGGCCCGCACCTGAACCCCAAGATGCCCTACGACGCGCGGGCGGACTTCACGCCCATCGCGCACGTGGCGGACGCCACCAACGTGCTGGTGGTCTCGCCCAAGCTGCCGGTGAGCAACGTCAAGGAGCTCATCGCCCTGGCGCGTGCCCAGCCCGGCAAGCTCAACTACGGCTCGAGCGGCAACGGCACCATCGTTCATCTGACGGGCGAGCTCTTCAAGAGCTCCACCGACACCTACATCGTCCACATCCCCTACCGCGGCACGGCCCTGGTGGTGCCGGACATGGTCAGCGGCCAGATCCAGCTGATGTTCGACAATGTCGCCAGCGCCATGCCGCACCTCAAGGACGGCCGCCTCAAGCCGCTCGCCGTGACCTCGGCCCGGCGCTCGCCCCTGCTGCCGGATCTGCCCACCGTGGCCGAGACCGTCCCGGGCTTCGAATCCAACACCTGGTTCGGCGTGTTCGGGCCCAGGGGCATGTCGCCCGAGACCACCGCGAGGCTCAACGCCGAGATCAACGCCGTGTTGCGCTCGCCCGAGTTCCAGGCCCGCCTCAAGGCGCTGGGCTACGAGTCGGCGGGTGGCAGTCCGGCGGATTTCGCGCGCGTGGTGGCGCAGGACTCGGACAAGTGGGCGCGGCTCATCCGCGAACGCAAGATCACCGTGGAGTAACTCATGGCCAACGAACTCGAGCGCCGCCTGGCGGTGCTGATCGACGCGGACAACGTCAATGCCAACGTGGTGGAGCCGCTGATCGCCGAGGTGGCGCGCTACGGCATCGCCACCGTGCGCCGCATCTACGGCGACTGGACCACGCCCAACCTCGGCTCGTGGAAGAAGACGCTGCTCGAGCACTCGATCCAGCCGATCCAGCAGTTTCGCAACACCACCGGGAAGAACGCCACGGACAGCGCGATGATCATCGACGCCATGGACCTGCTCCACGGCGGCCGGCTCGACGGCTTCTGCCTGGTGTCGTCCGACTCCGACTTCACGCGGCTCGCCTCGCGCATCCGCGAGCACGGGCTGCCGGTCTACGGCTTCGGCGAGAGCAAGACCCCGCGCGCCTTCGTCGCCGCCTGCGACCGCTTCATCTTCACCGACGTGCTGCGCAAGGGCGGCGGCGGGGCCGAGGACGGCAAGCAGGCCAAGCCGCTCAAGAGCCTCAAGAGCGACACCCGCCTGGGCCGCCTGCTGCGCGAGGTGCTCGACGACGCCGCCGACGAGAACGGCTGGGCAGCCTTGCACGTGATCGGCAGCCGCATCAACCAGACCGAACCCGACTTCGATCCGCGCAACTACGGCTTCAACCGTCTGCGCACCCTGATCGAGGCCACGGCGCTGTTCGACATCGAGGAGCGCCCGGACGCGCGCGGCAACATGCACGCCTGGGTGCGCGGCCGACACAAGGGCAAGGACAAATGAAGTTCAACTGGCACAACCCTTATCCCAGCACGCGCACCCCGGTCTTCGCGCGCAACATCGTCTCGACCAGCCAGCCGCTGGCGGCGCAGGCGGGGCTGGCGGTGCTGCGTGCCGGCGGCAACGCGGTCGATGCCGCGATCGCCGCGGCCGCCACGCTCACCTTGGTGGAGCCCTGCTCCAACGGCCTGGGCTCGGACAACTTCGCCATCGTCTGGGACGGCCACAAGCTGCACGGGCTCAACAGCTCGGGCACGGCGCCCGCCGCCTGGACCCTCGACTGGTTTCGCGGCCGGCACGGCGAGGATGCCGGCCGGCGCCCGCAGCGCGGCTGGGACACTGTAACCGTGCCCGGCGCAGTGGCCGGCTGGGCGGCGCTGCACGAGAAGCTCGGCAAGCTCGCGTTTGCCGACGTGCTCGCCCCCGCCATCGAGTACGCCGAGCGCGGCTTCGCGGTGAGCCCGGTGGTGGCCGAGAAGTGGCAGCTCGCGGCGCCCATCCTCCAGGACCAGCCCGGCTTTGCCGCGGCCTTCCTGCCCCGTGGCCGTGCGCCCGAGATCGGCGAGCACTTCGTGCTGCGCGGCGCAGCCCGCACCCTCAAGAGCATCGCCGCGAGCAAGGGCGAGTCGTTCTACCGCGGCGACATCGCCCAGGCGATCGCGAAGCACGCGCAGGACACCGGCGGCGCGATCACCGAGGCCGACCTCGCTGCCTACCGCCCCGAGTGGGTGGGCACGATCCACCAGGAGTTCATGGGCCACGAGTTGCACGAGATCCCGCCCAACGGCCAGGGGATCGCGGCACTGATGGCCCTGGGCATCCTCAGGCACAGCGCCTGCGGACACTGCAAGGTCGACACCGCCGACTGGTACCACGTGGGCCTCGAGGCCATGAAGCTCGCCTTCGCCGACGTCTACGCCCACGTGGCCGATGCGCGCCACATGCGCCTGAGCGTGAAGGAACTGCTCGACGACGCCTACCTCGCCACGCGCGCCAAGCTCATCGACATGAAGCGCGCGCAGGTGTTCGGGCCGGGCAAGCTCGCCCAGGGCGGAACGGTGTACCTCACGACCGCCGACGAGCGCGGCATGATGGTCTCGCTCATCCAGAGCAACTACATGGGCTTCGGCTCGGGCGTGGTGGTGCCGGGCTGGGGGATCTCGCTGCAAAACCGCGGCCACGGTTTCGCGCTCGACGCCGCGCATCCCAACGCGCTGGCGCCAGGCAAGCGGCCCTTCCACACCATCATCCCGGCCTTCCTCACCCGCCATGGCATGCCCCAGATGAGCTTCGGGGTGATGGGCGGCAACATGCAGCCGCAGGGTCACGTGCAGACCCTGATCCGCCTGCTGTGCGCCCACCAGCAGCCCCAGGCCGCCTGCGACGCGCCGCGCTGGAAGTGGATGGAAGGGCTCAAGGTCGAGGTCGAGGCGAGCATGCC
>DAOTEJ010000075.1:0-12973 GCA_035454085.1 Burkholderiaceae bacterium | reverse complement strand
GGCGCGCTGCTCATCGGGCAGATGGCACGCGAGCGCGGCATGCGCACGGTGGCGCGGGGGCGTTGCGTATCGGCCTGCACGCTCGCCTTCCTGGGCGGCACGCGACGCGAACTCGGCCCTGCGCTGCGGGGCGATCCAACCGTGCTGCTGCTGCACGGCAGTTTCGATCGCAGCACCGGTCAGCCCGACGCGATGTTTCGCGAATCGATCCGCGCCTGGGTGAGTGAGCGCACCGCGGGACGCCTGCCGGCCGACCTGCTCGATGAGGCGCTGAGTCTGTCCGATCGCGCGGGCGGCTTGGTGGTGGCCGCCACGCCCGGGCCGGGCGGGGTGCGCCTATGCACCGGCGACCCCGCTCGCGGCGCCTGCCGCGAACTGCCGGGCGCCAGCGCCGCAAGTCTCGGCTTGACTGCGCCCTGAGACTCGTCGGCACGGGTGGACGAGCCTTGGGCGCGCGGATCGCTCCCGCGCTGCGGAGCCTGCGTCAGCCGCGTGTCGCCGCGCCTAGAACAGCCCGGCGCCCTGCATGGCTTCGACCGTGGCGCGCGACAGTTCGCCGATCTGTTGCGTGGCCGTGCCCTGGGCGCCGCTCGAGGCGCGCCCCGACCAGATCGGCTTGGCGGTGCCCGCCAGGGTCACCGTGGTCGAGGCGGCCAGGCTCTGGTTGACGCTGCCGGCCAGCACGGGCGCGGCCACCGATCCGCTCACCCCGCCGAAGCCGCCACCGCCCCCCCAACTGCCGCCGCCAATACCGATGCTCACAGTCGAGGCCGGCTGGACCGTGAGCGCGCCCACGGCAAGCGAGCTGACCACGGCCGCGCTGGCCCCGGCCGCGCGTGCCGCGCCCGCGAGCTGCTGGGCGTCGAAAGTCACGCCCGCGGGGATCGGATCCCCCACGCGCGGATCCAGGCCACGCGCGCGAAGTTCGGCGGCCAGACTGTCGGCACAGATGCGCGCCTCGGTCTCGGAGGGAGCCTGGCACTGCACGATCACGCGGGCCGCCTTGAGGGCCCCCGGCGGAACATCCTTCGCCGACCACTGCGCGTCCATGCGCGTCTGGGCGCAGCCGGCCAGCAGGGCCACCAACAGGACAGACAGGGAGGTACGAGAGGTGAACATGCTTGGGCTCCGGAACGGGGGTCAAATGCGTGCGCCCCGATGATGGCATCCGGCGGGGCAGGAGGGCCAGGGGTCGTGGCAAGCGGGCCGCACCCCGGATGCGGGAGCGCGCGCGGGCCTGGTCGAAGCGCCGCGCCGCCGCGCTCAGCCCGCGGGCCGGGCGCGGTAGAAGTGCAGCGGCTGGGCCGCGGCCTGCGCGATCACCGCGGGCTTGATGCGGCCCACCACGTGCATCTCGCAGGGCTTGCAGTCGAAGCGCAGGGTGAGCGTCTCCGAGCCGCTGGTGATCACTAGGGGTTCCGCGCGCACGGTGCCCTGCACGCCGGTCACGCCCTTGGCCTGCTTGGGGCACAGCGACAGGGACCAGCGCACGCAGTGCTTGGTGATCATCAGCGAGACCTCGCCGGTGGTCTCGTGGCTTTCGTAGGCCGACTCGATCAGGCGCACCCCGTGGCGTGCATAGAAGTCGCGCGCCTTGTGGTTGTGCACGTTGGCCAGGTAGCTGAGGCTGTCCTCGGGATAGGGCACGGGCGGCTCGACCGGCGGCAGCGGCACCAGCGGCTCGCGCCGCGCGGCGCGCTCGGCCTCGAGCGCAGCGATGCCGGCGCGGCGCAGCGCGTTGAGCACGCTGGCCGGCACGAAGCGCGCCGTGCCCCAGGCCAGCGTGATGTCCAGCGGCGCGAAGATCGTGCCGCCCAGTCGACCGAGTTGCTCGCGCGCGGTGGCGGCGGCGCGCTGTGGGTCGCGGGCGGGCTCGAGCGCCATGGCCTGCGTCACGCGCGCCTCGTGGCCGTCCTCGTCGGCGAGCTCGAGGGCGAGCCCGTCGGGGGTGTCGGTCAGGCGCAGCCAGACGCCTATGCGGCGCTCGGCCGAGGGCTGCGCGAGCAGGCGATCCCAGCCGAGGTCGCGGTTGCGGTGGAACGCGGCGCCGGGGCGCAGGTCGGGATAGTGGGCGCAGGGCTCGGGCGGGTGCACACGCCAGCGCCCGGGCGCGATGGCCTCGGCGCGATTGGCCTGCAGGCCCACGAGTTCGCCCTGCCGGTCGAAGTAGGTGAGTCCGTCGCCGTTGTGCAGCTCGATGCCGGGCTCGGTCTCGAGCTCGAAGGCCTCGGGCTGCACACGCAGCACGCAGCCCAGCGGCATGCCCGCGTGCTTGGGTGTGTCGAAGGCGCCGATGTCGTCCTGGCGGCCGTGCACGAAATAGTCGGTCGAGCCGCGGTTGAAGTTGCGTGCCGGGTCGGGCGTGAAGCCGTAGGTGCAGCGCCCGCTGGACGCGCGGGCGAGCTCGGGGCGGCGCTCGAGGATCGCGTCGAGCAACTGCCGATAGTGGGCCGTGATGTTCTTCACGTAGCCCAGGTCCTTGTAGCGGCCCTCGATCTTGAAGCTGCGCACGCCCGCGGCGATCAGCGCCTCGAGGTTGTCGCTCTGGTTGTTGTCCTTCATCGACAGCACGTGCTTGTCGTGCGCCACGATGCGCCCCTGGGCATCGCTCACCGTGTAGGGCAGGCGGCAGGCCTGCGAGCACTCGCCGCGGTTGGCGCTGCGTCCGGTCTGCGCGTGGCTGACGTAGCACTGGCCGCTGTAGGCCACGCACAGGGCGCCGTGGATGAAGTACTCGAGCGTGGCGCGGTCGAGCACGGCGTCGATGGCGCGGATCTGCTCCAGATCCAGCTCGCGCGCCACCACGATCTGCGCGAAGCCCGCGTCCTGCAGGAAGCGCGCCTTGGCGGGGGTGCGGATGTCGCACTGGGTGGAGGCGTGCAATTGCAGCGGCGGCAGGTCGAGCTCGGCAAGGCCCATGTCCTGCACGATGAGCGCGTCGGCGCCGGCGGCGTGCACGTCCCAGGCCATGCGGCGGGCGTCCTCGAGCTCGTCGTCGCGCAGGATGGTGTTGAGCGTTACGAAGATGCGCGCGCCGTAGCGGTGCGCATGGCGGCACAGGCGCTCGATGTCGGTCACCGCGTTGCCCGCGCCGGCGCGCGCGCCGAAGGCCGGGCCGCCGATGTAGACAGCGTCGGCGCCGTGGTCGATCGCCGCGATGCCGATGTCGGCGTCGCGGGCGGGGGCAAGCAGTTCGAGTTCGGGACGCGGCATGGGGCGAGCCGGGCGGGTCCCGGCGACAAGGAGCGCAAGTCTAGGCCAGCGCCCCGGCCGCGACGATGGAGGCTAACCCGCCGCGCGGCGGCTGGCGCGCCAGTCGCCCCCCAGGCCGATGAGGGCCATGAGGCACAGTGCCGCCAGGCTCACGGCCGACCACTGCGGCATCGACAGGCCCAGCAGCTCGAAGCCGATGTCCGTGCAAAAGCCCGTGGCCGAGAACACCGAGGGCAGCCATTGCGCCGTGGGCAGTTCCTCCACGAAGCGCGCCACGGCGAAGCTGCACGAGGCGCCCTCGGGATTGGCGAGCAGGCTCACGTGGTGGATCGCCACTCCCAGACCCGCCAGCCCCGCGGCGGCGGCCAGTCCGCCCCACAGCCAGTGGTCGATCGCCGGGCTGCGCCACGCGGCAAGCAGCGCGAAGAGCGCCACGCCCAGGAAGCCGTAGCGCTGCAGGATGCATAGTGGGCAAGGCTGCTTGTCGAACGCGTGCTGGAGTACAAGCGCGCAGGCAAGGCAGGCGAGGGCGGCGAAGGCGATCAGCAGCCAGCGCTGGCGGGAGGATGGGAACACCGGAAGGGCAGGACTCGGGAGCGAGTGCGCAGTCTAGCGGCGCAGCGCAGCCCCGGTCGGCCAGCCCTGGGGAAGCGCTAGAGCTGGCCCAAGACCCAGCCGGGGAAGAGACTCACCGCCACCGCCGGCAGCAGGCACAGCAGGCCGGTGGCCACGTCGACCGCGCCTGCGGCGAGCGGCGCGCCGGAGTGCGCCGGCGTGGGGCTCATGAACATGAGCTGCACGATGCGCAGGTAGAAGTAGATCCCAAGGTAGCTCGCCACCAGGCCCGCCACCGCCAGCGCCACGTGACCGGCCGCCATCACCTGCGCGAAGACCAGGAACTTGGCGATGAAGCCGGGCAGGGGCGGAATCCCCGCAAGGGACAGAACGGCAATGGCGATCATCACCGCCGCGTAGGGCGAGCGCTGGAACAGGCCGCGCAGGCCCTCGACGCGGTCGCGGCGCTCGTCGTCCTCGTCGGCAGGCAGCGAGGCGAGCAGCAGCAGGTTCATCGCGCCGTAGGCCAGCAGGTAGAGCGTCACCGACTGGAATCGGCCGCCTGCCGGGCCGAGCAGGGCCAGCACGAGGTAGCCGGCGTGGGCCACCGAGGAGTAGGCAATCAGCCGGCGCAGGCTGGTCTGCCGCATGGCAACCAGGTTGCCCCACACAATCGAGGCCACCGATAGCACTCCGAACACGCCCACCAGCAGGCCGGTGACGGACGCCTGCCCGAGCACCCGCAGCAGAGCAAAGAGCACGGCCGCCTTGACCAGCACGACCATGTAGGCGGTGGCGGGCAGGCTCGCGGCTTCGTAGGCATCCGGCGCCCAGGTGTGGAAGGGCACGATCGAGGCCTTGATGAAGAAGGCCAGCACCACCAGGACGGCGGCCGTCAGCGCGACCAGGCTGGACGAACTCAAGAGCGTCTCGAAGCGTCCCAGGGCGAGGCTGCCGGTGGCGCCGAACTGCAGCGACACGCCCATCAGCAGCACGGCGGTGGCCACGCCGCCCAGCACCAGGTACTTGAGCGCCGCCTCGGGCGCCTGGGTGCGGCGGAAGGCCATGACCACCAGCGCGTAGACCGGCAGCGACATGATCTCGAGCCCCAGGAAGAGCGTGAGAAAGCTCTCGGAGCCGGGCAGCAGGCTGGCGCCGTACAGGGACGACAGCAGCAGAGCGTAGTAGCGCGGGGCACGGAACTCGGCCCGGGCGAGCAGGATGGCCGGCAGGGCGAGCAGCAGCATCACCAGCACGGCGAGCATCTGCGTCGGATGGGCGGCGTACTGGCCCGGGAAGGGCGTGCCCTGGAAGCCCGCGCGCTGCAGCAGGAAGGCGGCGGCCGCGGCGGCTGCGACCGCCAGCGCCGCGAGCAGGGGCGATCCCTGGGGTCGGGGAAGCAGGATCTCGGCCAGCAGCAGCACGACGATGCCTGCCAGCAGCAGGTGCTGCGGCAGCATGGCGGCGAAGAGGATTTGCCAGTTCATCGCAGGCTCAGGTGGGCGGGGGCGCGCTGCACGAGTTGCTGGAACTCGCGGGCCGCCAGTTCGGTGCGCTTCATGGCCTCTTGCGGGAACAGTCCGAGCAGGAAGACCGCGGCGACGATGGCGGCGAGGATGGCCTTCTCGCGCGGCACCAGGTCATGCAACGGGGCGTGCGGTGCCTTGCTCGCTCCGAACAGGAAGCGCTGCCCGAACCACAGCATGTACAGCGCGCCCAGCACCACCCCGCTCACGGCGATGGCATTGAGCACGAGCGCGTAGCTGTTGCCCGCCAGATGCTGGCGCCAGGCGGAGTTGAACGCGCCCAGCAGCACCAGGAACTCGCCGGCGAAGCCGCTGGTGGCGGGCAGGCCGATCGAGGCGAGCATGAGGATCGTGAAGAAGACGGAGTACACCGGCAGAAGCTTCGCCAGCCCTCCGTAGGCGGCCAGCTCGCGCGTATGGCAGCGCTCGTAGATCATGCCCACCATGAAGAACAGCCCGCCCGCGACCAGTCCGTGGCTGACCATCTGCAGGATCGCGCCCTGCACCCCCACGATGTCCAGGCTCACCAGGCCGAGCATCACGTAGCCCAGGTGGCTGATCGAGGAGTAGGCAATGATCTTCTTGATGTCGGTCTGCACCAGGGCAAGGCAGGCGCCGTAGACGATCCCGATCACCGCCAGCGCGAGCAGCATCGGCTCGAAGGCGCGCGTGGCCTCGGGGAAGAGCGGGAAGCCGAGCTTCATGAAGCCGTAGGTGCCCATCTTCAGCAGCACGCCCGCCAGGATCACCGAGCCCGCCGTGGGTGCCTCGACGTGCGCGTCGGGCAGCCAGGTGTGCAGCGGCGCCATCGGCACCTTGATCGCGAACGACAGGGCGAAGGCGGCGAACAGCCACATCTGCGCCTCGCGCGGCGCCGGTGTGCGCAGCAGGTCGGCGAAGGCGAAGGACAAAGTGCCCGTGGCCTGCGACTGCCACCACACCAGGTAGATCACCGCGGCCAGCATCAGGATGCTGCCGAAGGCGGTGTACAGGAAGAACTTGAAGGTGGCGTAGAGCCGGCGCTGCCCGCCCCAGATCCCGATCATCAGGAACATGGGAATGAGCATGGCCTCCCAGAAGATGTAGAACAGCAGCAGATCCTGCGCCACGAAGGCCCCGAGCATGGCGAACTGGATGAAGAACACCATGGCGTGGAACAGGCGCACCTGCGCGGTGATCGCGGTGGTGGCGCCGGCCACGACCAGCGGCCCGAGGAAGCAGGTGAGCAGCACCAGCAGCACGTTGTAGCCGTCCAGCCCGATGGAGTAGCGCACGCCCCATCCGGGGATCCAGGGCACGCTGGTGGCGAACTGCAGGCCGGCCACCGCCGGGTCGAAGCGCAGAGTGATCCACAGCGCCAGGAAGAACTGCGCGAGCAGCAGCCAGAAGCTCAGCCAGCGCACCGTGCCGTCGCGGCCCGCCGGCAGCAGCGTGACCAGGGCCATTCCGGCCACTGGCAGCCAGAGCACGAGGTTGAGCACGAAGGCTTCAGACATGGCGCCAGATCCACAGGAGCGCGCCGACGATGCCGGCCAGCGCGAAGAGCACGTACCACTGCAGGTTGCCGCTCTGCACGCGCGACAGGCGCCCCGCGCTGCGCCGCGCCAGTCCGGCCAGTCCGTCGAGCGAGCCGTCGATCAGCAGGCGGTCGCCCAGGCGCAGGAAGACCCAGTCCGAGATCCACAGCAGGGGCTTCATGAGCAGCGCCTGGTAGATCTCGTCGATGTAGAACTTCGCCGATACGAGGCGGTGCGCGGCCGGGAAGTGTGCGGCCATGCCCTGGGCGCGGCGCCCGTCCCCGCCGTACAGCCAGGCTGCGGCGGCCAGGCCGGCCAGAGCGAGCGCCACCGCCACGCCGATCAGGGGCCACTGCAGATGGGCGAGGCGCTGAGGCACTTCGGGCAGCGGCAGTTGCGCTTCCAGGAAGTGCGGGATGGGGAAGAAGCCGCCCACTGCCGAGAGCGCCGCGAGCAGCACCAGCACGCCGGTCATGATCCACGGCGATTCGTGCAGGTGATGCTCGGCCTCGTGGGTGAGCCGGCTCGAGCCGAAGAACACCAGCCAGAGCAGGCGGAACATGTAGAACGCGGTGAGCAGCGACGCCAGCGAGGCCACGGCCCACAGCAGCCAGGAGCCGTGCGGCGAGGCGGCGGCGAACCACAGGATCTCGTCCTTGGAGAAGAAGCCCGCGAGCGGCGGCAGCCCCGCAATGGCGGCGGTGGCGATGGCGAAGGTCGCGAAGGTGATCGGGATGCGCCGCGCCAGACCGCCCATGCGGCGGATGTCCTGCTCGCCGGAGAGCGCGTGGATCACCGAGCCGGCGCCCAGGAACAGGCAGGCCTTGAAGAAGGCGTGGGTCACGACGTGGAACACCGCCACGGCATAGGCGCCCACGCCCAGGGCGACGAACATGAGCCCGAGCTGCGAGATGGTCGAGTAGGCGAGCACCTTCTTGATGTCGGTCTGCACCACCGCGATGGTGGCCGCGAGCAGTGCCGTGGCGGCACCCACGGCCGACACCAGCAGCGCCACGTCGGGCGCCGCGAGGTAGAGCGCCGGCAGGCGGGCGATGAGGTAGACGCCGGCCGTGACCATGGTGGCGGCGTGGATCAGCGCCGACACCGGCGTGGGGCCGGCCATGGCGTCGGGCAGCCAGACGTAGAGAGGAATCTGCGCCGACTTGCCCGTGGCGCCGATCAGCAGCATCAGCGCCACCAGGCCCACCGGCACCGCCGCGCCCACGCCCCGCGCCAGGGTCTCGTTGATGGTCGGCAGGTCGAGCGTGCCGAGCGTGGCCCAAAGGGCGAACATGCCGATCAGGAAGGCGGCATCGCCGATGCGGTTGGCGATGAAGGCCTTCTTGCCGGCGGCGGCCTTCTCGGGGTCGCTGAACCAGAAGCCGATCAGCAGGTAAGAAGCGAGCCCCACCCCTTCCCAACCCACGAACAGCACGAGCAGCGAGCGTCCCAGGACCAGCAGCAGCATGAAGAACAGGAACAGGTTCAGGTAGGCGAAGTAGCGGGCGTAGCTCTCGTCGCCCTTCATGTAGCCCACCGAGTAGACGTGGATCGCGGTGCCCACGCCGGTGACCACCAGGGTCATCACGCCGCTGAGGCGGTCCAGGTAGAAGGCGATCTCGAGCTTGCGCGCGCCGAACTGCGCCCAGGTGTAGGCCACCTCCTGCACGGGCGCGCCACTGGCGAGCAGGCTTGCGAAGGCCTGCAGCGTGAGCACGAAGGCGGCCAAGGGCAGGGCGCAGCCCACGATCGCCACGCCGCGTTCGCCCAGCCGGCGACCCAGCAGGCCGTTGATCAGGAATCCCGCCAGGGGCGCCAGGACGATGAGGGCCAGGGTGTGCATCTCAGCCCTTCAGCTCGCTGTATGCGCCCACGTCCAGCGTGTGGCGGCGGCGTGACAGAAGCAGCACGATGGGGATGGCGAGCGCGATCTCGGCGGCGGCGACCACGAAGATCAGGAACACCAGCACCGCGCCCGCGGGCTCGGCGTGCTGCTGGGCGAAGGTCACGAGGCTCAGGTTCACCCCGTTCATCATCAGCTCCATGCACATCAGCATGACGAGCAGGTTGCGGCGCACGATCACCCCGAGCAGGCCCAGCACGAACAGCGCCATCGCCAGCATGAGCAGCAGGCTGAGCCTATCCACGCGACTCTCCCGAGCCCTTCATCAGGGCAATGGCGGCGACCACGGCGGCGAGCAGCAACACCGAGGTCAGCTCGAACTGCAGCCAGTACTCGCGCAGGAAGGCGGTGGCGAAGTCCTGCAGGCTGAAGCTCGTGGAACGCAGCTTGCCCATGGCCGCGGGAGCACGCGCCACCACGGCCGTGAGGCCCAGCAGGAGCACGCCCGCCGCCGCGACCGCTCCCAGTGCCACCGTCGCACGGGTGTAGCGGCGCCGCATCGAGGAGTCGCGCTTGTCGAGCAGCATGATCACGTAGACCATGAAGACCATGACCGCGCCCACGTAGATCAGCACCTGGAAGGCGGCGATGAAGTGCACCCCCACCAGGCCGTAGATGCCGCCCAGGAACACCATGGTCGAGACCAGCGCCATGGCCACGCGCATCGGCTCGCGCAGCACCAGCATCAGGACCCCGCCGGTGAGCGCGCCCAGCCCGAAGAAGGCGAGCAGCGCGTCGTCGAGGTGCAGCAGCAGGGCGTCCATCATGCGGGCTTCCGGTGGACCGGGCGGGCCGGGTAGGGCTTGGCCACGTCGCGTTGCGGATTCCAGGTGAGCAGTTCGTCCATCTCGATCCACATGTGCCCGCGCACCGGCCCGGGAAGATTGGGCACCTCGGGCGCCATGCGGATCGCGTCCTCGGGGCAGGCCTCGACGCACAGGCCGCAGAAGATGCAGCGCGAGTAGTCGATCGCGAAGCGGCGCGGGCTCTTGGGATGGGCTTCGTCGTGCGGGTCGAAGGCGGCCTCGATCTCGATCACCTTGGCCGGGCAGACGGTGGCGCACATGTTGCAGGCCACGCACTGCGGGCTGCCGTCCGGGCGCTGCGTCAGAACGTGCTTGCCGCGGTTGCGCGGGGCGTAATCGGCCCGGCGCTCCTCGGGGTAGTAGGTGGTCAGCGCGCCCTTGCGGCCCGTCATCCACTTGCCCATGTTGCGCAGGAAGACGGCGCTGGTCACGGCCAGGCCGCGCACGACCTCGAAGAGGTAGAAGCGCTCCCAGCCGCCCATGGCGGGCTCGTTCCAGTAGCGCTTGCGCACGATCGGGGCGCGCTTCATCTCAGAAGGCCCTCACGGCCCAGACCGCCAGCACGGTGACGCAGAGGTTGGCGAGCGCCAGCGGGAACAGGAACTTCCAGGCGAAGCGCAGCAGCTGGTCGTAGCGGAAGCGCGGCAGCGTCCAGCGCACCAGGATCTGGAAGCTGCAGACCACGAAGACCTTGGCCAGGAAGGTGAGCATCTGCGTGACGACCACCAGGCCGTGGCTCATCTCCAGCGTCGCGCCGCCGGGGAACACGAAACCCGCGTCGGTGAGCCAGGGCAGGTTGTAGCCGCCCAGGAAGAGCGTGGTGAAGAGCGCGCCGATGATCGCGATCTCGATGAACTCGGCGAACATGAACAGGCCCATTTTCATGCCGCTGTACTCGGTGAAGTAGCCGGCGATGAGTTCGGACTCGGCCTCGGGCAGGTCGAAGGGCGCGCGCTTGTTCTCGGCCATGGCGGCGGTCAGGAACAGCACCGCGGCGAAGGGCTGGAACACGATGCCCCAGGCGGGAAGAATGCCCAGCGCCGTGCCGGACTGCTGGCGCACGATCGCGTCGAGATCCACGGTGCCGTAGATGACGATGAGCCCCAGCACCGTGAGGCCCATCACCACCTCGTACGAGATCATCTGCGAGCCCGCGCGCAGCGCGCCCAGCAGCGAGAACTTGTTGTCGGACGACCAGCCGGCGAGCATCGCGCCGATCACCGTCATGCCGCCGAAGGCAAAGACGATCAGCAGGCCGGCGTCGAGCGTGGCGATCTGCATGGGGTAGCTGCGGTCGCCGAACCAGTCCCTGAGCGAGGGGAAGAGCTCGCCCGGCACCATGGTGCCGCCGAAGGGCACGACGGCGAACACGAGCAGCACCGGCACGAAGGCCACCCAGGGCGCGACCTCGTACGCGTACCAGTCGTAGGCGCGCGGCTTGAAGTCCTCCTTGAGGAGCATCTTCAGGCCGTCGGCCATGCCGTGGAACAGGCCCCACCACACGAGCTTCACCTGGGTGAAGGGAAGCCTCAAGTAAGCGCGGTTGGCGCCGATGCGGTCGGCCATGACCGCGGCCTGCTTGCGCTCGACCCAGGTGAGGATGGTGCCGAAGCCCATCAGCACCGCGATGGCGTAGGCGATGTAGGCCGTATAGACCACGAGGTCCTGGGTCATGCCGTGGCCTCCTCGTGGCTCGCCAGCTGGGCGAGGATCGACTCGGCGTGCAGCACCCCGGCCGGGGGCGCGAAGCAAGGCTCGAAGCGGCTGGTGACGCCGGCCTCGTTGGTCCAGTGCCCGGCGCGCTCGATGGGCAGCGACAGGGGCAGGAACACGTCGGCATGGCCGTTCTCGGGCGCCAGGAAGGCCGACATCAGGATCAAGCGTGCTCCGCGCGGCGCCTGGGCCAGGTCGTAGCCCTCGCCCCAGACGAGCAGCAGGTCGGCGTCCGCCGGCACCTCGGGCGCCAGCGGCCCCAGCGCCTCCTGCACTCCGCGGGTATTGGGATTCTTGTCGGCGCGGATCAGGACCTCGTCCGCGACCGGCTCGCCCGGCGCGGCCGGGCGGTCGGTCTTGAGCACGCAGCCCAGGCGCGAGCCGAAGGCCGCCCGAAACGCCGCGAGCTCCTCGTTCGAGGCCCAGCCCGAGACCACCGCCACCGGGCGCTGCGCCGCGCGCAGCAGCTCGCGCGCGCGCGCCAGGGCCTCGATGGCCGAGGCGGGCGCGCCCTTGAGCAGCGGGCTGGCGGCGCGCGGCCGCTCGTAGTAGGCGACCAGATCGCGCCCCGTGTTGCACATCCAGTCGCCGTTGACCTCCTCGCAGGGGCGCGGGGTGATGCGCTGGATGCGCAGGTTCTCGTCCTTGCCGACCTCGCGCAGCGCCCACTCGCGCTTGCGGTGCCACAGGTTGACGTGGCAGCCGCGGGCGCAGCCCGGACACACCGAGGGCGTCGGCTCCAGGTACCAGACCCGCGATCGGTAGAGAAACTGGCGCGAGAGCAGGGCGCCGACCGGGCAGATGTCGACCACGTTGTCGGAGTACGGGTCGCGCGCGAAGCTGCCGTCCTCGGCGGCGCGCACCAGCGAGTGGTCGCCGCGGAACTGGATGCCCAGCGAGTGGGAGCCGGACACTTCGTTGGTGAAGCGCACGCAGCGCGAGCACAGGATGCAGCGCTCGTTGTCGAGCACGATGCGCTCGGAAAGCTCATGGAACTTCGGGCCCGCCACCTTGGCCTCGCGCGAGGCCGACAGCTCGCCGTTGTAGGCGTAGTGCGCGTCCTGCAGGCTGCACTCGCCGGCCTTGTCGCAGATGCCGCAGTCCACCGGGTGGTTCAGGAGCACGAGCTGCAGCGTCTGGCGGCGGCGCTCGCGCACCGGTTCGCTGTCGGTGAGCACGCGCATGCCCTCGGTGATGGGCATGTTGCAGGAGATCTCCATCCAGTTGGAGCCACCCTTCTCGCCCTCGACCTCGACCACGCACAGCCGGCAGTTGCCGGCCACCGACAGGTGCGGGTGCCAGCAGAAGTAGGGGATGTAGAAGCCCGCCGCCAGTGCCGCCTGCAGGACGGTCTGGTCGCGCTCGGCGTGCACCGGCTGGCCGTTGATGAAGAACTCAGGCATCCCAACCCCCGGTCACGTCGAGCACGCCGTCGCACAGCGAGCGGCCGTGCGCCAGGTAGTGCTCGAACTCGTCGCGGAACTTGTCCAGGAAGCCGACCGTGGCGTAGCCCGCGGCGTCGCCCATGCCGCAGATGGTCGTGCCGTCGTTGGCGTTGGCGATGGCGATGAGGCGCTCGAGGTCACCGGCCTGGCCCTTGCCCGCGACGATGCGGTCGATGATCCGGTGCATCCAGCCCATGCCCTCGCGGCAAGGCGTGCACTGACCGCAGGACTCGTGGTGCCAGAAGCGCAGCATCACCTGCAGCAGGCGCACCATGCAGGTGCCCTCGGCGATGGC
>DAOTEJ010000074.1:0-13079 GCA_035454085.1 Burkholderiaceae bacterium | reverse complement strand
GGGGGGCCTTGGGGTGGCGAAACCCGACAATCAAGGGAGTGCGCAAGGTGCAAAGAATCGCGTCGATCCACGAGCGGCTGCAACGCTGGGCAGTGTGGCACTACACCTCGCGCCTATCGGGCAACGCGCGCGGCCTGACTTCGGCCTGGGATGCGGTGCGCGTGGATGGATCGGCCAACATCGGGCCGGACACGCTGATCTCGTCGAACGACCAGGAGGCCTTCGAGACCGAGGCCGCCGTGGGCGCGCTGCGCACCAGTGCCACCGACCCGCAGCGCGGCCGGCGCCTGGCCGAAACGGTGCGCGCGGTGTACCTGCAGCGCGAGGGGCGCAGCCTGGAGCAGACCGCCGGGGTGCTGCACATCACGCGCCGCGCGCTGCACCTGCGCCTGTGCGAGGCCGACCGCGAGCTCGCCCGCGAGCTGCTGGCCATCGCCGCCCGCAAGGCCGACGCCGCCGCCCGCGACCTGGCCCTGGCCGCCACCTGGCGCCGCCCGGCGCGCGAGCTCGAGGTGGATTGATGCGTGCATCACTCCGCACCACACTGCACCACTTCCCAGCGGGCGGCCATTTTCGTGATGCCAGGAAAATGGTGAACAACGGGGCAGGGCGGCGCCTGGCGCGTGCCGTGGTGGGCGCGGGCTCGCGGGCAGTGCACCGCTGGGCAGTGGCGCGGCCTGGGGTCGCTCACCGGGCAAACCCGAGCACGCGCCCAGCGCAGATTGAATTTGTAGACTTTCCCAACTCTGTGCGAAAGTGCCTACACTCGTGCGGAGCGCCCGCCCGGGAACCTGATCCTCCCATCAGGTTACAGCGCACCGACGCCCGCCCAGGCCCAGCCGACGCGGGCGTCACCCTTTCCAGGCCTGCTCGGCGATGATCACCATCAAGGCCGACTTCAAGGCCGCGTTCAGCCTGCTCGACCAGCTCGACAAGCAGAAGCGCTTCGCCATGGCGGTGGCGCTCACGCGTACCGCCTCCACGGCGCGCACCGAGGTGAGCAAGGCGATCGGCAGCGTGTTCGATCGGCCCACGCCCTGGGCGCTGCGCTCGGTGCGCATTCGTAAGGCCACCAAAGAGCGGCTGCGCGCCGAGGTCTTCCTGGTCGACCGCCGCGGCGACCCGCAGGATCAGCCGCACCACTACCTGTACCCGCAGGTCTTTGGTGGGGCGCGCGGCCGCAAGGGCTTCGAGAGCCTACTGGCTCAGTACGGCGTGCTGCCTCAGGGCTACGTCACCGTGCCGGGCAGCGGGGCTAAGCTCGATCGCTTTGGCAACCAGGCGCGCGGCGAGCTGGTGCAGATCCTGTCGGCGCTCAGTGCCGGACCATCGGCTGGCGCAGGCAAGGGCTACACGTACAACCGCACCACGGCCAGCAAGAAGCGGCGCGGCAGCAGGCTGCGCGACATCTTCTACTCATCGCCTAGCCTGCAGCAGCGCGCGCGCAACGGCGGCCGACTGCCATGGGGTGTGTGGGAGCGCACCGCCGACGGCCGCGTGCAGTGCCTCCTGTTCTTCGTCAAGCAAGCCAGCTACCGCAAGCGCCTGCCCCTGTTCGCCATCGCCGAGCGCGTGATCGAGCGCGACCTCAGCCGCGAGTACGACAAGGCGCTGGCCTTCGCGCTACGCACCGCGCGCTAGTGCCGCGCACCGTGCGCTGGTGCCCGCGCGCTAGTGCCTGATCGCCAGCCAACCTCGCGCGCCTCGCGGGTCCTTCCCCCGACCTTCCCGCGCGGGTAATTCGAACCGCGTTTTTGCGATAGTGACGGGGTGCGGGTGGGGTTGACGGTGGCGTTGACATTCCCCTCCCACGGTTGACACGACGATGGCCGCTCGCTACGGATCAGGTGCCGACCTCGCCCGCGCGCTGGGCATCACGCGCCAGGCGGTGAGCAAGGCCGAGAAATCCGGCCGCATCAGCCGCTCGGCCAACGGCCAGTTCGATCTGGACGCTGCCGCGATCCAGTACCGTTTGCACACCGACCCGGAGCAGCAGCTGCGCAGCCTGCAGCAGCGTGGCGCCGAGGTCACGGTGCTCGATCGTCCCGGCCCCTCGGCGGCTGCCTTCGACCTCGCCGCGCGCGCTGCCCACGCTGCCGCTCAATCCGCCGCCGGCCTGCCTGCGCTGCCCGACATTCCCGGCATGGATGCCGCCGGCCGGCTCATGGTGGCCAAGGCCCGGCGCGAGCAAGCCGAAGCCGAGCTCGCCGAGATCGAGCTGAGCAAGGCCCACGGCTCCCTGCTCGATGCCGGCGACGTCAAGCGCGCCACCTTCGCCCTGGCCCGCAGCGTGCGCGATGCCCTGCTCGCCGTGCCCGATCGCCTCGCCGCCCAGCTCGCCGCTGAATCCGACGCCGCCGCGTGCCGCCGCATGCTGGCCGACGAGCTGCGCCAGGTCCTTGCCCAGCTCACCGTCCTGCCGGCCGAAGAGCCCCCGGCCTGATGCTTGCGGCGTGGGACCTGCTGCGCGCCGCCGCGGCCGATGGCTTCGCCCCCCCGCCTGACCTCACCGTCAGCCAGTGGGCCGACGCCTACCGCATGCTCAGCAGCAAGGGCGCGGCCGAACCCGGCCCGTATCGCTCCGACCGCACCCCGTACGTGCGCGAACCGGCCGATCTGCTCTCTGAATCGTCCGACGTCGAGTGCGTCGTGCTGCAGTGGGGCGCCCAGGTCGGCAAGAGCGAGGCCGGCAACAACTGGCTCGGCTACGTGATCGACGTCGCCCCCGGCCCCATCATGGCCGTGCAGCCCACCATCGACCTGGCCAAGCGCTACAGCCGCCAGCGCATCGCCCCGATGGTGCTCGAGACCCCGCGCCTGCGCGACAAGGTGAGCGAAAACCGCTCCCGCGACGAAGCCAACACCACCCTGCTCAAAGACTTCCCCGGCGGCGTGCTGCTGCTGGCCGGCGCCAACAGCGCCGCGGGCCTGCGCTCCATGCCGGTGCGCTACCTGTTCCTCGACGAGATCGACGCCTTCCCGCTCGACGTCGACGGCGAGGGCGATCCCGTCGGCCTGGCCGAACGCCGCACCGCCACCTTCGCGCGGCGCAAGATCCTCAAGACCAGCACGCCCACGCTGCGCGACTTCAGCCGCATCGAGGCCGCCTACCTGGCCGGCGACCGCCGCCGCTACCACGTCCCCTGTCCGCACTGCCAGGTCGAGCAGGTGCTCGCGTGGCCCAACGTGCGCTGGCAGCGCGATGACGTCGGCGCCCCCATCCCCGGCACCGTGCGCTACGCCTGCGCGCACTGCGCCACGCTGATCGAAGAACACCACAAGCCCTACATGCTCGCGCATGGGCGGTGGATCGCCGAAGGCACCGCAGGCCGCGTCGCCAGCTTCCACCTCAGCGCGCTCTACTCGCCGCTCGGCTGGTACAGCTGGGAAACCGCCGCCGCCGAGTTCTACGAGGCCAACGAAGCCGCCAAGGCCGGCGACGTGTCCAAGCTGCGCGCCTGGACCAATACGGTGCTGGCCGAGACCTGGGAAGACGCCGGCGACAAGGTGTCCGAGGGCGAGCTCCAGCGCCGCGCCGAGCCCCTCGAGCGCCGCACCGTACCCGAGCGTGCCCTGGTCCTCGTGGCCGGCGTCGACGTCCAGGCCGACCGCCTCGAGGCCTACGTCTGGGCCTACGGTCCCGGCGAAGAGTCCTGGCTCGTCGAGCGCGAAGTGCTGCACGGCTCGCCCAGCGAGCTCGACGGCCCCACCAGCCCCTGGGTCGCGCTCGACGCCCTGCTCGAGGTGCAGTTCGCCCACGGCAGCGGAGGCACCCTCAGCATCGCCGCCACCGCGATCGACAGCGGCGGCCACCACACCAGCGAGGTCTACCACTACGCCCGCACGCGCGCCTGGCGCCGCGTGCTGGCCGTCAAGGGGCAGTCGCAAGCCGGCAAGCCGGTGCTGGGCAAGCCCACCGACCTCGACGTCAACTTCCGCGGCGTCAAGCTGCGCAAGGGCGTCAAGCTCTGGCCGGTGGGGGCCGACACCGGCAAGGCCACCCTCTACGGCCGCCTGCGCCTGGCGGCCCCCGGCCCGGGCTACGTGCACCTGCCCACCTGGGCCCCGCGCGAAGTGTTCGAGCAGATCACCGCCGAGCGCCTGGCCACCCGCTACGTAAAAGGCCGCCCGAAGCTCGAATGGCTCAAGCCCGCCGGCCGCCGTAACGAGGCTTTGGACTGCACCGTCTACGCCCTGGCCGCCGCGCACTTCCTCGGCCTGCCGCGCTGGCGCGCGCCGGATTGGGAGCGCCTGCGCGCCAAGCTCGCCCAGCGCAGCCTGCTGCCCGAGTCCAATGAAGACGCCGCAGCCCCCGACTCACAAGACCCGGCCGCCCCTGCAGCCCCGTCCGCCCCACCCCCCGACGCCACCCCGCGCACCCCGCGGCGCGTCGGCCGCATCGCCAAGCCCAAGGGCTTCGTCGGCCGCTGGTAATTCACCGCTCACCCGCTCAACCCCCGCAAGAGGTCCTGCCATGAACCTGATCCACCGTCTCGGCACCGCCGCCTCGCGCGCGCTGGCCGTCTTCCTGCTCGGCCTGGCCGCCCTCGCGCCGCAGCTCGCCAGCGCCCAGGCGCTGACCGACTACGCCGAAAACAAAATCATCGACGCCGTGATGCGCGCCCAGACGCTCGGCGCGCCCGCCACCTGGTACGTGGCCCTCTTCACGTCGGCCTGCTCGGATTCCGCGGTCGGCACCGAGGTCACCGGCGGCAGCTACGCCCGCGCCTCGCTGGCCGCGTCGCTCGCCAACTGGGCCGGCACCCAGTCGGCCGGCAGCACGGTGGCCAGCTCGGGCACTGGCGGCCAGACCAGCAACAACAGCGCCATCACCTTCTCGCCCAACCCCTCCGCCGGGTGGGGCACCGTCACGCACATCGGCCTCATGGATTCGCTCACCAGCGGCAACATGTGGGTCTGCGTCGCGCTCGGCACCAGCAAGACGATCAACTCCGGCGACACCGTGCAATTTGCCAGCGGCGCCCTGACCGTCACCTTCCAGTGATTCCGCTGCCCCGCGCCGCCCGCGCTGCGCGTCGCGCCGCTGCCGCGGCCACGCGCCAGCGCTGGTCGCGTTGGCGTGCGCGTAGCCCGGCCGCGGCCGTCGTCTTCCCGCCCCCGCCGTGGCCCGTGTTCCCGGCCGGCGCGCTCACCCTCACCTTCGAGTAAGCCATGGCCCTCACCGAATACGAAACCCGCGCCGCCGCCGCCGCCGACAAGCTCGCCGACGCCGCCGCCGCCCAGGCCAAGGCCGCGGCCGATGGCGTCGCCGCCACCGCCGCGCTCGCCGCCGCCAGCACTGCCCAAGCCCAGGCCATCGCTCGCCAGACCGCCGCGCTCGAGCAGCAAGCCGCCGCCGCCGCCGAGCAGTCCGAGGTCGCGTCCGCGCGCCTGCTGCTCGAGCAAGCCCAGGCCGCGCGCATCGAGCGCCAGGTCGCGGCCCTCGAGCGCGCCTCTCCCCCTGCCGCGCTCGCCCCCGAGGCCAGCAACGGCCCCGCGCCCCTCAACCCCAACCAGCGCGCCGCGCAGCTGCGCCGCGACGTGCTGCTCTGCCTCATCACCAGCGGCGCCTTCATGCGCCCCAACAGCGCCTCCACGGCTGATGGCCACGCCGCCGAGGCCGCCCGCGACGCTGCCCGCCTCGAGGCCAACGTCACCGCCATCCTGGCCGCCAGCGGGCCCGCCATCCTCGCGCAGTAGCCGCGTGGCCGGTCCCGCCCCGCGCCTCGGCCCCATCCCCCGCCCCGAGGCCAGCGCCCGCGCCGCCGCCGCCCTGCGCCGCGGCCGCGCTGCCCGCGCCGGCCTGGTGCTCGACGCCCTGCGCGAGGCCGAAGCCCTGCTCGCCCTCGAGCGCCGCCAGAACGACCTGCTGCGCACCCGCTGCACCTGGCTGGAAGGCGAGCACCACCGCCTCGAGCTCGCCCTGGCCGCCGCCGAAGGCCGCGCCCCGCACCTTGCTGCACTGACTTACGCCCCCTAAGGCCGCCATGACCCCCGCCCAGCTCGTCACCCTCAAGGCCGCCCTGCTGGCCGAGACCGACCCCGCCTTCGTCGCCGCGCGCACCGCCTTCGCCACCGGCGCCATGGTCGAGTGGCTCGCCCAGCCCAGCCCCGTCATCGTGTGGCGCACCCGCGTGGCCGAGCAAGAGATCACCAGCCAGGTCAGCGCCGAGGGCACCGTCTGGAGCTGGACCACCTACATCAACCGCAGCGCGGCCGAGCGCGACGGCTGGGCGCGCATGTTCAACGGCACCTACACCATCAACCCCTCGCTGCCCCAGGTGCGCGCCGCGTTTGCCGACATCTTCTCCGGCGCCGCGCAGCTCGCCATCGACCAGCGCACCCACCTCGCGGCCATCAGCAAGCGCCCCGCCAACCGCGGCGAAAAGATCTTCGTCACCGGCACCGGCACGCTCGCCAGCCCCGGGCTGCTCGGCTTCGAGGGCACCATCGGCGAGTACGACGTCGTCGTCGCCCTCACCCAGATCTAGGGCGCCGCATGGCCGACATCAAAGCCAACACCAGCGCCGCCAGCAGCCTCACCATCACCGGCCTGGCCACGCTCGCCGCGGCCACCTATGCCGTCAGCGGCGCCATCGACCTCTCCGCCGTCGACCCGCTCGACCTCCTGGTCGGCATCACCGTCACCCCCGGCACGGTCAGCGGCAACAAGCAGCTGCTCGTGTTCGCCAAGGCCAGTCTCGACGGCACCAACTACACCACCGGCCCAGAGTCCGGCAGCAGCGCCGTTGACGAGCCCAACCTTTACCTGCTCGGCGCCCTGCCGCTCAACACCAACACCACCGCCCAGCGTGGCGTGTTCAGCGTGGCCAGCGCCCTGGGCTACGTGCCGCCCTATCTCAAGATCGTCGTGCGCAACGACAGCGGCGCCGCCTTCACCGCCGGCAGCGCCCAGTACGCCACCCAGGCCGGCGTCAGCGTGTAATGGCCCGGCTGCTGCAGGCGGCCCTGGCCGGCGTCATTCCGCAGGCCGGCGTGCGGCTCAACCTCGCCCACCCCGCCGCGCGCTGGTGCTCGGCGCTCATCACCTTCCCCAACGGCATCCCGGTCGATTGGGTCAACCGCCGCATCGGCAGCAGCTGGGGCACGCGCCCCGTGCCGCGTGGCCACCTGCGCGGCATGGCGGCCGACAACGTCGCCGGCGGCGGCGTCGGCGGCGGCCGCATTGACGACGCCGCGGGCCAGTCGCTCTACACGCCGCAGAACTACACGCACCTGTGCGTGGCGCGGGTCACGGCGGTCGCGGGCGATTGGTCTGCCGTGTACAGCACCAGCAGCAGCGACGGCAGCATCCTGAATTCCGGCATCCAAAACGACGGCAGCTCCAACCAAATCGGCTGCTATCACGGCAGCGGCGATAGCGCAAATACCGGCCTTTCGTTCACCGGAAATATTGTCGACTCCACTTGGCACGCATGGGCCGTGGCTGCCGCCAATGTCCCCGCGCGCGTGCTGTGGCGCGACGGCCTGCTGCTCGCCAGCTTCGGCTCGGGCGGCGTGGCGCCCAACAGCATCACCGGCGGGCGCTTGCTCTGGCACGGCGATCGCAGTTTCAACACCAGCCAGTACTTCACGCGCGGCCAGGTCGCCCTGCACGCCGTCTTCCAGCGCCGCCTGCCGGACGCCCTGCTCGCCGCCGTCACCCGCAACCCCCTGGCCCTGATCGCCCCATGAGCCTGCGCCGCTACCTCCTGCTCGGCGCCGGCGTCACCACCAGCGGCTCGGTCGCCCTCGACGCCGCCGCCACCGCCGCCGCCACCGCCGGCGCCGATCTCGCCCTCGCCAAGGCCCTCGCCGCCGCCGCCACGGCCGGCGCCACCGCCGCCGCACCGCTGGCCGTGGTCAAGCCCCTGGCCGCCAGCGCCACGGCCGCCGCCACCGGCAGCGCCGCGCTCGCCCTCACCGTGCAGCTGGTGGCCGCCGCCATCGCCCAAGGCCAGGCCAGCGCGGGGCTCAGCCTCACCAAGGCCCTGGCCGCCGCCGCCGCCGCGCAGGGCAGCGCCACGGCCGACCTCACCGTCACCGGCGCCGCCAGCCTGGCCGCCGCCGCCCAGGCCGGCGCCAGCGCCGCCGCCGCACTCGCCGTGGGCAAGCCGCTGGCCGCCAGCGCCGTGGCCGCCGCCACCGCCAGCGGCGCGCTGGCGCTCACCGTCACCCTCAGCGCCGGCGCCATCGCCCAGGCCGCCGCCAGCGCCGGGCTCACCGTCACCAGCGCCAGCAGCCTCGCGGCCAATGCCGTAGCCAGCGCCCAGGCCGCCGCCACGCTCGCCCTCACCGTGCGCCTGGCCGCCGGCGCCGTGGCCCAGGGCCAGGCCGGCGCCACGCTCACCGTGCTGGTGCCCCTCAGCGCCGCCGCGCTGGCCGCCGCGCAGGCCGGCGCCGCGCTCACCGTCACCACCGGCCTCAGCGCCGCCGCGGTGGCCAGCCTCACCGCCGGCGCCGCCCTGGGCGTGGCCAAGCCGCTCGCCGCCGCCGCCGTGGCCGCCGTCACCGCCAGCGGCCTGCTCTACGACCCCGACGTCTACACCGTCCCCGGCCGCACCCGCCTGGGCCGCGTGCAGCTCGCCGCCCCGGTGGTGCGCCTCGGCGCTGCCACCCCCGTGCGCGTGTCGCCCCGCCTGGGCGCCGCCAGCGCCCCCCGCCGCAGCGCGCGCATCGGCAGCGCCACCATTCACTAGGGCCGCCCATGCAGGTCACGCAGATCATCGCCGGCGACACCTTCAACCCGGCCCCCACCGTCACGCCCGACTACCCCGCCACCGCCGGCTGGGTGCTCACCTACCGCCTGGTCCCCCAGACCGCCGGCCTGCCCGTCATCACGCTCACCTGCAGCGCGGCGGGCGCCGACCACCAGCCCAACGCCGCCGCCAGCGTCACCAAGCTCTGGCAGCCCGGCCCCTACACCTGGGCCAGCTACGTCGAGCGCGCCGGCGAGAGCTACGCCCTCGAGCAGGGCCAGCTCACCATCCTGCCCGACCCGCGCACCATGGCGGCGGGGGTGGATGGGCGCAGCGTCGCGCAGCGCGCGCTCGAACAGCTGCGCGCCGCGCTGTCCACCTACAGCGCCAGCCAGGGCACTGTGGCCGAGTACGAAATCGCCGGCCGCCGCATGAAGTTCCGCGCCGCCGAAGACATCATCAAGCTCATCGCGTACTGGGAAGTCCAGGTCGCCAACGAAGAGCGCATCGCCGCCGGGGCCACGCCTGCCCGTCGGCGCATTCTCACGAGGATCTGATGTCCCTGCGCTCTCGCTTGGCTCAGTGGTTGCTGGGCGGTGCTCCCGCGCCCGCGGCCCCCGTGCGCCGCGGCGCGGTGCGCATGGTGCGCTCCTACGCGGGCGCTGCGCAGAACAACCTCACCGCCAGCTTCAAGGGCGACCACGTCGCCATCAACCTCGACCTCGAGCGCAGCCTGCGCATCCTGCGCGGGCGCTCGCGTCAGCTGGCCAAGGACAACGATTACGTCAAGAAATTCCTACGCATGGTGCAGACCCACGTGGTCGGCCCGGCGGGGTTCGCGCTGTCGGTGCCCTGCCTGCGCCCCGACGGCACGATCGACGAATTCGACAAGGCCGTCTGCGAGCAGGCCTTCGGCCGCTGGGCGCGCCGCGGCGAGTGCGACGTCACCGGGCGCCTCAGCTTCGCCCTGCTGTGCCGTCTGCTGGCCTTGAGCTGGGCGCGCGATGGCGAGTTCTTCGTGCGCCGCGTGCGTGGCCGCGGCTTTGGGGCCTTTGGCTATCAGCTGCAGGTGATCGACGCCGCCCTGGTCGACGACAGCTACCGCGCCGATCTGCCCAACGGCCACCGCATCCGCATGGGCATCGAGGTCGACACCTGGGGCAAGCCGGTCGCCTACTACCTGCTCTCGAGCGTCGAGAGCGCCTGGGCCGCCCGCCGCGAGCGCGTGCCCGCCTCCGAGATCTGGCACCACTTCATCCAAGAAGAGCCCGACCAGGTGCGCGGCGTGCCCTGGATTCACAGCGCCATGCGCCGCCTCAACGACCTGGGCGGCTACGAAGAGGCCGCCATCATTGCCGCCCGCGTCGGCGCCTCGAACATGGGCTTCTACATCCCGCCCGCCGACGAGCCCGACACCCTCGCCGCCGCGCAAGCCCTCGCCGACGACACCGACGCCGCCGACAACCTGGTGCGCGACGCCACCCCGGGCACCTTTGAGAAGCTCCCCGCGGGCTACGACTTCAAGCAGTTCGACCCCGACTACCCGCACGCCAACTTCGACGTCTTCGTCAAGGCCATGCTGCGCGGCGTGGCCAGCGGCATCGGTGCCGACTACAGCACGCTCGCCAATGACCTCGAAAACGTCAACTACAGCAGCATCCGCGCCGGCCTGCTCGAGACCCGCGAAGAGTGGATGACGCTGCAGTCGGCCATGGTCGACGCCTTCCTTGCCCCGCTGTGGACCGAATGGCTGGACTACGCGTTCGTGTCTGCCCAGCTCGGCACGCTGCCGGTGAGCAAGTTCGGCAAATACGACGTCGCCCGCTGGCAGGGCCGCCGCTGGGCATGGGTCGACCCCGCCAAGGATGCCGAGGCCAAGGTCACCGAGCTGCGCAACGGCCTCACCAGCTACTCCGCGGTGCTGCGCGAGCTCGGCCGCGACCCCGAGGCCACCTGGCGCGAGCTCGAGAAAGACATCGCCCGCCTCACCAAGATCCTCGGCCCGCTTAACGCCGCCGCCGGATCGTCTTCCACCAAGGACGCCGCCAATGCTCCCTGACGCCGCCGCCCAGGTCCGCGACCTGGCCCCCGAAGAACAGAGCTTCGAGCGCTCGGCCCAGTTCGATCGCGCCGCGCTCGACGCCGACAATCGCACCCTCGAGATCGCCTTCTCCAGCGAAGAGCCTTATGACCGCTGGTGGGGCCGCGAAGTGCTCTCGCATGACCGCACCGCTGTGCGCCTTGGCCGGCTCAACAGCGCGCGCCATCCCCTTCTGGTCGATCACTCCACGCGTGACCAGGTGGGCGTCGTTGAAAAGGCGTGGATCGGCGACGACCGCAAAGGGCGGGCCCTGGTGCGCTTTGGCAAGAGCGCGCGCGCCGAAGAAATCTTCCAAGACGTGCGCGACGGCATTCGCTCGCTGGTCAGCGTCGGCTACCGCATTCACGAGCTCAAGCTCGTGAAGTCGGGCGACGACGGCGACGAATACCTCGTCACCGACTGGGAGCCGTACGAATGCTCGATCGTGGCTGTGCCGGCGGATCCCACCGTCGGCGTCGGGCGCGACGCGCAGCTGCAGCACCTCCGCGGCCTGTTGGCGCGGGCCACCCCTTCCCCGAGCAAGGACTCCATCATCATGGACAAGACCGAACAGCAAGTCACCGAGCCGGCCGCCAAGGCCGAGCCCCACATCACCGTCGACGCCGCCGCCGCGCGCCGCGAGCGCGAGGCCGGTGCCGGCATGGAGCGTCAGCGCGTGCGCGACATCGCCGCCCTGGGCGCCAAGTTCAACGTGCGCGCCGAGGCCGAGGCCGCCATCGAGGCCGGCACCGCCTATGACGCCTTCCGCGAGCAGGTGTTTGCGGGCCTCGAGCGCAGCGGCACCCTCAAGCTCGCCGAGTCGGGCGAGATCGGCCTGAGCAAGAAGGAAGTGCAGGCCTTCCGCTTCGCCAACCTGATCGCCGCCACGCTCTTCCCCGACGACCAGGCCGTGCGCAAGATGGCCGCCTTCGAGATCGAGTGCGCCCGCGCCGCGGCCGACAAGCGCCTCGACGTGCGCGCCGACCGTGCCGGCGCCTTCACCATCCCCGTGGACGTGCTGGGCTCGCCGCTCGACATCGGCAGCGCCGACGCCGATCGCGCCACGCAGATGCTCATGCGCCGCCTCATGGGCCTGGGCCGCATGGGCCAGACCCGCGACCTGACCGTGGGCACGCCTACCGCCGGTGGCAACCTGGTGGCCACCGACCTGCTCGCCTCGAGCTTCATCGACATCCTGGTCAACCAGATGAAGGTCATGGGCATGGGCACCACCATGCTCACCGACCTGCAGGGCAACGTCGCCATCCCGCGCGCCACGGCCGGGTCTACCGGCTACTGGGTGGCAGAGAACAACGCCCCCACCGAGAGCCAGCCCGCCTTCGACCAGGTGGCGCTCACGCCCAAGACGGCGGGCGCTTACGTGGACTACTCCCGCCGCCTGCTGCTGCAAAGCTCGATCTCGGTCGAGGCCTTCGTGCGTCTGGACATCGCGCGCACCATCGCCCTGATGATCGACCTCGGCGCTATCGCCGGCACGGGCGCGTCCAACCAGCCGCGCGGCATCCTCAACACCGCCGGCATCGGCTCGGTCGCGGGCGGCACCAACGGCCTGGCGCCCACCTGGGACCACCTGGTCGACCTCGAGAGCGCAGTGGCCAACGCCAACGCGCCCACGGGCGCGCTGGGCTACCTCACCAACACCAAGGTGCGCGGCAAGCTCAAGAAGACCCAGATGTTCTCGGGCACCAACGGCATCCCGGTGTGGGGTACCGACGGCCAGCTCAACGGCGCGCGCGCCGAGGTCAGCAACCAGGTCCCCAGCAACCTCACCAAGGGCACGAGCAACGGCGTGTGCTCGGCGATCATCTACGGCAACTGGTCCGACCTGATCATCGCGCTGTGGGGCGGGCTCGACATCATGCTCGACCCGTACACCGGCTCCACGGCCGGCACCAAGCGCGTGGTGGCGCTGCAGGACGTCGACGTCAGCGTGCGCTACGCCGCGTCGTTCTCCAGCATGCAGGACGCCCTCACCACCTAAGCCCGGGGCGCCGCCAGGCGCCTTTGCACCGCCCTCGCGGCCCGTCATCCGGCGGGCCGCACTCTTTCCAGAGGTCACCATGCCCAAGATCCTGATCGCCGAGGCCTGCCAACTGGCCGGCGAAGAAGTCTCCACCCATGCCGACATCGGCGAATCGCACGACGTCTCCAAGGACGACGCCCTGCTGCTCACCCGCATGGGCCGCGCGTTCTACCTCGACAAGGCCGACGACCCCACCAAGGGCCGCCTCACCGCCGCCGAGGACGACAAGTCCCGCATCAAGCGCCAGGCCGCCGCC
>DAOTEJ010000073.1:0-13105 GCA_035454085.1 Burkholderiaceae bacterium | reverse complement strand
AGGTTGTTGAACACCTCGAGCATCACCGGATCGGCCGAAGTGCCGATCGCCCGCGCCTCGGCGCGCGCCTCGACGCGCTCGATCACCAGGTGGTCCAGCGCGGTCACGACGAGCTCCCAGCCGGGCTCGACCACCGTGGTGGCGTTGGCTTCGGCCACGATGGCCGGGCCGCGCAGGCGGTCGCCCGGACGCAGGCTGGCGCGCGCGTAGATCGGCGTCTCGTGCCAGCGCCCCTCGGTGTACAGGCGCCGCTGCGCGGCGGGAACAGGTGCGCCGGCCCGCTCCGCCAAGGTAGACGCGGTGGCCCGCGGCACCTCGGCGCCACCCAGGGCTTCGACCGACGCGGCCTCGATCACCAGGCCACGGCCCTGCATCAGGAAGGAGTAGCGCTTGAGGTACTCGGCATCGAACGCCGCCTGCATGGCGTCGCGCGAGCCTGCCGGCACCACCAGCGCGGAATCGGTGCCCTGGTAGCGCAGGTGCACACGCTGCAGCACGCGCACCGCCTCGCCCGCCACCCCCTGGGCGGCGAGTTCGGCGCGCGCCTGAGCCTCCAACTCGCCCAGCGCCCCGGCGAGCCGCGGCAGAGCATCGGCCTCGTCCAGCGGCAGTTCGAGCGTACGGGTGCGCAAGGCCGCCTGGTCGGCAAGCCCCATGCCGTAGGCCGAGAGCACTCCGGCCAGCGGATGGGCAAACACGCGCGTCATGCCCAGCGCGTCGGCCACGCGGCAGGCGTGCTGGCCGCCCGCACCGCCGAAGACCGTGAGCGTGTAGCGCGTCACGTCGTGACCGCGCGCCACCGAGATGCGCTTGATCGCCTCGGCCATGTTGCCCACGGCGATGTCGATGTAGCCCTCGGCCAGGGCTTCGGGGCTGCGCCGCGTGCCGGTGGCACGCTCGACCTCGGCCGCCAGCGCCGCGAAGCGCTCGCGCACCACCTCGGCATCGAGCGGCTGATCGCCGTGCGGCCCGAACACGGCCGGAAAGAAGTCGGGCTGGATCTTGCCCAGCATGAGGTTGGCGTCGGTCACGGCCAGCGGCCCGCCGCGCCGGTAGCTGGCCGGCCCGGGATCGGCCCCCGCCGACTCGGGGCCGACGCGCAGACGCGCACCGTCGAACTGCAGCAGCGAGCCCCCGCCCGCCGCCACTGTGTGAATGGCCATCATCGGTGCGCGCATGCGCACGCCGGCGACCTGGGTCTCGAAGGCGCGCTCGCAATCGGCCACGTCGCCGCCGGCGAAGTGGCTCACATCGGTCGAGGTGCCGCCCATGTCGAAGCCGATCACGCGGTCGAAGCCCGCCGCCAGGCTGGCGCGCACCATGCCCACGATGCCGCCCGCCGGGCCGGACAGGATCGCGTCCTTGCCCTGGAAGCGCTGCGCGTCGGTCAATCCGCCCGAGGACTGCATGAACAGCAGCCGCGTGCCCGGCAGCTCGGAGGCCACCTGTCCCACGTAACGCCGCAGGATGGGCGAGAGGTAGGCATCCACCACGGTCGTGTCGCCGCGCGACACCAGCTTCATCAGCGGACTGACCTCGTGCGACACCGAGACCTGCGTGTAGCCCAGCTCGCGGGCGATGGCCGCCACGCGCGCCTCGTGCGCCGAGTAGCGCCAGCCGTGCATCAGCACCACCGCCAGCGCGCGCCAGCCCGCCGCGTAGGCCTCGGCCAGTGCCGCGCGGGTGGCGGCCTCGTCGAGCGGCCGCACCACCTCGCCATGCGCGCCGATGCGCTCGGGCACCTCGATCACGCGACCGTAGAGCAGCTCGGGCAAGACGATGTGGCGCTCGAAGAGCCGAGGCCGATTCTGGTAGGCGATGCGCAGCGCATCGCCGAAACCGGCCGTGATGGCGAGCACGGTGGGCTCGCCCTTGCGCTCGAGCAGGGCGTTGGTGGCCACGGTGGTGCCCATTTTCACCGCCTCGATCGCGCCTGCCGGCAGCGCCTCGCCGGGCGCCACGCCGAGCAGCGCACGGATGCCGGCGAGCGCCGCGTCGCGGTAGCGATCCGGGTTCTCGGACAGCAGCTTGTGGGTATGCAGGCGCCCTTGCGGATCGCGCGCGACGATGTCGGTGAAGGTGCCGCCGCGGTCGATCCAGAACTGCCAGCCGCGCCCCACGGGCGCCGCGGCGCTCACAGCGAGGCGGCGGCGCGCGCCGCCTGGTCGTAGAGGCCCGAGACGGTGCGCAGCACCTGAGCGGCCTGGGCGATCTCGTCGCCCGGGGTGCCCGAGCCCACCAGAGAATCGACCAGGCAGGTCTCGCGCACGCGCCGATAGCGCTCGACCAGGGACTGGCCGGCGGCGGTGGTGGCGTAGAACACTTCCTTGCCCGCGCGCTCCCCGGCCACCAGCCCCAGGGCGGCGAGCTTGCGCAGCGCATAGACCACGGTGTGCGTGTCCTCGACGTTGAGGATGAAGCAGATGTCGGCCACCTTCTTGGCGCGCTCACGGTGATTCACGTGATGCAGCACCAGCACGTCGAGCGTGGTGAGCTCGGGCTGGCCCGACGCGGCCATGCAGCGCACCACCCAGCGGCCGAAGGCGTGGCCCGCCATGATCAGGCCGAACTCGAGCTCCGAGATCTCGGGGCTGCGCTCCGACACGAGGTGGGCCGAGGTGACGAACTGCACCTTGAGTTCTGGACTCTCGGCGCGCCGGGGCGAGGCGGCGGGCCGGACTCTGGGCTTGGGCATGGCGGCTCCCCGCGCGAATCGATGTGCCAACACTTTATTGACGTTTTGTAGGCAATTCAACATCGATGCAACGGCGCCGCGCGCATGGCTTGCGCCGGCGTATGCAGCCCGGCAGGATCGCGATCGCACCCGCGCCCGTCGCGGCCCCGCCCACCCGTCCCCCCGCGCCTCACAGGAGTCCGACCATGCCCGCCGAATTCCGCTCCGCCGCCCGCGTGGCCGCGGCCTGCCTCGCATCCGCGAGCCTGACGCTCGCCGCCGGCCTCGCCCAGGCCCAGACCAAGTGGGACCTCGCCAGCGGCTACCCGCTGTCCAATCCCCATACCGTGACGCTGCAGCAGTTCGCCAAGGACGTCGACATCGCCTCGGCCGGCAAGTTCAAGATCACCGTGCATCCCAATGGCGCGCTCTACAAGGCGCCCGAGATCATGCGCGCCGTCGAGAGCGGCCAGGCGCAGGCGGGCGAGGTGCTGATGAGCCTGCTGGTGAATCAGAACCCGGTGTTCGGCCTCGACTCCCTGCCCTTCCTGGCCACGGGCTTCGACGACGCGCAGCGCCTGTGGGCGGCGCAGCGTCCGGTGCTCGAGCGCATCCTCGCCAAGCGCGGCTTGAAGCTGCTCTACGCGGTGGCCTGGCCGCCCCAGGGCATCTACGCCAAGAAGGAGATCAAGTCGGCCGCCGACATGAAGGGCCTGAAGTGGCGCGCCTACAACCCGGCCACCACCAAGATCGCGCAATCGGTGGGCGCGCAGCCGCTCACCATCCAGGCGGCGGAGCTGTCGCAGGCGCTGGCCACCGGGGTGGTCGACTCGACCATGACCTCGGGCGCCACGGGCGTCGACAGCAAGATCTGGGAGAGCCTCACGCACTACCACACGGTCAATGCCTGGCTGCCCAAGAACATGGTGGTGGTCAACCTCAAGGACTTCGAGAAGCTCGACAAGGCGCAGCAGAAGGCGCTCATCGATGCCGCCGCCGAGGCCGAGCGCAAGGGCTGGGAGCGCATGCGCGCGTTCAACCAGGAGTCGCTGGAGATCCTCAAGAAGAACCGCATGGCGGTGGTCGCGCCCACGCCCCAGCTGATGAGCGACATGAAGAAGATCGGCGACGAGATGCTGGCCGACTGGGTGAAGGCAGCCGGCGCCGACGGCCAGGAGATCCTGAAGGCCTACGCCGCTTCCGCAAAGAAGTGACGGCGCGCGCCTCGTGCCCCGGGAAGGCCTGATGAACAAGGCGCTCGACGGGCTGTTCGCGGGCCTGGCCGGGCTCGGGGCGTTGTGCCTGGTGGCGATGCTGGTGATCCAGCTCGCCGCCATTGCCGGCCGCTACGCCGGCTGGACCATCGAAGGCCACGACGCCTACGCCGGCTACCTGCTCGCGGCCAGTGCATTCCTGGCGCTCGGCTACACGCTGCGCGCCGGTGACCACATCCGCGTCACGCTCTTGATTTCGCGTATCACGGGGCAGCGACGCCACTGGATCGAGGTGCTGGACCTCGCGGTGGCCAGTGCGATCGCCGCGTACTTCGCGTGGTTCGCAGTCCGGCTGGCGTGGGGCTCGTGGCGCTTCGAGGACATCTCGCAGAACGTCGATGCCACACCGCTGTGGATACCGCAGAGCGCGATGGCACTGGGCGTGATCGGTCTGGCGCTGGCCTTCGCCGAGGAATTGGTGCGCACAGTGCGCCGCGGCGAGATGACCCCCGGGGACGCGGCCGAGATCGCGCGCACCGAATAGCCCATGGACGCCTGGATCGCCCTCGCGCTGATCGTCGGACTGCTCGCCATCCTGGGCGCGGGGGTGTGGATCGGCGTCGGCATCCTGGGGCTTGCCTGGCTGGCGATGGAGCTGTTCACCCAGCGGCCCGCGGGCGACGCCATGGCGCTCACGGTGTGGGGTTCGCTGTCGTCGTGGACCCTGACCGCGCTGCCGCTGTTCATCTGGATGGGCGAGATCCTGCTCAAGTCGCGGCTCTCGGAAGGCATGTTCCGCGGGCTGGCACCCTGGTTGCAGTGGCTGCCGGGGCGCCTGCTGCACACCAACATCATCGGCTGCACGATCTTCGCCGCGGTCTCGGGCTCATCGGCCGCCACCTGCGCCACGATCGGCAAGATCACCCTGCCCGAGCTCGAACGGCGCGGCTACCCCGAGAAGATCGCGATCGGTTCGCTCGCCGGCGCCGGAACCCTGGGCCTGCTGATCCCGCCCTCGATCATCATGATCGTCTACGGCGTGGCGGCGGACGTATCGATCGGCAAGCTGTTCATCGCCGGCGTGATCCCGGGGCTGCTGCTCGCCGGGCTCTTCATGGGCTGGACCATCGTCTGGTCACTCATGAATGCGCGCTCGATTCCGCCGGCGGACATCCGCCTGAGCCTGGCCGGCAAGCTCGCCGAGTCGCGCCACCTGATCCCCGTGGTGCTGCTGATCGGCGCGGTTCTGGGCTCGATCTACGGCGGCGTGGCCACCGCCACCGAGGCCGCCGCTGTGGGCGTGGTGGGGGCCATCGTGCTCGCCGCCGCCCAGGGCACGCTCTCCTGGCGCGCGCTGCGAGAGTCGCTCATGGCCGCCACGCGCCTGTACTGCATGATCGCGCTGATCCTCGCGGGTTCGGCCTTCCTCTCGCTGGCGATGGGCTTCATCGGCCTGCCGCGCCACCTGGCCGAGACAATCGGCGAGCTGGGCCTGTCGCCGCTGGCGCTGATCGCGCTGCTCACCGTGTTCTTCATCGTGCTGGGCTGCTTCCTGGATGGCATCTCGATGGTCGTGCTGACCATGGCGGTGCTCATACCCACGCTCGAGGCGGCGAACATCGACCTGCTGTGGTTCGGCATCTTCGTGGTGCTGGTGGTCGAGATGGCGCAGATCACGCCACCGGTGGGCTTCAACCTGTTCGTGATGCAGGCCATGACGCGCCGCGAGATCGGCTTCATCGCGCGCGCCGCATTCCCCTACTTCCTGATGATGGTCGCGGCGGTGGTGCTGATCTTCGCGTTTCCTGCGCTGGTGACCTGGCTGCCGGGCAAGATGCTCTAGAGGCGGCAGGCGGCGCGCTCGGCCTCGCTACAATTGCGGCGAGCCAGTAATCAAGAAGAAGACATGCACGTCGTCGTGGTGGGCGCAGGCATCGTGGGCGTCACGAGCGCCTATTACCTGCGTCGCGCGGGGTTCGAGGTCACGGTCGTCGAGCGGCGCGGTGGGGTCGCTCAGGAGACCAGCTTCGCCAACGGCGGATTCGTCGCGCCGGCCTATGCCTCTCCTTGGGCCGCGCCGGGCATGCGCGGCAAGGCCCTGCGCTATCTGTTCCGCGAGCATTCCCCCCTGGTGCTGCGCCCGCGGCTGAGCCTGGCGCAGTGGCGCTGGCTGCTTCGCTTCTGGTCGGAATGCACGCTCGATCGCTACCTGCGCAACCGCGCGCGCATGCAGCGTCTGGCCTACTACAGCCGCGACGAGATGCGCATGCTGCGCACCCGCCACGCGCTCGAATACGAGCAGTCGACCGGCGTGCTGCAACTGTTCCGCACCGCGCGCGAGATCGAGGGCGTGCAGCCCACGCTCAAGCTGCTCACCGAGTCGGGCGTGCCGCACGCGCTGCTCGACGCCGAGCAATGCCGGGCGCGCGAGGCCGCGATCCACCCCGGCGCGCCGCTGGCCGGCGGCCTGTACCTGCCCGAGGACGAGACCGGCAACTGCGCCTTCTTCGCGCACCAGCTCAAGGACCTTGCCGCCGCGGCGGGCGTGGACTTCCGCTTCGACACCGGGGTCGAGCGCCTGCTCGTGGCGGGCGGTGCGATCCAGGGGGTCAGGACCGGCGCGGGCGAGATTGCCGCAGACGCGGTGGTGGTGGCCGCCGGCGTGGACAGCGTCACCCTGCTCAAGCCGCACGGCATCCGCCTGCCGCTGTATCCGGTGAAGGGCTACTCGGCCACCGTGCCGATCGGCGCGCTCGACCAGGCGCCCTTCCTGGCGCTGGTGGACGAGACCTACAAGGTGGTGATCACGCGCCTGGGCAACCGCCTGCGCCTGGCGGGCACCGCCGAGATCGGCTCGCCCGAGCTCGAGTTGCGCGAATCTGCCCTGGCGACCCTGCTCACCGCCGGCCGCGAGTGGCTGCCTTACGCCGCCTCGTGGCGCCTTGCCCGCTATTGGGTGGGTGCGCGTCCCATGCTGCCCGACGGCCCGCCGGTCCTGGGCGCGAGCCCGGTGAAAGGGCTCTACCTGAACCTCGGCCACGGCGGCACCGGTTGGGGCATGGCAGCCGGTTCGGCGCGCGTGGTGAGCGACCTCATCGCCGGGCGCAAGCCCGAGATCGACCTCGAGGGCCTGACGATCGAGCGCTACGCCGGGCGCTAGACCGCGCTCAACACGGCGTCCGGCGCTTGGCCTAGAGTCGCGTCATGGCTCTGCCCCTGCCCACGCTCACCGAGTTGCGCGCCGCCGAGGCGCGCGCGGCGCGTGATCTTCCGGCCGGCACACTGATGCACCGCGCCGGCGAGGCCGTCGCCCAGTGGGTGCAGCGTGAACTGGCCCCAGGCAACGCGGTCACGGTGGTGTGCGGAGCGGGAAACAACGGCGGCGACGGCTTCGTGGCCGCACGCCTGCTGGCCGAGCGCGGCTACAGCGTGGCCTGCGTGCTGATCGGTGCGAGCGAGCCCACGACGGCGGACGCCCGGGCGGCATGGTCGGCCTGGCGCGCCTCAGGTCATGTCGTGCTCGACGATTGCCATGCCGCGCCGCGCGCCGCCCTGGTGATCGACGCGCTCCTGGGCATCGGCCTGAGCCGTTCGCTGACGGGCGACTACCTTGATGCGGCCCAGTGGATCAACGAGCGCCACGCGCGCCGGCTCGCGCTTGACCTGCCTAGCGGCCTGGACGCCGAGCGCGGCACCTGGGTCGGCGGCGTGGCGGGAGTGCGCGCCGACGCGACCCTGAGCTTCATCGCCGCCAAGCCCGGCCTGCACACCGCCGACGGGCCCGATGCCGCGGGCCGGGTCGAGGTCGCCGATCTTGCCGTGTCGCTGCCCCTGACCCCGCTCAATCTGGTCGAGCCCGCGGACTTCAGTTGGGTGTGCGCGCGCCGCTCGCGCAACTCGCACAAGGGCCGCTTTGGCAATTGTGTGGTGGTGGGCGGGGCGCAGGGCATGGCCGGCGCGGCGCTGATCGCCGCGCGGGCAGCCTTGCATCTGGGCGCGGGACGCGTGTTCGTCGACTGCCTGGACGCTCCGGCCTGGGCCTGCGACCCGCTGCAGCCCGAGCTCATGTTCCGACCCATGGCGCAGCTCGAGGACTTACAGGCCATCGTGCTGGGCTGCGGCCTGGGCCAGGACGCTGCGGCACTGGGCCGACTGGAAGCCGCCCTCGAACGGCCGGTGCCACTGGTGCTCGACGCCGACGCACTCAATCTGATCGCCGCCGACGAGGACCTGCAGGCCCGCCTGCTGGCCCGGCGCGCGATCACCGTTCTGACCCCGCATCCGCTCGAGGCGGCCCGGCTGTTGCGCCGCTCGACGGCCGAGGTCCAGGCCGATCGCGTTGCCGCGGCGCGCGAACTGGCGCTGGCCACCGGCGCCGCCGTCGTGCTCAAGGGCGCGGGCAGCGTGACCGCTCTAGCCAGTGGGCGCGCGTGGATCAACCCCACCGGCGGCCCGGCGCTGGCCACCGCCGGGACCGGCGACGCGCTTGCCGGCATGCTCGGGGCGCTGCTGGCTCAGGGCTACGAGTGGCTCCCCGCGACGCTGGCCGCGGTCTGGCTGCATGGCCGCGCGGGCGAAGGCATCGAGGCCGGGCTGGTGGCGGGGGCGGTCGCGCCCCGCGCCGCCGCGTTGCTGTCCGAGCTGCGCGCGGCCGGCTAGGCGATCACGCGGCCCGCGTCCAATTGGACGCGGCGGCCGCAGCGCGCGGCGATCTTCAGATCGTGGGTGACCAGCACGAGTGTCGAGCCGCGCTCGCGGTTGAGCTCGAACATCAGTTCCATCACCGCGTCGCCGGTGTGCGCGTCGAGACTGCCGGTGGGCTCGTCGGCCAGCAGCAGCGGCGGCTGCATCACGAAGGCGCGCGCCAGCGCCACGCGCTGCTGCTCGCCGCCCGACAGGGTCTTGGGCGTGTGGCCGAGCCGTGCGCCCAGACCGACGCGCTCGAGCATGGCGCGTGCCGCGCGCTCGGGCGACTCGTCGCCCGGCGCCACTCCGGCCAGTTCCATGGGCAGCAGCACGTTTTCCAGCGCGGTCAGGTGAGGCAACAGCTGAAACGACTGGAACACGAAGCCGAGCTTCTCGGCACGCAGCCGGGCGCGGCCGTCCTCGTCGAGCGCGAACAGGTCGGTGCCGAACAGGTGCACCGCGCCGTGCGTGGGCACGTCCAGGCCGGCGAGCAGTCCGAGCAGCGTGGACTTGCCCGAGCCCGAGGCGCCGACGATGGCCACCGTCTCGCCGGCGGAAATGGCGAGATTGATATCATCCAAAATCGTCAGCGTGCCCGTGGCGTCCCGCACCACCTTGCCGAGGCTCCTGGCCTCGACCGCCGTCTTGTCCTTCACGTCCATACATCCCGTTTCGCTTTGGTTTGCGCGCTGGTGGCGCCGCTTGCTCGCGCTTGCTCTGGCGCTCGCCTGCACGACCCCTGCGCTGGCGGCCGCGCCCGTCATCCTGGTGCTCGGCGACAGTCTCTCGGCCGAGTACGGCCTGCCGCGCGACACCGGCTGGGTGAAACTTCTGGAGCGCAGGCTCGCCGAGGGCAAGCGCGAGTATAGGGTCGTGAACGCCAGCATCTCGGGCGAGACCTCCGCGGGCGGGCGCACGCGCCTGCCTGCCCTGCTGGCCCAGCACCGACCTGCGGTCGTGATCATCGAGCTGGGCGCCAACGACGGGCTGCGCGGACTTTCCCTGAGCACGCTGCGCGACAACCTCGAGGCCATGAGCGCCGCTGCGCAGCAGGCCGGTGCGCGCGTGCTGATCGTCGGAGTGCGTGTGCCGCCCAACTACGGACGCGAATACGCCGAGCGCTTCCACGCCGTGTTTGCCGCCGTGGCCAAGGAGCGCAAGGCGGCGCTGGTGCCTTTCCTGCTCGAGGGCTTCGGCGAGGACCTGAGCTACTTTCAGACCGACCGAATCCACCCCAACGAGCGCGCGCAGCCGCGCATGCTGGCCAATGTGTGGCCGGGCCTTGCGCCGCTGCTGGGCGCACGCCGCTAGCCCATGGCCGACTACAGCGGCATCGCCATCGACGAGGCGCTCGCGCGCCTGGGCGAGTTCGACGCGATCGTCGACGTGCGCTCGGCCAGCGAGTTCGCCGAGGACCACCTGCCCGGCGCGATCAACTGCCCGGTGCTCGACGACGCCGAGCGCGCCCGCGTGGGCACCCTGCACGTTCAGGCCTCGCCCTTCGAGGCGCGCCGCCTGGGCGCGGCGCTAGTGGCGCGCAACATCGCTGCCCTGCTCGAACAGCGCTTCGCCGATATGCCGCGCGAGTGGCGGCCCTTGGTGTATTGCTGGCGCGGCGGTTCGCGTTCCGGCTCGCTCACCACGGTGATGCAGCAGGTGGGCTGGCGGGTGCGCCGGCTCGAGGGCGGCTACAAGGCGTATCGGCACGCCGTGCTGGCCGAGCTCGCCCAGTTGCCGGCGAAGTTTGCGTGGCGCGTGATCGTTGGGCCCACCGGCAGTGGCAAGAGCCGACTGCTGCGCGCGCTGGCCGAGGCCGGCGCGCAGGTGCTGGACCTCGAGGCGCTGGCCGAGCATCGCGGCTCGGTGCTGGGCGGATTGCCAAGCCAGCCGCAGCCCTCGCAGAAGCTGTTCGAGTCGCGCGTCTGGACGGCACTGCGCGGCTTCGATCCGGCCCGCCCGGTGTTCGTCGAGAGCGAGAGCCGCAAGGTGGGCGATCTGCGCGTGCCCGAGCGGCTGATCGAGTGCATGCGTGCCGCGCCCTGCGTGGCGCTGGAGCTTGCGCAGGCCGAACGCGTGCGCCTGCTGCGCGAGGAGTACGGTCACTACGAGGCCGAGCCCGAGGCGCTATGCGCCCAGCTCGACTGCCTGACCGACATGCACGGCCACGAGCGCATCGCGCAGTGGAAGGCGCAGGCGCGCGCCGGACAGTGGGAGCAGCTCGTCGGCCGGCTGCTTGCCGAGCACTACGACACGGCCTACCGGCGGTCGATCCGGCGCAACTTCGCCCAGCTCGATCAGGCTTTGCCCTTGCCGCTCGACCGCGCGGATGCCGCGGCCTACGCCGCCGCAGCGGCGGCCCTGCTTGCCGCGCAGGGCCTGGGCGCCACAGCCGCGTCCTGATGGCCCGCGCCCGCGCAGAGCGGACGACGCACCAACTCGCGCGCAGCGCGCCGAGCCCCCGGGACCCTACTTGGCAGCGGGCGCGGCCGGCGTTGCGGGCGCCTGGTACTCGGGCTTGAGCACGACCACCTTCTGACGCTGCTTCACGCCACTGATGTAGGCCAGGTCATCGGCGTTGGCGGTGATCTGCTCCAGGGCGCGCGACTGTTCCTGGCGCGCCTGCTCGTTGGCTGCGGTGGGCAGCTTGGAGGTGAGCACGCGGCTCACCACGAAGAGACCGCCGGGCAACTCGGTGCCGATGGTGGCGGGCAGCTTGTCGGCTGCGGGACGCATCACGGCATTGACGAGCACCGGCGGCCGGCCCTGCGCATTGGCGCGCGAGATCGCGACCACCGGGCCGAAGCCCGCCTCGCTGGGCGACTTCGCGAGCTCGGCGAGCCGCGCCTCGCCCGCGGCCTTGGCAAGCCGGGCCGCTTCCTCGCGGCGCAGCGCAGCCTCGACCTGGGGCCTGACTTCGTCGAAGCTGCGCACCGCCGCGGGCCGGTGCTCGAGCACGCGCGCCGACACGAGGGTGTTGGGGGCGACCTCGATGGCCTGGGTGTTGCGCTTGCCGCGCAGCGCCTCCTCGGCGAACAGCGCCTCGATCAGGCGGGGCGAGAGTTCCTTGACACCAGCGGCTCCCTGGCGAGTGACGCCATCGACCACCTGGGCCTTGAGCTTGAACTTGTCGGCCGCGGGCGCCAGCGAATCGGCCTGCTCGAACACCGTGTTGGTGAACTGGTCGGCCGCCTCGGCGAAGCGCTTCTGGCCGGCCTGGACGGCGAGCTCGCGCGCGATCTCTGCCTTGACCTCGTCGAAGGGCTTGGCCTGGGCGGGACGCAATTCCGTCAAGCGGATGACGTGAAATCCAAACTCGGTCTCGACGGGGTCGCTGATCTCGTCGGCCTTGAGCTTGAAGACGGCGTCCTCGAAGGGCTTGACCATGGTGCCGCGCGCCACCACGCCGAGATCGCCGCCATTGGCTGCCGAGCCGGGGTCCTTGGAGTACTGCTGCGCGGCCTTGGCGAACTCCGCCGGGTTGGCGCGCAAGCGCGTGGCCAATTCGGCGGCTCGTGCCTTGGCTGCAGCCTTGTCGCCGCCCTCCGGCGCGATCAGGATGTGGCTCGCCCGGCGCTGTTCCTCGGCACCGAAGCGCGCCTTGTTCTGCTCGTAGAACGCGCGCAGTTCGGCGTCGGTGGGCGCCGCCTGGCCGCCCAGTGACTCGGGCGTGAGCACGAGGTACTCGACCTTGATCGTCTCGGGCGTCTCGAACCTCGCCTTGTTCTGCTCGTAGTAGGCCTTCATCGCCTCGTCGCTGACCGTGGCGCGTGCCAGGAAGTCTTCCGGCCGGAACACGATCTCGCGCACCTCGCGCGACTCTTCGAGCAGCGCGCGCACCCGCTCCTGCAGCGCCTTGGGGACGATCGCGGTCGAGCCCACCGCGTCGATGAGCTTCTGGCGCATCAGGTCCTGGCGGACCTCCTCGACGAACTGCTGGTCGCCACGGCCGCGTCCCACCAGGAAGGCCTGGTACGCGGCCGGGTCGAACTTGCCGTCACGCTGGAACGGCGGCGCGGCCTTGATCAGTGCCACGGCCTCCGCGTCGCTCACCACCAGATTGTCCTTGACCGCCTCGCGCGCGAGTGCGCGCTCGACCAGCAGGCGCTCGAGGATGGCGGCGCGCGCCTCGGGCGTGTCGAGTTGCTTCATGTCGAAGGCGTCGCCCTGCGACTGGCGCAGACGATCGGCCTGCTCGCGGCGCGCGAGTTCGAACTCTTGTGCGCTCACCTGCAGGTCGCCCACTCGGGCGATGGCCTGATCGTCGCCCATGAAGCGGTTGTAGCTGTAGATGCCCGTGACCACGAAGGAGGGAAACACCAGCACCAGCAGGAAGAACATCAGCCAGCGGCGGTGGGTTCGGAAGGCGTCGAGCATGGCGGGGTCGCCTCGTACGGATAGGAGCGTGAACGGAAGTCGCTTGGTGCCGGGACGACAGCACAAACAAAAAGGCGAACCAGAGTTCGCCTTTTGCTTGAGACTGGCGGAGTGGACGGGACTCGAACCCGCGACCCCCGGCGTGACAGGCCGGTAT
>DAOTEJ010000072.1:0-13508 GCA_035454085.1 Burkholderiaceae bacterium | reverse complement strand
GCTGCGTTCCGTGGAGGCCGCGGCATGAGCGCGCCGGGCCGCCCCAAGCGCGAATTGCCCCGAAGCGCCTTGGCGCGGAGGGTAGTGCAGTGAACGAGCGCCGCCGCCCCCTGCTGATCATCGAGGACGACCCCGCGCTGCAGACGCAGATGAAGTGGGCCTTCGACGCCTACGAGACGGCGCTCGCGGGCGACCGCGAGTCGGCCCTGGCGGCGCTGCGCCGCGTGCAGCCGGCGGTGGTCACCATGGACCTTGGCCTGCCGCCCGCGCCCGACGACACCACCGAGGGCTTCCGCACCCTGCAGGAGATCCTGGCCCACGCGCCCGACACCAAGGTGATCGTGCTTACCGGGCAGGGCGACCGTGCCAACGCGCTCAAGGCGGTGGCGATGGGGGCTTACGACTTCTACACCAAGCCCTTCGAGCCCGAGTTGCTGGGCCTGATGATCGACCGCGCCTTCCGCCTGCACGAGTTGCAGGAAGAGAACCGCCGCCTGGCCTCGACGAGCAAGCCAGAGGCGCTGGCGGGACTGATCACGCGCGACCCGGCGCTGTTGCGTGCCTGCCGCACCATCGAGAAGGTGGCGCCGACCTCGGCCACGGTGACGGTGTTGGGCGAGTCGGGCACCGGCAAGGAGATCCTGGCGCGCGCGCTCAACGAGTTGTCGGGGCGCAAGGGTCGCTTCGTGGCGATCAACTGCGCGGCGATCCCCGAGAACCTGCTCGAGAGCGAGCTCTTCGGCTACGAGCGCGGCGCCTTCACGGGCGCGTCCAAGCAGACCATCGGCAAGATAGAGACGGCCAACAAGGGCACGCTCTTCCTCGACGAGATCGGCGACCTGCCGATGTCGCTGCAGGCCAAGCTGCTGCGCTTCCTGCAGGAGCGGGTGATCGAGCGGCTGGGTGGGCGCGACGAGATCCCGGTCGACGTGCGCGTGGTATGCGCCACGCACCAGGACCTCAAGGCCAAGATCGCTCGCGGCGAGTTCCGCGAAGACCTGTTCTACCGCCTCGCCGAGATCGTGATCGAGGTTCCGCCGCTGCGCGAACGCCTGGCCGACGCCGTGCTGCTCGCGCAGGCCTTCGTGCAGCGCATGGCCGTCGAGCAGCGCCGCGGCAGCATGAGCCTCGCGCCCGACGCGGTGCGCGTGATCGAGCAGCAGCGCTGGCCGGGCAACGTGCGCGAGCTCGAGAACGTGATCAAGCGCGCGGTGATCATGGCCGAGGGCGCGGTAATCCACGCCGAGGATCTCGGACTGGCCTCGGCCGACGGCGACGAGGGCGAGGCCGCACTGAGCCTGCGCGCCGTGCGTGACGAAGCCGAACGCGGGGCTCTGCTCAAGGCCCTGGCCCGCACCAACAACAACCTGAGCCGCGCCGCCGAGTTGCTCGGCGTGAGCCGGCCCACCCTCTACGACCTGATGCACCGCTTCGGCCTGAAGTAGGCCGCCGCCCATTGGAGACACCATGCCAAGCCGCGCCGCTCCGTTCCGTCTGACCCTGCTCGCCCTCGCCCTGGGCGTGACCTTGCTCGCCGGCTGTGGCGACAACCCAGCCAAGCTGCTTGCGTCCGGCAAGGAGTACCTCGCCAAGGGCGACGACAAGGCGGCGGTGATCCAGTTCAAGAACGCGCTGCAGAAGGAGCCGAACAACGCCGAGGCGCGCCTGCTGCTGGGCGAGGCCCAGATGAAGGCGGGCGACTTCCCGTCGGCCGAGAAGGAACTGGGTCGGGCACTGGAGCTGGGCCAGCCGCCCGAGGTCGTGGTGCCGCTGCTCGCGCGGGTGATGGCCGAGCAGGGCAAGAGCGACGAGGTGATCAAGCAGTTCGGCGCCAGCACGCTCAAGGACGCCAAGGCGCAGGCGCGCCTGCAGGCCACGCTGGGCGACGCCTACCTGATGAAGGGCAAGCTCAAGGAGGCGGGCGCGGGCTACGCGGCAGCGCTGGCGAGTGATCCGGCCGACGCCCAGGCGCAGACCGGCCAGGCCCGCATCCAGGCCGTGGAGGGCCGCATGCCCGAGGCGCTGGCCCAGGTGGACGCGGTGCTCAAGGCCCAGCCCGCCTACGGGCCGGCGGCGATGCTGAAGGTCGAGATCCTGATGGCGCAGGGCGATCGCGTAGCCGCGCTGCAGGCGGCCGAGGCGGGCGCCAAGGCCGACCCGAAGTTCATGCCCTTGCGCCTGGCGACGATCTCGGCCCTGGTCGACAAGGGCGATCTGGACGCGGCCGCGGCCGCCTCGCAGGAGGCGCAGAAGGTCGGCAAGGGCGACCTGCGGGTCACCTTCCTGGATGGCCTGATTGCCTTCCGCAAGGGCGATCTGGCCAAGGCGCGCGACGCCACCGGCACGGTGCTCAAGTACATCCCGGAGCACCCCGGCGCGCTCACGCTCGCCGGTGCGGTTGAGCTGCAGTCCAAGCAGTACGTGCAGGCCGAGGACCATCTGCGCCGCGCGCTGGCGCGTACTCCGAACAACGTGACGGCGCGGCGGCTGCTGGTGGCCACCTATCTGCGCGCCGGCCAGCCGGTCAAGGCGCGCGAGGTGCTGATGCCGCTGCTCGAAGGCGGCGTGCCCACCGATCCGCCGCTGCTGGTGCTCGCCGGCGAGACCTTCTTCGCCAACGGCGACACGCAGCGTGCCTCGACCTACTTCGCCGCGGCCGCCGAGCGCGACGCCAAGCCGCAGGCGGCCGCGGCTCGCACCCGCCTGGGCCAGATCGCGCTGGCGGGCGGCAATCCCGAGGGCGCGTTCCGCGAGCTCGAGGCGGCCTCGGCGATCGATCCGGATCAGATTCAGGCCGACCTTGCGCTGGTGAACTCGCATCTGCGTCGCAAGGAATTCGACAAGGCGCTTGCTGCGGCCAAGAACCTGCAGAAGAAGCAGCCCGACAATCCCCTGAGCTATCAGGTCGAAGGCATGGTGTACGTGGCCAAGCAGGATCGCCCGGCCGCGCGCAAGGCCTTCGAGGCCGCGCTGCAGAAGCAGCCGACCTATCTGCCCGCCGCGTACGCGCTCGCCAGTCTGGACCTGGCCGACAAGAACCCCGCGCAAGCCAAGGCCCGCTACGAGGCGATGATCGCCAAGGAGCCGAAGAACGAGCAGCTGTATCTGGCGATGGCCGACCTCGTGGCGCGCAGCGGCGGCTCGCAGGCGGAGATCGCCGCGGTCTTGCAAAAAGCGGTGGAGGCCAATCCGGCGAGCGTGGATGCGCGCCTCGCGCTGGTGCGCCTGAACCTCGCCAAGGGCGACGCCAAGGCGGCGGTCGCTGCAGCCAACGAAGCGGTGGCGGCGCAGCCGACCGACCGGCGCGCGCTCGGTGCGTTGGCGGCCGCGCAGGAAGCGGCCGGCGACATCAACCAGGCGGTCGACGCGCTGCGTCGCCTGTCGACGCTGCAGCCCGACTCTGCCGAGCCGCACGTGCGCATGGCCGCGCTGTACGTGCGCCAGAAGCAATACGACCGTGCGCTCGAAGCGCTCGCGGCGGCGCGCAAGCTCGCTCCCACCAACGACGCCGTGGTGCGCGACACCGTTGCGGTGCAGCTGGCGGCGGGTCGCCCGGAAGAAAGCCTGAAGGTCGCGCGCGAGGTGCAGCGCGACAAGCCCAAGGCGGCGCTGGGTTACCTCATGGAGGGCGAGATCCTCGAGTCCCAGAACAAGCTCGCCGAGGCCGAGCAGGCCTATCGCGCGGGCCTCAAGGCCGAACCGACGGCGAGTCTGGTGGCCGTGCGCCTGTACGCGACTCTGCAGAAGGCCAACAAGAAGGCCGAGGCCGAGGCCTTCGCCAAGCGCTGGCAGGCCGAGCAGCCGAAGGACGTGGGCTTGCGCCTCTACCTCGCCGACGGCGAGATGCAGGCCCGCAACCTGAAGGGTGCCGCCGCGCAGTATCAGGCGGTGCTCGCCGTGCAGCCCGACAACGTGGTGGCGCTCAACAACCTGGCCTGGGTGGCCGGCGAGCTGGGCGATCCCAAGGCAATCGGCTACGCCGAGCGCGCACTTCAGATCGCTCCCGATAGCGGCGCGGTGCTCGACACCTACGGCGTGCTGCTGGTCCGGAAGGGCGACGTGGACAAGGGCGTCGAGATGCTCGGGCGTGCGGTGCGCCTGGCGCCCAACCGCCCCGAGATCCGGCTCAACTACGCCAAGGCGCTGATCAAGCAGGGGCGCAAGGCCGACGCGCGCAAGGAACTGACGGTGCTGCAGGAATCGAAGGCCGAGTTCCGTGGCAAGGCCGAGGTCGCGGAATTGCTCAAGGGGCTGTGAGGCCGGCCGATCGGCGTTCGGCTCGGCGCATCAAGAACAACTGAACTTGAAAAAGGAAGAGGAATGACTGTCGTCGCAGTGGTCGGGCTTGGCTACGTGGGGCTGCCGCTTGCCGTGGAGTTTGGCAAGAAGGCGCGCACGATCGGCTTCGATCTGTCGCACAACAAGGTGGAGGCCTACAAGCGCCACGTGGATCCGACGGGCGAGGTGAGCAGCGAGGACCTCAAGGCCGCCGTGCACCTGGAGTGCACCACGGACGCAGCCGCGCTGAAGGATGCCGACTTCATCATCGTGGCCGTGCCCACGCCGGTGGACGACGCGCACAACCCCGACTTCAGCCCGCTGGTGGGCTCGAGCACCTCGGTGGGCCGGCACCTCAAGCGCGGCGCCATCGTGGTGTACGAGTCCACCGTCTACCCCGGCGCCACCGAAGAGATCTGCGTGCCCATCCTCGAGCGCGAGTCGGGCATGACCTGGAAGACCGACTTCTTCGTGGGCTACAGCCCTGAGCGCATCAATCCGGGCGACAAGGAACACACCCTCACGCGCATCGTGAAGGTGGTGTCGGGCGACACGCCCGAGACCGCCAGGAAGGTGGCCGAGGTCTACTCCAGCGTGGTCACCGCCGGCGTGTACCCGGCCAGCAGCATCAAGGTGGCCGAGGCCGCCAAGGTGATCGAGAACACCCAGCGCGACCTGAACATCGCGCTGATGAACGAGCTCTCGCTCATCTTCCACAAGATCGGCATCGACACCCTGGAAGTGCTGCAGGCCGCCGGCACCAAGTGGAACTTCCTGCCCTTCCGGCCGGGCCTGGTGGGCGGGCACTGCATCGGCGTGGACCCCTACTACCTCACCCACAAGGCCGACAAGCTGGGCTATCACCCGCAGGTCATCCTGGCGGGCCGGCGCATCAACGACGGCATGGGCAAGTTCGTGGCCGAGCAGACCGTCAAGCACCTGATCCAGGCGGGCTTCGCGATCAAGGGCGCGCACGTCAACGTGCTGGGCCTGACCTTCAAGGAGAACTGCCCGGACCTGCGCAACAGCAAGGTGATCGACGTGATCCGCGAGCTCGAGAGCTACGGCATCACGGTGCACGTGCACGATCCGGTGGCCGACTCGGCCGAGGCGGTGCACGAGTACGGCGTGCAGCTCACCCCCTGGGAGCATCTGCCCAAGGCCTGCGCCACGGTGCTGGCGGTCTCGCACGCCGAATACAAGGCGCACTCGGTGGACGAGTACGCCGCCAAGCTCGCGCCCGGCGGGCTGTTCGTGGACGTGAAGTGCCTGATGGATCCGGCTGCGCTCAAGGCGAAGGGGCTTCATGTCTGGCGGCTCTGAGGCGCTTGCGCCGGCCTACGGCGCGGTGCGTGCCGCGCTGGCGGCGCGTCCGCGCCGCTGGCTGGTCACGGGCAGCGCGGGCTTCATCGGCTCGCACCTGCTGCAGACCCTGCTCGAGCTCGGGCAGACGGTGGTCTCGCTCGACAACTTCGCCACCGGCCACCGCCGCAACCTCGACGAAGTGCGGCATCGGGTGGGCGAGTCCGCCTGGGCGCGCCACAGCTTCATCGAGGGCGACATCGTCGACCCGGCCACCTGCCGCCACGCCTGCGAGGGCGTGGACGTGGTGCTGCACCAGGCGGCGCTGGGCTCGGTGCCACGCTCGATCGACCACCCGCTGGCCACCCATGCCGCCAACGCCACGGGCTTTCTGAACATGCTGGTCGCGGCGCGCGACGCGCGGGCGCGCTTCGTCTACGCGGCAAGCAGTTCCACCTACGGCGACCATCCCGGCCTGCCCAAGGTCGAAGACGTGATCGGCCGGCCCCTGTCGCCCTACGCGGTGACCAAGGTCCTCAACGAGCTCTATGCCGCGGTGTTCTCTCGCACCTACGGCATGCACACGGTGGGCTTGCGCTACTTCAACGTGTTCGGACCGCGCCAGGATCCCAACGGCGCCTATGCGGCGGTGATTCCCCGCTGGGCCGCGGCCATGCTGCGCGGCGAGCCCTGCGTGATCAACGGCGATGGTCAGACCAGCCGCGACTTCTGCTTCGTGGCCAACGCGGTGCAGGCCAACCTGCTCGCCGCCACGACGGAACGCGCCGAGGCGCTCGACACGGTCTACAACGTGGCGGTGGGCGAGCGCACCACGCTCGTTCAGTTGCACGCCGCGCTGGCCGATGCTCTGGGCGCGGTGCGCCCCGGGCTCGAGGTGGCCGCGCCGCGCAAGGCAGACTTTCGCACCGGCGACGTGCGCCACTCGCTGGCCGACGTCAGCCGGGCGCGCACGCGCCTGGGCTACGAGCCTTCGCACAGCGTGCGCCAGGGCCTGGCCGAGGCAGCGCAGTGGTATGCGGCGCAGACGCCCGAGGCCGTGCGCGCCTGAGCGCTTGCGGCCGGAACAGCGGCGCATGAGCCGGCGGCCACTCGCGCAGGCATGATGCGGGCTCGACCCCTCGTGCGGAGACAAGACATGGCGACCGATCGGCAGCGACGCGCGACGCTCGAAGCGCTGGGTGCGGCCGCGGGGCTGGCGCTCGGCTGGCCTGCGTTGACGCGCGCGCAGACCGCGCCGCGCAGCATCGCGCGCGTGAAGGAGTCGCTGGTGGCGGTGGGCACGGTGCAAAAGCTGCGCGCGCCGCCCTTCGAGTTCTCGGGCACGGGCTTCGTGATCGGTGACGGCACGTTCGTGGCCACCAACGCGCACGTGCTCAGCGGTCCGGCCCAGGCGCAAGCCCAGGGTCCGCAGGCGCCCGCGGCAGCGGCGGCGAGCGAGCCCTCGGCCATCGCCGTGGTCCTGCCCTCGCGCGAGAGCCAGGCGCCGCAGGTGCGCGAGGCGCGCGCCGTGGCGGTGGACCCGGCGCACGATCTGGCCATCCTCAAGCTCGCCGGGCCGCCGCTGCCCGCCCTCACGCTGGCCGGCCCGGATCTGGTGGAGGAGGGCGAGTCGCTGCTGTTCAGCGGCTTTCCGCTGGGCACGGTGCTGGGTGTGTTCCCGGCCACGCATCGCGCCCTGGTGGCCGCGGTGACGCCGGTGGCGATTCCGCCGGCCAACGCGCGGCAACTCGACCCGCGCACCATCCGCCGCCTGCAGACCGGGCCCTTCCCGATCTACCAGCTCGACGCCACGGCCTACCCGGGCAACAGCGGCAGCCCCTTGTTCCTGCCCGACACCGGTGAGGTGGTGGGCGTGCTGAACATGGTGTTCGTGAAGGGGACCAAGGAGGCGGCCTTGTCGGCGCCCTCGGGGATCTCGTACGCGATTCCGGTGCGCTACCTGCGAGAGCTGCTCGCACAGGTGAAGTAGGGCATGCCGATCGAGGCCACCGACTGGCTGCGCCAGGCGGTCAAGACCCTGGTGCTGCCGCCCGGCGGCCCGCTGCTGCTTATCTTCTTGGGCCTGTGGCTCGCCCGGCGGCACGCGGCGGGGCGCTGGATGGCGGCCGCGGGCGCGCTGAGCCTGTGGTTGCTGTCGCTGCCGCTGGTGGCGGCCTGGCTGGCGGCGACGCTCTCGCCCACGCAGCCCGTGGATCTGGCCGCGGCGGGCAAGGCGCAGGCCATCGTGATCCTGGGCGGTGGCGTGCGGCGCGAGGCGGCCGAGTACGGTGGCGACACACTCGGCCGCCTGACGCTGGAGCGCACCCGTTACGGCGCGCGGCTTGCGAGGCAGACCGGGCTGCCGGTGCTGGTGACGGGGGGCTCGGTCAAGGGCGACACGCGGCCCGAGGCGCACCTGATGCGCGAGTCGCTGGAAGGCGAGTTCGGCGTGCCCGTGAAGTGGATCGAGGACCGCTCGCGCAACACGCACGAGAACGCGCTGCGCAGCGCCGAAGTGCTGCGCGCGGCCGGCGTGCAACGCGTGCTGGTGGTGGTGCACGGCTTCGACGTGCCGCGCGCCAAGGCCGAGTTCGCGGCCGCGGGGCTGGAGGTGATCGTGGCACCGACGCAGATCCCGCGCCTCGAAGGTCTGGTGGTGGGTGACTTCCTGCCCAGCGTCTCGGCGCTCGAAACTTCGTACTGGGCGCTGTACGAGCATCTGGCCCTGCTGGCGCGCTGAGCACGGCCGGGCCGGGCCCGCGTAGAGGCGGCTGGGGTTGGCCGATCCAAAGACGGTGGCGTTCTCGGGCGTGGCGTGGCGGGCGCGGTGCGGCTCGGCCGGGGGCGGATCCGGCCGATATACTGGAAATTCCAACAGTATCGCGGCACCGTGCCGCCTCGCCCGCCGTGGACAGCCTTGCCCCTTCGGTCCAAACCGTGCCCGCCGCCGCGCTGTGCCTCAACGAAGCCCAGCGCGCGGCCGCGGAGCGTCCGGTGGACGACGGTCCGCTGCTGATCGTGGCGGGCGCGGGCACCGGCAAGACGGCCACCCTGGCGCATCGCGTGGCGCACCTGGTGGCGCAGGGTGTGGAGCCCAGCGCCATCCTGCTGCTCACTTTCTCGCGCCGCGCTGCGGCCGAGATGAGCCGCCGAGTGGAGCGCTTGCTGCTCGAGCGCGGCGGACGCGGTGCCGCCGCGGCGGCGAGCCTGCTCACCTGGTCCGGCACCTTCCACGCGATCGGCGCGCGGCTGCTGCGCATGCATGCCGATGCGCTCGGCCTGAGCCCCGAGTTCACCATCGTCGACCGCGAGGATGCGGCCGATCTGCTGGCGATGGTGCGTCACGAGCAGGGCCTGGCCGCGCAGGAGCGGCGCTTCCCGCTCAAGGGCACTTGCCTGGCGATCTATTCGCGCGTGGTGAACACCGAGGCCTCGCTGCACGAGGTGCTGGTCGAGAGCTTCCCCTGGTGCGCGGCCTGGGAAGACGAACTGCGCCGCCTGTTCGGCGCGTTCGTGGCGGCCAAGCAGGCGGCCAACGTGCTCGACTACGACGATCTGCTGCTCTACTGGGCGCAGGCGCTGGCCGAACCCACGGTGGCGCGCGCGATGGGCGGGCGCTTCAGCCACGTGCTGGTGGACGAGTACCAGGACACCAACCGGCTGCAGGCGCGCATCCTGCAAGGCCTCAAGCCCGACGGCCGCGGGCTGGCCGTGGTGGGCGACGACGCCCAGGCGATCTACGCGTTTCGCGGCGCCACGGTGCGCAACATCCTCGAGTTCCCCGCGCAGTACTCGCCGCCGGCCACGGTGGTGAAGCTCGAGCAGAACTACCGCTCGACGCAGGCCATCCTCGCCGCCTCGAACGCGGTGATCGCGATGAGCCGCGAGCGCCACGAGAAGCAGCTGTGGTCGGCAGGGGCGGCGGGCTCGGCACCGCAACTGGTGCACGTGGCCGACGAGGTCGAAGAGGCGCGCTACATCGCCACGCGCGTGCTCGAGGACCGCGAGGCCGGCACGCCGCTCAAGCGCCAGGCCGTGCTGTTCCGCACCGCGCACCACAGCGCGCAACTCGAGCTGGAACTGGTCCGCCGCAACATTCCGTTCGTGAAGTACGGCGGGCTCAAGTTCCTCGAGGCCGCGCACATCAAGGACGTGCTCGCGGTGCTGCGCTGGGCCGAGAATCCGCGCGACCGCGTGGCGGGCTTCCGGGTGCTGCAACTGGTGCCGGGCGTGGGGCCGCGCACGGCGGCGCGCGTGCTCGAACAAGCGATCGGCAGCCTCCGGCTAGGTGAGGCGCTGGCCGCCGTGCTTGCACCGGCCGCGGCGCGCGAGGGCCTGGCGGCGCTGGCGGCCCTGATGCAGGGGCTCGAGGGCAGAGGTGCCTGGCCCGAAGACTTGAACCGCGTGCGCGCCTGGTACGAGCCGCACCTCGTGCGCCTGCACGAGGACGCCGCTGTGCGCTCGGCCGACCTCGCCCAACTGGCCCAGATGGCTGCCACCAGCGTCACGCGCAGCGCCTTTCTTACCGATCTGGCGCTCGATCCGCCCGAGGCCACGAGCGGCGAGGCGGGCGTGCCGCTGCTCGACGAGGATTACCTGATCCTCTCGACCATCCATTCGGCCAAGGGCCAGGAGTGGAACGCGGTCTACGTGCTCAAGTGCGTGGACGGATGCATCCCGTCCGACATGGCCACCGGCAATGCCGCCGAGATCGAGGAGGAGCGCCGCCTGCTGTACGTTGCCATGACCCGCGCGCGGCATCAGTTGCACCTCATGCTGCCGCAGCGCTTCTACGTGACTCAGCAGGCGGGCGGTGGCGACCGGCACGTCTACGGCAACCGCACGCGCTTCATCCCGGGGACGATCGAGGACCGCTTCGAGCGAGTGGCGTGGCCGGCGGCGCCTTGGGGAGCGGGGGCGGAAGGTGCGCCGAGTCCGCGCCCGGCGGCCATTGATCTGGCAGCGCAGGCGCGACGACGCTGGGAGTGAGAGGGCGCAGCGGCCGCAGAACGGCCTCAGCCGCGAGTAGCGAAGCCCACGCCGCCAAGAAAAAGGCCCGCTTGCGCGGGCCGTTCAAAGCGAGATACGGGATCAGGCCTTGCGGCGGCGAATACCCAGCCCACCGAGGGCGAGGCCAAGCCCCAGCAGGGCCAGCGTGCCCGGCTCGGGAACGCGCCCCGGACCGCAATCCACCCGGCAGGCCTCGCCGGTGGCGCCGAAGATCGCCGCGTGAGAGATCGAGCCGCCCGCACCCAGCCAGAAGCCGCTCATCACGATGTCGTCGGTGCCGTTCCAGCCCAGAGTGGTGAGGTTATAGACGTAGCGGCCATAAGTCGCGGAGCCGTCCTTGACGACCAAGATGCAGTCAAAGGCCGTGGAGGAGGCGCAGTTCGCCGCGCCAGGGCCGTCCCAGCTGATCGTCATGTTGTTGAATTCGCCCGGGCCGGGGCCGAAGCTGAAGCTGTAGGACCCCACGAGGGATCCGGACTCACTGGCCGGAGCTTCACCCGGCGTGTCGCCCTTGTAGAGCAAGTCGCTGTTCGTGTACGTGTGCGCGAAAGTGCAGGACGACGCGAGAAAGTCCGGATCGTTGCCCGTGCCAACACCCCAGCACACAGGCAAGGGGCTGCCATCGGGAGGCGAGGGCGACGGGTTGGTCGGACCGGTGATCGTCAGCGCGGCGGCCGATGCGCTGACAGCGCACAGCGCGGCTGCGGCGAGAACTTGCTTGAATCCGAGGGTCTTGGTCATGTCTGCTTTCCTTCTTGTCAGGCCATATTCTGCTTACCCTTTGAGAAGCAAAGCTCGTGCCAAGCGTTCCAAGTCCTTGATCGGCCGTGAAGAAGGCGCCCTTTCCGGTGGTTTTGATGGGTCGCTGTAAAGCGGGCCGACAGTCGCGCGAGCAGTGTCCGGCCAGAAGGCAGTGTGCCTCTCGCGTTGACCGGCGCCGTCTAGGCACGCCGGCGACCGCTTCAGTGGGCCGCCGGGGTGCTTGGCGAAGCTAACGGGTCACGCGGACGGTCTGGCTGGTGCTGTTGCCCGCCTGGTCCCGCGCCGTGGCCTGGATCGTGTAGGTGCCGCTGGCCACCTTGCGGGTGTTCCAGTTGAAGCTCAGCGATCCGCCGGTGGTCTGGGCCACCTGCGAGCCGTTGATGAACAGGCTCTGGGTGATGCCGGCGGAGCCGTTGTTGTCCGTGGCCGTCACGCGGATCTGAACATTGCCCGAGACGCGCGCGCCATCGGCCGGGTTGCTGATGCTCACGGTCGGGGCGGCGGTGTCGGCCACCGCCACGTTCGACACCGTGACCGCTACCGTGCCCGACGAACCCAGATTCCCGGCGGCGTCGTAGGCGCGGGCCTCGAGGCTCGCACTGCCGTTGGCGGCGGTCTTGGAATCCCAACTGAAGCCGTAGGGGGCCGAAGTGTCGGTGGCGAGCAGCTTGCCGTTGACCCACAGTTCCACCTTGGCCACACCGGTGTTGTCGCTGGCGCCGACGTTCACGCTGACCAGACCGCTGACGGTGCTGTTGGCCACGGGGGCCGAAATCGACGCCGCGGGCGCCTGGGTGTCGGCGGTGCCGCTGCCGGCGGTGTTCATTGCGGCTTTCACGGCGGCGCCCACGTCGACGCGCCCGTAGCCGAAGAACTCATCGCGGCCCGCAGTGCCCAGGTCCTGGGCGGTGGCGAACAGAATCTGCTCCACCTGGAGGCTCGACAGCTTGGGATTGGCGGCCATCACCAGCGCCGCCGCGCCGGCTGCCACCGGGCTCGAGAACGAGGTGCCGGCCTCGGATACGTAACCGCCGCCGCGAGTGGTGGTGTAGATGCCCGTGCCGGGCGCGCTGAGCGACACGTGCGCGCCGTAGCTCGACCAACTGGTGCGCGCGTCGTTGCTGTCGGTGGCCGACACGCCGATCAGCGCGGTGGTGGCCGAGGTCGACTCGCGCGTGCCGTTGTTGCCGGCCGACACGAACACCAGGCCGCCCTTGTCCTTGAAGTACTGGGCCGCGCTGCGCACGCTCGAGCTCGGCGAGGCGTTGTAGCTGATGTTGGCCACGCGCACGCCGCGGTCGGCGGCGTAGCTCAGCGCCTGGGCCATCGCGCTCCACGAGCCGTAGCCCGTGTCGTCGCTGATCTTCATCGGCATGATCCTGGCCTGGCCGGCCACGCTGGCCACGCCCAGCGCGTTGTTGATGGCCGCTGCGGCGGTGCCGGCCACGCCCGTGCCGTGGTTGTAGACGTCGGTCGTGTCGGCGGTGTTGTTGTAGAAGTTCCAGCCGGCGACGATGCTGCCCGCCAGGTCGGGGTGCGAGGCATCGACGCCGGTGTCGAGGATGGCGATGGTCACGCCCGAGCCCAGGGCCACGTCCCAGGCGGTGGCGGCGCCGATCTTCGAGAGGTGCCACTGGCTGCCCGTGTATGGATCGTTGGGCGCGAAGCTCGGGGCGACCAGGCGATCGACCTCGGCGAACTTCAGGTGCGGGTTGTTGGCCAGGCGCGCGGCCACGGCCTTCTCGGAGGCGTTGCCCGGCAGTTCGATCACGTACAGCCCGTGGCTGGTGATCTTGCGTGCCTTGCCGCCTTCGCCGCCGGCCAGCTTGCCGACTTCTTCGGCGCTCAGGCCAGGACGCGGCATGACGAGCACCCGGCCCTTGGCCCAATCGCCCTCGGCCGAGCGCAGGGGCGCGGCCAGGGCCTGCGGGGCGCCGCCCTGCGTCTCAGGCGCGCTCGGGGTGGCGGCGCCTTCGGCGCTGGCGGCGGCGCTTGCGTCCAGAGTCATCTTCGCGCCGTCCGAGGGCGGGGTGGGCACGGCGCCGCCGGGCTGCGCGGTGGGGCCACCGACCGACACGGCCAGCGCACTGCTCTGGTTGGCGCCGTCGCTGCTGCCGCCGCAGGCGGCGAGCAGTGCGCTGGCGAGCAGCGTCAGG
>DAOTEJ010000071.1:7712-13685 GCA_035454085.1 Burkholderiaceae bacterium | reverse complement strand
GGGGCGGGAGCCGCGCAAGGCGCGCGGCTGGGGCGGTCTCAGGCGGCGCGTGGACGCATTCGCGCGCGCACGCTCGCCGCGCGGCGGCGCGTGGCGTGGGCGGGAAGGCGGGCGGACGGGCGCATGGACGCAGGGGGAGGATTTGTCCCGATTCTACCGTGCACCCCGCTCGCGGCCGCGCACGGCGGGGCTTGGGTAGACTGCCCGTCCCCTCTCCAGCCCGAGCCGCACCATGCCCATCACCGTCGAATCCGCCACCGCCGCCCTGGCCGCCGTGGTCGACCCCAACACCGGCCGCGACCTGGTTTCGTCGCGCTCGGCGCGCAACATCCGCGTCGAGGGCGCGGACGTGAGCGTCGACATCGAACTGGGCTACCCCGCGGCCAGCCAGATCCCCGGCCTGCGCAAGGCGGTGATCGCCGCGCTCAAGGGCGCCGGCGCGGGCAACGTGAGCGCCAGCGTGACGCAGAAGATCGTGGCGCACACCGTCCAGCGCGGCGTGAAGGTGATGCCCAACGTCAAGAACATCATCGCCGTGTCCAGCGGCAAGGGCGGCGTAGGCAAGAGCACGGTGGCGGCCAACCTGGCGCTGGCGCTGGCGGCCGAGGGCGCCAGCGTGGGCATGCTCGACGCCGACATCTACGGCCCCAGCCAGCCCACCATGCTGGGCGTGGTGGGCCAGCCGCAGAGCCTCGACGGCAAGACCATGGAGCCGCTCGAGAACCACGGCGTGCAGGTGGCCTCGATCGGCCTGCTGATCGATCCCGACCAGCCCATGGTGTGGCGCGGCCCGATGGTCAGCCAGGCCCTGCAGCAGCTGCTGGCGCAGACCAACTGGCGCGACCTGGACTACCTGGTGATCGACATGCCCCCGGGCACCGGCGACATCCAGCTCACGCTCAGCCAGAGCGTGCCGGTGACCGGCGCGGTGATCGTCACCACCCCACAGGACATCGCGCTGCTCGACGCCAAGAAGGGCCTGAAGATGTTCGAGAAGGTGGGCATCCCCATCCTTGGCATCGTCGAGAACATGGCCGTGCACGTGTGCTCGAAGTGCGGCCACGCCGAACACATCTTCGGCCAGGGCGGGGCCGAGCGCATGAGCGCCGACTACGGCGTGGACGTGCTGGGCGCGCTGCCGCTGGACATCCGCATCCGCGAGCAGGCCGACAGCGGCACCCCCACCGTGGTGGCCGAGCCCGACAGCGACATCACCGCGGCCTACAAGACCATCGCCCGCAAGGTGGCCGTCAAGATCGCCGCCCAGGCCAAGGACATGTCGCTCAAGATGCCGGCGATCAAGGTGAGCAACACCTGAGGCAGCCGCACCATGCCCGCCCTGCTCGTCGGCACCATCAGCGTCACCGACCCCGAGTCCTGGGCGCGCTACGTGCAGGCGGTGGGGGCGACGTTCGCGCCGCACGGCGGCCGGGTGCTGGGCCGCGGCGTGCTGGCCCGCCGCCTGGCGGGCGACTCCGAGGGCGAGCGCGTGGTGGTGGTCGAGTTCCCCGACCTGGCGGCGTTGACGCGCTGGCACGACTCGCCCGAGTACCAGGCGCTGGTGCCGCTGCGCGAGGCCGGCGCGCGCGTGAGCCTGACGGCCTACGAGGCCTGAGGTGGACGCCGCAGTCCTTGCCGCGCTGGCGCGCTGGCCCGACGTCCCGGCGGTCTACGGCTGGCTGGGCCTCACCGCGCGCGGCGCGTGGCTGTTGCGCGACGAGCGCATCGGCAACGCGGCGCTGCGCGAGTTCATCGGCCGCAACTACGCGTGCGACGAGCGCGGCGCCTGGTTCTTCCAGAACGGCCCGCAGCGCGTGTTCGTGCGGCTCGAGGCCACGCCCTGGATCTACCGCCTGGGCCTGGCCGCGACGCTCGCCACCCACACGGGCGCCTTGCCGGGCGAAGTGCGCGAGGCCGCGATCCTGGACGACGGCAGGTTCGCGCTGGCCACCGACCTGGGCTGCGGCCTGGTCGACGACCGCGACGCGGCCGACTTCGTGCACCTGCTCACCGACCCCGAGGGCCTGCCGCTGTCCGAACCCGGGCTGGAGCGCTGGCTCGATGGCCGCGACGAGGTCTTTCTCGACCCGGGCCGGCTCGGCACCGGCGGTACGCCCCTGCGCGTGGCGCGGCTGCGCGCCGCGGACCTGCCCGCGCGGTACGGCTTCGTGCGCGCGCCCGCGCCCTAGGCGCGGCTAGTCGAAGACCGGGGTCTCGACGCCCAGCACCTTGTGCAGCTTGGGGCTGGTGGTCGTGTACTGCAGGTGGATCTTCTTCTGCGGGAAGACGATCTCGCCCGCCGCGAAGGCGGCCAGCGCCGCCTCGTGGAAGCCCGAGAGGATCAGCTTCTTCTTGCCGGGGTAGGTGTTGATGTCGCCCACCGCAAAGATGCCGCGCTCGCTGGTCTCGAAGCGCTCGGTGTCGACCACGAGCTGCTTGCGCTCGATCTGCAGTCCCCACTCGGCGATCGGCCCGAGCTTGGGGCTCAGGCCGAAGAACACCAGCAGGTGATCGAGCGGCATGCGCCGCGTGACGCCGTCGCCGCCGGTGACGCGCACCTCGGTAAGACGGCCGTCGCGTTCCTCGAAGCCCGAGATCTGGCCGACCAGGAACTGCATCTCGTAGGCCTCGCACAGCTCGCGCATCCGGGCCACGGAGGCGGGCGCCGCCCGGAAGCCGTCGCGCCGGTGCAGCAGCACCACGCTCTCGGCCTTGCCCACGAAGTTCAGCGCCCAGTCCAGCGCGCTGTCGCCGCCGCCGCAGATCACCAGGTTCTTGCCGGCGAACTGCTCGGGATGCTTCACGCGGTAGTGCAGCTGGGTGCCGTCGAACTTCTCGATCTCGGGCACCTTGAGCGTGCGTGCCTGGAAGCTGCCCACGCCCGCGGCGATGAACACGGTCTTGGTCAGGAACTGCGTGCCGGCGGTGGTGGCCACGAAGAAGCGGCCGTCGGGCTGGCGCGCCACCTGGGTGACTTCCTGACCGAGGTGGAAGGTGGCGCCGAAGGGAGCGATCTGCTTGAGCAGCGCGTCGGTGAGCTCCTTGCCGGTGCATACCGGCACCGCCGGAATGTCGTAGATCGGCTTGTCGGGATAGAGCTCGATGCACTGCCCGCCCACGTCCTTGAGCGAGTCGATCACGTGGGCCTTGATCTCGAGCAGGCCGAGCTCGAAGACCTGGAACAGGCCGACGGGTCCGGCGCCGACGATCACCGCGTCGGTCTCGATGGGGCCGGCGGCGGGCGCGGCGGGGGTCGTGCTGCTGGGTTCGATGGCGTTCATGCGCGGTCCGGAGGGCGGGGGCCGTGGTCGTGCAAACGATCGGCCGGGGCGGGGTCTGCAACCCGTCCCGGCCGGCAGGGTGCGTATTGTTGCATCGCGGCGGCCGGGCTTCCACCCGTGCCGGGCTGACACAGGTCACACAGGCGCGCCGCGGCGCGCCTCAGCGGCCGCCGCCCTTGGGCTGCTGGCGCCCCGAGGCGAGCATCTCTTCCTGCTCGCGGCGCACCTCGTCGCGCAGCTGGCGCAGGCGCGCGTCGACCTCGCTCATCGTGTAGAAGTCGCCGTCGTTGGCGCGGCGCGCGAGCTCGAACTGCTGCGCGGCCGGCAGCTTGGCGCCCACCGAGGCGTACATCTCGCCCAGCGACTGGTGGTGCAGGGTCTGCTTGCCCAGGCCCGCGTAGGCCCGGCCCAACAGGCCGTGGTAGTTGGGGTCGGCGCGCGAGATCGCGTGCTGGCTGCGCAGGAAGTCCACCACCGCCTGGTGCTGCTGGTCCTGGTGGAGCATGTCCACGTAGGCGCGCGCCACCATGGGCGAGAGCGGGTAGCGTGCGGCGGCCTCGCGCATCTGGGCCAGTGCGGCCTCGCGCGCGGCGGGCGTGGTGGCCGCGGCGTAGCGGGTCTCGGCCGCGGCCTTGTCGAGCATGGCGCTGGGCTGCGCGGCAAGCTTGCGGGCCGACTCGGCCTGCTCGGCCGCCAGCGTGTTCTGGCCGAGCTTGAGGGCCGCCACCGCGGCCCCGTAGTGCGCGGCGATCACCGAAGGTGCGCTGCGTTCGGCCAGCTGGCGCTGGAAATATTCGAGCTGCTCGCGCCAGCCCTGCACCGAGGTCTCCTGCAGCACGCGCAGGCGCGCCTGAACGAGGCGGAAGTCGAGGCTGTCGGCGTGCTGGCGGGTGCGCAGATTGCGCGTGCGGTTCTGGATGTCGGACATGCGCTCCACCGTCATCGGGTGGCTGCGCAGGTAGGCCGGGGCGGCGCTCTCGTAGATGCGCGTGCCCTGCTGCATGCGGCCGAAGAAGGTCTGCATGCCCTGCGGGTCGAAGCCCGCGTCGACCAGGGTCTGGAAGCCCACGCGGTCGGCCTCGCGTTCCGCGTCGCGCGAGAAGTTGAGCTGGTTCTGCACCGCGGCCGCCTGCCCGCCGAGGATGGCGGCCTGCGAGAGGTCGCCCGAAGAGTTGCCGCCCGCGCGCGCGGCGAGGATCGCCAGCAGCAGCGCGCCGATGGTGATCAGGGCGCTGTCCTTCTGGCGCTCGATCATGCGCGCGATGTGCCGCTGCGAGACGTGGCCGATCTCGTGGCCCACCACGCTGGCCAGTTCCGATTCGTTCTGCGCCGAGATGATCAGGCCCGAGTGCACGCCGATGAATCCGCCCGGCAGGGCGAAGGCGTTGAGCATCGAGTCGCGGATCACGAAGAACTGAAAGTCCGTCGATCGCGAGGGGCTCGCGGCCACCAGGCGGTAGCCGAGGGAGTTGAGGTATTCGGCGGACTCGGGATCGGGCAGATAGCTCGAGTCGCGGCGCACCTCAAGCATGATCTGCTCGCCCAGCCTGCGCTCGGCTGCCGGGCTGAGCTGGTCACCCGCCACCTCGCCGAGCGAGGGCAGCTGGATGTTGCCCTGGGCCTGCACCGGGGGCGCGAGCGGCAGGCTCAGCGCCCAGGCGGCCAGCAGTCCGGGCAGGGCGCGGACGAGGCGGCTCAGGCTGGGGCGCAGGGTCGGGCGCGGGGTCGAGCGCATGAGGACGGGCACGGGCGTCTGAGGCGGCTCCGGCGCGTTGGCACCGGGGCGATGCAAGGTCGTTTGTATGATAGCTGTGCACCTTGGCGCTTCCTCTCGGGGGAGTCCTGCGCTTACAAACCCTTGCACTCCCGATGAACTCACTGACGCACTTCGACGCCGCCGGCCAGGCGCACATGGTGGACGTGGGCGCCAAGTCGGCGACCCATCGCATGGCGGTGGCCGAGGGCCGCATCCGCATGCTGCCCGCCACCCTCGCGCGCGTGCTGGAAGGCAAGGCCGCCAAGGGCGACGTCCTCGGCGTGGCGCGGATCGCGGCCATCATGGGCGCCAAGCGCACCGCCGATCTCGTGCCCCTGTGTCACCCGATCCCGCTCACCCGGGTGGCGGTGGAGTTCACGCCGGACGCCGCTGCCAGCACGGTGCTGTGCCGCGCCACCTGCGAGACGGTGGGAGTCACGGGCGTCGAGATGGAGGCGCTCACCGCCGTGCAGGTGGGCCTGCTCACCATCTACGACATGTGCAAGGCCGTGGACCGCGGCATGGTGATCGAGGGCGTGCGCCTGCTCGAGAAGCGCGGCGGCAAGAGCGGCGAGTGGCGCGCGGCCGCGACTTGAGTGCGCCGCGCTTCGTCACTGCGCGCGAGGTCGAGGCACATCTCGCCCCCGGCGCGCTCGCCGACGCGCTGGCAGTGGCTTTCCGCGACGGCGCCGAGGTGCCCCTGCGCGCGCGCCACATGCTGGGAGCCGAGCAAAGCCTGCTGGTGATGCCGGCGTGGACCGACCTGGCGCTGGGTGTGAAGCTCGTCACGGTCACGCCCGACAACCGCTCGCGCGGCGCGCGCAGCGTTCAGGCGCTCTACATCGCCTTCGACCGCAGCACGGGCGCACCGCGTGCCCTGATCGACGGCGAGGCGCTCACCACCGCGCGCACCGCGGCGGCCTCGCTGCTGGCCGC
>DAOTEJ010000071.1:0-7612 GCA_035454085.1 Burkholderiaceae bacterium | reverse complement strand
CGGCGCGTGGCTCGCGCCGGGCACTCACCTGGATCTGGTCGGCGCCTTCCGGCCGGCGATGCGCGAGGTCGATGAAGCGGCGGTGGCCCGCGCCCGCGTCTACGTGGACACGCGGGTGGGCGCGCTCGCCGAGGCCGGTGACCTGCTCGCGGCGATCGCCGCCGGCGTCTTCAGCCCCGAGGCGGTGGTGGGGGAATTGGCGGATCTGGTGCGCGGCACCTGCGCGGGGCGCGCGACGGCCGGCGAGATCACGCTCTTCAAGTCGGTGGGCACGGCGCTCGAGGATCTGGCCGCGGCCGAACTGCTGCTCGCGCGGCTCGACTGAACCGAGTCCGAGGCGGCTATTCGCCGATCGACAGCGGCAGGGTGCGCGTGATCGGGCCGCGCGCGGGCGAGTCGAGCTTGTAGCGCACGGCGACCACGGTGCCGCCGCCGGCCACCGACTCGACCGAGAAGTTCGCCTTGATCCGCCCGGCGCGGGTGCGCATGTTCGCCAGACCGCGCCCGCGCGAGCTCTCCTGCGGCAGGCCGCGGCCGTTGTCGGCGATGCGTATCGCCAGCCACTGCGCCGCGCCGTCGTGCTCCGCGGCGAGCGTCACGCGCACCACGCTGGCATGGCTGTGCTTGATGGTGTTGGTCAGCGCCTCCTGCACGATGCGCAGGATGGGCAGCACGGCGTCGGACACCACCTCGAGTTCGGCGGGCAGGTCGCGCGCATCCCACTGCAGCTCGATGCCCGCGGCCTTGAGGCGCGGCTCCATGCGCCAGCGCAGGTTGCCCAGGGCGGCGAGCAGGTCGGCATCCTCGGTGGCCAGGGTGTCGATGGCCAGCCGCATGTCGTCGATCGACTCGCGCAGCACCTGTGCCACGTCGTCCTTGGTGATCGCGCCGCGCTCGACCAGCATGAGCGAGGACAGCAGCTGCGAGCCCAGGCCGTCGTGCATGTCCTGCATGATGCGCTGGCGCTCCTGCGCGCCGGCCTTGATGCGCTCGGAGTCGCGCACCCGCTCGAAGTTGCGCTTGAGCAGGCGCTCGCGCTCCTGGATGCGGCTCTCGAGTTCGAGGTTGATGCGCTCGACGTCGGCCAGCGAGGTCACGAAGCGGTCGATCAGCGCCGCGGCCACCGCGGCCAGCAGCAGCGGCGTGGCGAGGTTGAGCAGCGGCGGCTGGTCGTAGGGCAGCCAGCCCGCGAGCACCAGGAAGTCGTGGATCGCGGCGGCCAGCGCGATCAGCACCACCACCGCGATGGCCTCGAAGAGCAGGCGGCCGCGGCGAAAGGCGGCGATCACCCCGATTGCCGCGCACACGGCGACCATCGCGAGCAGGGCGGCCTGCCAGGCGAGGCCGAGTGTGAGGGCCAGCGCCTCGCCGCCGATCCAGTAGATCAGCGCGCCGAGCAGCCCGAGCGCGACCATCGCGGCCTCGAGCCACGGGCGGCGGAAGCCCGACCAGCGCAACGCGATGATCGAGCCCAGCGCAGCGAACGCGCCGGACCCCAGGAAGTAGGCGCTGCGCGTCCAGGCCACCATGTGCTGGGGCACCGCCTCGAAGGCGAAGTCGGCGTTGCGCAGCGCCCAGAAGCCGGCGACCAGGGCCAGCAGGCCGTAGATGGCGTCGTCGCGCCGCCGCCACCACAGCGCGGCAAAGCCCAGGGCGACGAGCACCACCAGCATTGCCGAGAGCCAGCGCAGCGTGTGGTTCAGGAAGTATTCGCGCGCGTAGGTGCGCGCGAGTTCCAGCGAGGGCCCCACCACCATGGGCGAGACGCCATGCAGCCCGGCGCCGAAGCGCGCGTGCAGCTCGATCTCGTTGGCACCGACGCGCAGGAATTCGGGCGGCAGGTGCACGAGGTGCGGGCGGCGCCAGCGCACGTGGGCGGCGCTGCTTTCCTGCGGCAGCTCGGTGAGGAGGTGTCCGTTGAGGCGAATGTCGCCGCCGGTGGGCAGGCGCGGCACGAGCAGCGACCAGGACTCGGAGGGCGCCTGGGCAAGGTCGAAGCGGCTGCGGATCCACAACTCGCGGGGGGTCTCGCTGGCCGAGGTCCAGCGCAAGGGCAGGGTCTGGGGCGTCCAGGCGGCCGAGGAGGGCGGGCTTGCGCCCTCGTGGACCGCGGCGCGGTCGAGGATGATCTGCGCGCGGGCTGGCGCGGCAAGTGCCAGCAGCAGTGCGGCGAGCGCCAGCAGGCACAACGCGAGGCCGCGCGGCACGCCGGCGGCGCGGGGCACTGCCAGCAACATCGGGAGGGATCTCAGGCGCGCAACAGGCCCATCTGGCCGGCTTCGTAGACCGCCTCGCCGCGCGAATGCACCTGCAGCTTGCGGTAGATCTTCTTGATGTGGGCGGTCACGGTGTGCGGCGAGATGCCGAGGATCTCGCCGATCTCGTTGAAGCTCATGCCCTTGGCCAGCAGCTGGAGGATCTCGGTCTCGCGCGCCGACAGGGGATTGGGCTCGGCCGGGCCGGCGGGGGTGAAGAGATTGCCCACGCCCGCACCCGTGCCGGCACCGGCGGGGCGCGGCGCCGCGGCGGCGCTCATGCGGTTGCGGATCGCGCGCAGCACGCTGCGCGCCACCACCGGGCTCACCGGGCTGCCGCCCGCGCGCAGCAGGCGGATGCACGAGATCACGTCGGCCGCGGTCGAATCCTTGAGGATGTAGCCGGTGGCGCCGGCCTCGATCGAGCTGACCACGTGTTGCTCGTCGCCGAACACGGTGACCACCATGATGTCCACGTCGGGGCGGCGTGCCGACACCTGGCGGATCAGGTCGATGCCCGAGCCGTCGGGCAGGCCCAGGTCGATCAGCATCACATCGAAGTTCTCGCGCTCGATCAGGGCCTGGCCTTCGCGCTTGGTGCCGGCGCTGCCGGCCAGGCGCATCGAGGGCTCTTCCTGGATGATCGTCTCGAAGCGGCGACGGAACTCGGGCTCGTCTTCGATGATGATGATGGACAGCGGGGCTTCACTCACGGCGGGATCCTGGCTGAAGCGACGAGGGAGCCGCAATCATAGTGCTGGGCGGGCGACTGTGAGCGCCCGCTCGCCGTGTCGGCACGGGCTCAGGGTGCCAAACGTGCGCGATACCACTCCCCGCCGTTCTGGGTGTAGGCAAGCCGGTCGTGCAGGCGCGAGGGCCGGCCCTGCCAGAACTCCAGGCGGTCCGGCGCGAGGCGGTAGCCACCCCAGTGAGGGGGGCGCGCCGGGTTGAGGCCGTGGCGCACCCCCATCTCGGCGGCTCGGGCGAGCAGCCAGGCCTTGCCGGGGATGGGTTGGCTTTGCGGGCTGGCCCAGGCGCCCAGGCGGCTGGGCAGGGGGCGGCTGGCGTAGTAGGCGTCGCTCTCGGCGGCATCGACTCGGGTGACCGCGCCTTCGACGATCACCTGGCGCTCGAGTTCGCGCCAGAAAAAGAGCAGCGCGGCGCGCGGATTGGCCGCGAGTTCGCGCCCCTTGCGGCTCTCGTAGTTGGTGTAGAACACGAAGCCCGCCGCGTCGAAGTCCTTGATCAGCACGGTGCGCACGCTGGGGCGGCCGGCTTCATCGGCGGTGGCCAGCGTCATGGCGTTGGGCTCGAGCACTTCGGACTTGAGGACCTCGTCCCACCAGCGCGCGAACTGGCGGATCGGGTCGGGATCGGCGTGCGCCTCGTCGAGGGCGCCGCGCATGTAGTCGGTGCGGATGTCGGCGATCTTCATGAAGCGCGAGTTTAGCCTTCGCCCCCGGCGGACCGGGCTGCGCGCGCCTTGCGCGCGAGGCGCTCGAGGTGCGGATCAGCGAGTCCCTCGGCGCGCAGCGCGGCCACGGTGCGCTCCAGGTAGTCGAGGCTCGTGCCGTAGCGCCCGTGCGCGTGCGCCAGGATGGCAAGCATCTCGGTCTCGGGCAGGCGGCCGCAGTAGTTGACCGCGGCAGGGTTGACCACGAAGGCCAGCGCGCGCAACACCTGGCCGTCGTCGGTGCGCGCCGCCAGCCAGCGCGGGGCGTAGGAGCCCATGAACATCTCGCGCTCCCACAGGCGGGCGAACTCGTCCGGCACGGCCTCGGCCGGAACGCGCAGTGCCAGGCCCGCGCAGGAGCCGCCACGCGCCAGCCCGGCCACCAGGCCCGGCCGCTCGGGCGTGCCGCGATACGCCACCGAGCGCAGACACAGGCTGCGGTGGTAGCCGTGCACGCGCACGGCGCGGCGGGCGTCGAAGCGCACTTCGGGCTTCCAGATCAGCGAGGCGTAGGCGAAGAGCCAAAGGGGCGTGCTGCCGTCCCAGTCGGCCAGCAGGGCAGCTCGCGAGGCGGCGAGCGTCGCCTCGCTCAGGCGCGGCAGCGGCTCAGTCATGGCGTTCGCGACGGGCGCCCGCCACGCCTCCTGCGCCCAGCATCACGGCCATGGTGTAGAAGGCGGCGCCCGCGCCCACGATGCTGCCCATGGCGCCGAACACCAGGGGCAGGAAGGTGTGGCTGCTGTTCATGAGCATGGCGCGCAGGCCCAGCGCCTCGCCCACCCGGCCCGGCGGGCTGATCGCGTGCAGCAAGGACAGAACGTTGGGTTGCGAGGCTCCAAGCCCTAAGCCCAGCAGGAAGGCCACGGCCACCAGGGGCCAGAAGCCGCTGAACCAGGGCATCAGGGCGAAGGCGGTGCCTGCCACCCAGAAGGCCGCGACCAGCACCTGCCACTCGTCCATGCGCCGCGACACCCAGGGCATGGCGAATCGGATCAGGAAGGTGGCCGTGGCAAAGCCGCCCAGCACCAGGCCCACCTGCGAGGCGCTCAGGCCCACGGCCGTGCCGTAGACCGGGATCATGAAGGTCTGAAGGTCCCAGGCCATCGAGACCAGGGCGCTGGCCACCAGCACCTGACGCACCGGTCGGTGCCTGAAGAGCGCGAAGGGGTGCTCGCCTTCCGGGCGCTCGGCCGACTCATGCAGCCAGTGCGCGGGCAGGCCCCTGCGATGACGCCACAGCAGTGCCGCGCCCGCCGTCACGAGCGCGAGCAGCGCGAGGTAGGTCAGGCGAAAGCCCCCATGGTCGATGAGATAGCCGCTCATCACCGGCCCGATCAGCCCCGAGATCGAGAATCCCATCGCCAGCCAGGAAAACGCGGTCGCGCGCCGCGCGGGGTCGGCCAGGTGGCCGACGAGCTGCTGCACCGTCATCTGCGTGTACATGAAGCCGGTGCCCGCCAGCACGCTCGACACCAGCAGCGGCGCCACGTCGGCCACCTTGGCCGGGAAGAGCGCGGGCAGCGCCGCGCCTGCCGCCAGCAGCGACAAGCCCAGCGTCAGCGGGCGCCGTGGCCCGATGCGGTCGATCCAGCGGCCGGCGCCCACCGCCAGCACCATGGGCAGCAGTGCGAAGAGCGACATCAGCACGCCCACCGTGAACGCCGAGGCCTGCTGCGACAGCGCGTACAAAGAGGTGGTCACGCGCGTGGCCCCGAAGGCCGTGTGCGTGAGGACCACCAGCACGATCAGACGGGGCAGGGTCATGGGCTGCGCGGCGCGGCTTGCCAGGCGGTCAGAGCCACGCCGGCGCAGGTGACGGCGATGCCCAGCCAGGTCAGCGCGGTGGGCTGCACGCGAAACAGCAGCCACTCGAGCGCCACGGCGATCAGCGGCGTGAGATAGAGCAGGCTGGTCACGCGCGTGGCCTGGCCGCGGCGCATCAGGGTGTGCAGCGCGTTGACTGCCAGGATCGAGGCGAACAGCACCAGAAACAGCACCGAGCCGGCCAGCGCCCAGGACCACTGCACGCGCAGGCCCTCGTAGGCCCAGGCCAGCGGAAGCACCGTGAGCAGGGTGACGGCGAACTGGATGAGCATCGCCGCGCGCAGGTCCACGGTAGGGCAGAAGATGCGCTGGTAGAGCGTGCCCAAGGTGATCGCGGCGAGCGCCACCAGCACGGCGACGATGGCCTCGAAGCTCACCGCGCGCAGGTCGATCTTGTGCCACACGACCAGCGCCACGCCCGCCAGCCCGAGCGCGATGCCGAACCATTGCCGCGCCAGGAGCCGCTCGCCCATGAAGCCCACGGCCAGCGTGGCGGTCAGCAGCGGTTGCACCGACAGCACCAGTGCCGTCACCCCCGCGGACATGCCGAGATACTGCGCGCTGTGGCTGCCTCCGAGGTTCACGGCGTGCATCAGCAGGCCGGCCACCGTGATGTGAGCCCAGCCCCCCCAGGTGGCGGGCCAGGCGGGGCGCAGGGCCAGCACCAGGGGCACGGCCACCAGCAGCGCGGCCGCGAAGCGCAGGCTCAGGAAGGTGAAGGGCGGGGCGTACTGCAGGCCGGTCTTGGTCGCCAGATAGCCCGAGCCCCACACCAGCACGAAGAACCAGGCCAGAACGCGGCTGGGGGTGGAGGCAGGCAGGGCCAAGACGGACGGGGCGGTTGGGCGGGCGGTGGCGTCCGCGGGGTGCGGCGCGCGATGCCGCGAATCATCGCACCACGCCGGCCGTCTGACCGCCTTGGGCGGGCAGCACGCCCTCGGCTGCGGTGGTCGGGTCGCCTCGCGTGGGGCCGTGGCCTGGCGGGGTTGGCCTCCTGATCGTGAAATCCCTAGTGTCGTCAGAGGTTCGATAGTTGATGGCTATCAATAGTATTCATATTTTGAATTTCTATAAAACATAGACGACACCTATTATTCGCCCTGTCCGAAAGACGCTCTTCCCCCAAACCACGGAGTACATCCAGATGTCGATCATCAACACCCAGATCAAGCCCTTCAAGGCAACGGCCTACCACAACGGCAAGTTCGTCGAAGTCAGCGACGCAAGCCTCAAGGGCAAGTGGTCGGTCGTCTTCTTCTACCCGGCCGACTTCACCTTCGTGTGCCCGACCGAGCTCGGCGACGTGGCCGACCACTACGACACCTTCAAGGCGCTCGGCGTGGAGATCTACGGCGTGTCGACCGACACCCACTTCACCCACAAGGCCTGGCACGACACCTCGGACACGATCAAGAAGATCCGCTACCCGCTGGTGGGTGACCCCACCGGCACGCTGACCCGCAACTTCGACGTGATGATCGAGGAAGAGGGTCTGGCGCTGCGCGGCACCTTCGTGATCAACCCCGAGGGCCAGATCAAGCTCGCCGAGATCCACGACAACGGCATCGGCCGCGACGCGCGCGAGCTGCTGCGCAAGGTGCAGGCCGCGCAATACGTGGCCAGCCACCCGGGCGAGGTGTGCCCCGCCAAGTGGACCCCGGGCGACGAGACCCTCGCGCCCTCGCTCGACCTGGTCGGCAAGATCTAAGCCGACGCCGCTGCCCGGACGCGCTCCCCCATCGCGCGTCCGGCGCAGGCCCACGGCTCGAACGGCCCGCGGCTTCCAGCGCGGGCCGCTCCGGCAGTGGCCTTGCCGCACCCATTCCCTACGCCATCTATCTGCCCGTCCGGTTTGCCGGCGGCTCACGAGGACCTGCCATGCTCGACGCCAATCTCAAGACGCAGCTCAAGACCTACCTGGGACGGCTCATCCTGCCGATCGAGATCACCGCCTCGCTCGACGAGAGCGACAAGTCGCGCGAGATGCAGGCCCTGCTCGCCGAGATCGCGGAGCTGTCGCCGCTGATCACGCTGCGCGAGGTGCGCGACGACGCCGAGCGCAAGCCCAGCTTCGCGATCA
>DAOTEJ010000070.1:0-13773 GCA_035454085.1 Burkholderiaceae bacterium | reverse complement strand
GCAGCGGATTGAAAATCCGCGTGTCGGCGGTTCGATTCCGTCCCTGGCCACCAGATCCCACGCCCAGCGCCGCCGCTGGGCGTGTTCGTTTGCAGCCCGTGTCGCCGCGCGGTGATTGAGCCGCTGAGGGCGCCGGTGCGGGCGCGCAACGCGCCTCTACGCTGGCCGCCCCCGGCGCCCTACGCTGCCGAGCGTAGGAACGATCGAACGGCCTGAGGCCGCGTGACACTGATCAAGTTCGCACCCTCCCCCTCTAAAAGAATGGCGGCGTCCGTCGAGCCGACGACGCGCACCTGAGGCACAGCCCTCTCGCACTGGTTGGCGCCGACGCGGAACGAACGTCTAGGAGAGTGCGATGAAGTCGGGACAGGGTCTGGAACTGACGCGCCGCGAATTCGTGACTGCCGGAGCGGCAGTGGCGGCCAGTGCAGGGTTGGGCTTGGGCGCCGGTTGGCCGACGCAGGCGCAGGTCAAGGCGCTCGAGGACGCCGGCTACGAAAAGAAGCCGGTGACTTGCTTCGTGTGCGGCGCGGGATGCGGCCTCTACGCCATGCACCCTAAGGGGGCGACACCGGGCGAGCGCAACGTCCTGATCGTGCCCAACCACGACCACCCGCAGCGCGGCTACTGCGGCCGAGGGGCCTCGGCCATGTGGTACTGGAATCACCCCCTGCGCCTCAAGAAGCCTCTCAAGCGCGCTGGCGAGCGTGGCGAGGGAAAGTTCACCGAGATCGAGTGGGGTCAAGCTCTCGACGAGATCGCGGCGCGCCTCAAGACCGTGGTCGAGAAGCACGGAGAGAAAGGCGTGGCGCTCACCAGCCACGACCTGACTTCGATCGCCCAGTTCTTTGGCTATGCCCTGGGCACGCCCAACATCGTCAACCACGCAGCGACCTGCCAGACCGCGGGCACGATCTCCCGGCGCTGGATCTTCGCGCCGCCCTACGACACCAACTTCCGCGTCGATCCGGACTACGAGAACGCCCGCTACGTGCTCTTCATTGGGCGCACGCTTCAGGCGTCGATGGGCGCACAAAGCCGGCTCGCCCAGGCCAAGTCGCGCGGCGCCCGGGCCGTCTACGTGGACCCGCGCATGCCCGAGGCGGCAATGGCGGACGGCGAGTGGGTGCCCATCGTGCCGGGTACCGACACGGCGTTCGCGCTGGCCTTGGCGCAGGTGATCCTGGCCGACAAGAGCTACGACGCCGAGTTCCTGGCCAAGTACACGACCCTGCCGCTCCTGATCACCGCCGACGGCATGCCCGTAACCCAGGCGCAGATCAGGCCAAAGGGTGACGCCACCCTCTACGCGGTCTGGGACGGCAAAAGGAGCGCCATGGCTTTCGTCGGCGCCAAGCGCGACGAGGAAGGCAAAGCGATCGACTACTTCGGCGACCTCGACGCCGAGCCGGCCCTGGACTACACCGGCCAGGTCAAGCTGCTCGACGGCACCGTTGTGCCCGTGTCGACAGCGTTCAACGCACTGGTGGCCCGCTGCGCCGAATACACGCCGGCCGCCGCCGCCGAGCTGACCGGGGTGCCCGCCGCGACCATTACCCGCATCGCACGCGAGTTCGCCTCGCTCAAGGGCGTGTGCGACGACAGTTGGTACAACGCCCGCAACGGCAACGACTTCGACGCCTGCCGGATGATGGTCATCCTCAATGCGCTGGTCGGCAACATCGACAAGCCCGGAGGCCTGTGCTTTACCGGTTCGGCCGGCGTCGGCAGCCTGGTCAGCCTGCAAGGCAAGACCGGCGAAGTGAAAAACGCCCTCGGCAAGAGCTGGACCATCACCGAAACCAAGCGCATCGACACCGTCACTTATCCGGAGTCGAACGGCACCTTCGACGCGGTCTATACCGCGATGCTGGAAGGCAAGCCCTACCCAGTGCGCGCGCTGTTCACGGTGGGAACTACGCTCTTTTATCGCGACGCGAACACCGAGCGGGTGAAGAAGGCGCTCAAGACCCTGGACCTGCTGGTGGTCCAGGACATCCTGCCGCAGGAGGTGTGCGACTACGCCGACTACGTGCTGCCGGCGAGCTACTTCCTGGAGCGCCCGGAAGTGGCGGGTGTCAAGTGGACCCTGCAGACCGCGATTCAGACCTCGGAGCCGGTGCTGCGGGCTCCCGCGGGCTGCCAAGGCAGGGACGACGCCTGGATGCTGATGGAAGTGCTGCGGCGCGCCTACCCCGACCGTGCCGAGCGGGCCGGCTGGCTGCCCGAGTACGCGGACTACGAGAAGTACCGGTCGCAGGCCGCGCCGGTCATCGAACAAGCCCGTCTGTCGGCCGCGCTCAAGCGTGCCGCCGAGAAAGACCCCGACGCGCCCGAGAAGATCAGGAAGGCGCTGCACACCCAGGGCTACGCGATCGTGGCCAAGAAAAAGTACCGCAACACGCTGTGGACCAAACCCCTCGAGACCGCGAGTGGTCGCATGGAGGTATACGCCTTGCGCGGGCTGCTCAACGAGAAGCTGCGCGCCAAGACCGATCCCCTACCCAAGTTCACGCCGATCAGGGCCTACCGCGTACCGATGGGGCCGAACGAGTTCTACCTCGTCAGCGGCAAGAACCCGGCCAATGGCTCGGGCACGGCGGTGTTCGGCTGGCCCGGCAAATTCGTCGGCGACCGCAGCGTCTGGATCCATCCCGCCGACGCCGAGCGCCTGCGCGTGGCCGACGGCCAGATGATCGAGATCGAGGGTCTCGACAACGGCGTCAAGGGCCAGGCACGGGCCAAGGTGACGCAGCGCGTGCGGCCGGGGGTGCTGTTCACCTACGGCTTCTCGGCGGGCTACCGCGGCCGCCTCGGCGCCGACCCGCGCTTTGCGTTCATGAGCGAGGGAGTCAACACCCACTGGTTCGCCACTGGCTACGCCGAGCCGGTGATCGGGAACATGGCCAACAACGTTTCGGTCCGCGTCAGCGCGGCCTAGGAGTCGATCATGACCGTCGAAGCCAAGAAGCGCCTCGCGCACCTGTTCGACACGACCAAGTGCTTCGGCTGCGGTGCGTGCACCGTGGCCTGCACCGCGACCAACAGCCCCGACCTGATGCTCTATGAGGATCCGGGTTGGCATTCCCTTGCAACCAACATCCGCCGCGTGGAGTTCAACCTGCGCGACCGCCCGGGGCTGCTACTGGTGCAGTGCCAGCACTGCGAGAGCGCGCCGTGTGTGAAGACGTGCCCGTTCGGGGCGATGTACAACGACGCCGCCACCGGCCTAGTCAAGCTTGACGAGCGTCGCTGCATCGGCTGCAGCTATTGCGTGGCCGCCTGCCCCTACAACGTGCGTTGGAAGCACCCCAAGACCGGCCTGCCCATGAAGTGCATGGGCAAGGGCTGTGAACAACTCTTGGCGGTTGGCCAGTTGCCCGCGTGCGTGCAGGCCTGCCCGGTCGGCGCGCGAGCCTTCGGGGACCTCAATGACCCTGGCACAGAGATCTCGCGCCGCGTCCGCAACGGCCGCACCGTTAGGCTGCTCGAAGCCAAGGGGACGAAACCAAACTACTTCGTGGTGGTGTAGATCATGATGAGCTTCTCTGACATCCAATCGCAGGTCGATGTCGCGCGCTGGGGTTGGGACATCGCAATCTTCCTCTGGCTGGTAGGCATTTCTGGAATGTCGACCTTCGCCTACTACTGGGTGCGGCGTGCCCCGCTGGCCTACGCCGCACTGATCACCGTGCTGCTCGGCCTGGCCGTGGTGTTCTCGCACCTCTCGCGCTGGTGGAACCTGCCGCGCGCTGTCTTCTACGCAACGCTGGACTTCAGCTTCAACTGGGGCTCGTGGATGATGCTGGGCATCCTGCTGCTTTCGATCCAGGCCGTGATCTGCTTGGTACTGGCGGCGGACCACCTGCGCCTAGGCGAGCGCTTCCCGGCGCTGCTGAAGTGGCCGCTCGTGCCGACCCTGCTGGCCTGGGTGCCGCGCCTGGCGCGCAGCAGCGCCCTGTTGGTGGTCTTCGCAGGTTTCGGCCTGCTGGTCACGGCTTACTCGGGCTTCCTGATCACCCAGGCCGTGGGCGTGCCGCTTTGGAACACGGCCCTGATCCCCATCCTGTGGGTGGTGAGCGCCGGCACTGCAGTGCTCGCGCTGCTCGAGATCTTCCACCTCAAGGGCTGGATCGACGAGCGTGCCTCGCACATCGTGACGCGCCTGGCGGTGGCGAGCGACGGCATCAAGCTGGCCATGCTGTTCACCTTCCTGTACGTGGGCCTGTCGGCAAGCAGCGCCGGGGCACGGGCGGGCGCGGCGACGCTGGTCTACGGCAGCCTCGCCCCGTTGCTGTGGATCGGCGTGGTGCTGCTCGGCGCGCTCGTGCCGGTGGCAGTGAGCCTGTACTCGCTGAAGTTCGGAGAGCGGCGCGGCCTGGTCTTCTTCGCGGCCCTGCTAGCCCTCGGCGGCGGCCTCCTACTGCGAGCCAGCGTACTGCTGGCGGGCAAGTTCGATCCCCTGCTGCTCTAGCCCGTCCCCCGGAGGGTGGGGTGGCGCGCGCCTGGCTGCCCCGCCCTCTTCACTTCCTCTCCTCCGTCGGAGGCGAATCCGGCCCGGCCGGCCCGCCGGATCTGACTCATCTCAACTCCCCGTCGCCGACCTACCCGCATAGTCTGGGCGCCGCGTGGACCGACTGTCCCGCGGACTCCCCTTGAGGCCGTCACTCCGACTGCTACTGCTGCTCGCCCTGATCGCCGTGGCTGCCCCTGCCGCCGCGGTGACGGTGGGCGTGCTGTCGCCTGAGGGCGGGGCCCGCGCCGAGGCCCAATGGCGCTCGACCCGCGAGCACTTGCGCCGCGCCTTGGGCGATCCGGACGTGGCCTTTCGCCACTACGACTTTCCCGGCATCAAGGCTGCGGTCGCCCGAGGCGAGGTGGAATTCGTGATCCTCAATGGAGGCCTGTATACCGAGATCGAGGCTGCGCACGGCGTCAGCCGCATCGCCACCCTGCTCTCGCCTCGGGGCCGCTCACCCAAGGAAGCAATGGGCTCGACCGTGTTGGTGTCTGCGCAACGCCCCGAACTCGCGCGCCTGGCCGACCTGGTGGGGCAGCGCATCGCAGTGGTCGACACGGCGGCCTTCGGGGGCTGGCAGATCGCCCAGCGCGAGTTCCAGCGGCGCGCCATCGATGTCGACGCGCTGCGGGTCGAGGCGGTGGGCTTTCCGATGCAGGACGTGGTGCGGCGCGTGCTCGATGGGCGTGCAGACGCCGGCGTGGTGCGCACTTGTGTGGTTGAGGACATGATCGAGCGCGGCGAACTGGCGCCCGGCGCTGTGCGCGCGCTCAACGTCCGCACCTTGCCGGGCGAGGCCTGTGAGCGCTCCACGCCTTTGCTGCCCGACTGGGCCTTCGCCACCCTGCCCGACACGCCAGAGCCTCTGGCGCGCCAGGTGGCCGTCGCCCTGCTGCACATGCCGGTCGACGGGGACGGCGTGCGCTGGACCGTGCCGACCGACTACCAGCCGGTGCGCGATCTGTTCCGCGAGCTGCAGATCGGCCCCTACGAGCACCTGCGCGAGAGCACGCTGCAGGACTTCATGCGCCGCTGGTGGTTTCTCTTTGCGCTGGGGGCGCTGGTGATGGTGGGGGGTGCCGCCCACACAGTGCGGACGGAGTGGCTGCTGCAACGGCGGACCACGGCGCTGCGCGCGGCCATGCTCGAACGCGAGCGCCTCATGCACGAAGCCCGCGAGCAGCAGGAGCAACTGGATCACCTATCGCGGCTGGGTGCGCTGGGCGAGCTGTCGAGCATGCTGGCGCACGAGCTGGCCCAGCCCCTGGCCGCGATCGGCAACTTCGCCCGTGGCATCGGCCGGCGTATCGACGCCGGGCGCCTCGACCCGCAGCCCCTGCGGGCCGCAGCCACCGACATCGCCCAAGAGGCAGAGCGCGCCACGGCCGTGATGAGTCGCATCCGCGACTTCGCCCGTAAGCGACAGGTGGCTCGGGAACCGCTTGCGGTCGCCAGCGCCGTGCAAGCGGCGGCACGGGTGTTCGAGGGCGCGCTGCACGATGCCCCCGCCGTGCGGGTCGAGTTTGACCTCGATCCCTCGGCCACCGTGCTGGGGGACCGACTTCAGATCGAGCAGCTCATGCTCAACCTGCTCAAGAATGCCTACGACGCCACGCGCGCCGTGTCCGGACGCGTGCCCACCGTACGTGTGCGCTGCGTCCGCAATGACGGCGAGGTTCAGGTCTGCGTCATCGACAACGGCGCCGGCCTGGCGCCCGAGACGGCGCGCCGTATGTTCGAGCCCTTCTTCAGCACCAAGCCCGACGGCCTGGGGCTGGGCCTCGCGCTGGCGCGGCGCGTGGTCGAGGCCCACGGGGGCCGGCTCTGGGCCGAGCCGGCGGCCCGCGGTCCGGGCCTGAGCGTGTGCTTCACCTTGCCTCTGGCGGAGGAGCTGGCCGATGTCGTGTGAGCCCGGAACCTCGCCCCAGGAGGCTGCGACCGTCTACGTGGTCGACGACGACGCCGCGATGCGACGCTCGATTGCGTTCCTGGCCGATTCGGTCGGCTGGCGCGTGCAGTCCTTCGACAACGCCACCGCCTTCCTCGCGGCACGGCCCACGGCACCGGGCTGTGTGGTGCTCGACATCCGCATGCCGACCATGAGCGGGCTCGAACTGCAGACCGCGATGCGGGCACGCGCCGTCCATCTGCCCATCATCTTCGTGACGGGGCACGCCGACGTGTCGGTGGCCGTCCAGGCCATGAAGCACGGCGCCTGGGAGTTTCTCGAGAAGCCCTTCCACGACCAGGCGCTGCTCGACGCCATCGCCGGTGCGGTGCGGCGCTCCTGTGCCGACGCCGCGGCACGCGATGCACAGTCGGACACGGCGTCCCGCTTCGCTCAACTCACCCCGCGCGAGCGCGAGGTGGCTGCGCGCGTGGCCCGGGGGGAAGCCAACCGGGCGATCAGCGAGGCCTTGAGCATCAGCGCCAAGACCGTGCAGGTACACCGCCAGCACGTGCTCGAGAAGATGGGCGCGCACTCCGCCGCCGAACTCGCGGCCGTGCTGCTGCCCCTGCTGGCCCGCCGCGGACCGCCGGGGCGGCCCGACCCGGGCGCCGACTAGACCCCACGGATGCGCGCAGGCATCGCTGCGCGCGGGGCGGCCCGTGGTTCAGGGGCCGCGTCGTCGTTTGTCGAGAGTGCGCGCAATGACGATCGGCGTTCCGTCGCAGGCGGCATGCTCTACCTCGGCCACCACGCCGAAGACTTCGGCAAGAATGGTGGGGGAGTACAGCGCGCGGCAGGTGCCATCGTGCAGGACACGCCCGCCGGCCATCGCCACCACGCGCGTCGCGAAGCGCGCCGCGAGGTTCAGGTCGTGCATCACCGCGATCACGCAGGTGCCCGCCTCGGCCCGCTCGCGCGCGATCGACAGCAGGCTCAGCTGCTGGGCCAGGTCGAGTGCCGACGTCGGCTCGTCGAGCAGCAGAAGCGCATCACCCGGCGCCTCCCAGATCTGCGCCAGTACGCGTCCGAACTGCGCTCGTTGACGCTCGCCGCCGGAAAGCGTGGTGTAGCTGCGGTTCCGCAGGGCTTGGAGTCCCAAGCGCTCGACAACCTCCTCGACCACATCGCGATCGTGGCGCCGGCCGCACCCCGCGTGGGGCAGACGACCCATCGCGATCAGTTCGGAGACGGTGAAGGCGAACACCAGCGACGAGGATTGGGGCATGACGGCCAGCCGGCGGGCCAGTTCACGGACGGGCCAGTCGGCGCGCGCGCGCCCGAACAACCGCACCTGACCGGAGCTCGTCCACTCGCCCGTCACCGCCCGCAGCAGGCTCGACTTTCCTGCGCCATTGGGACCGACCAGAGCGATGAACTCGCCGCGTCCGGCCTGCAACGACGCACTTTGCACCAGGGCGCGCCGGCCCCGGAACACGCTCACGTGCTCCAGCGCGAGGCTGGGCTCGACACCGGCGTCAATGGCCATGAGCAGACTCCCTGCGCAACAGCCACAGGAAGAAGGGCGCACCAAGCAGGGCGGTGAGGATGCCGATGGGCAGCTCCGCGGGGCGAACGACGGTGCGGGCGATCATGTCCCCGGCCGTAAGCAGAATGGCCCCGAGTGCCGCCGCCAAGGGCAGCACGTAGCGGTGGTTTGGTCCCACCAGAAGGCGTGCAAGGTGCGGGCAGACCAGGCCGACGAAGCCGATCACTCCCGACACAGCCACGACCGATCCGGCAGCCGCCGCAGTCAGCGCGATGACCAGACGCTTCAGTCCTTCGACCGGGATACCCAGATGCAAGGCCTCGGACTCGCCAAGCAAAAGCGCGTTCAGGCCGAGCACCACGCGCGGCACGGCCAGCGCCAGGGCCAGGGCCGCCGGGAGCGTGCCGAGCAGCGCCCCCCAGGTGGCAGCGCTCAGGCTGCCAAGGCTCCAGAAGGTCAGGTTGCGCAACTGTTCGTCGGTGGCCAGATAGGTCAGCAAGCCGATGCCCGCGCCGCTCAGGGCATTTATCGCGATGCCACACAGCAGCATGGTCGTGGGGTCCAAGACCCCGTCGCGATTGCTGAACCTGAAGACGATGAGGGCGGTGGCCAATGCACCCGTGAAGGCCGCCGCGGGCAGAGTCCACACGCCAAGCAGGCGGCTCGCTCCCTGCAGGACCGTCGCGCCGAGCACGATGACGGTGACGGCTCCAAGAGCGGCGCCCGCCGACACGCCGATCAAGGCCGGGTCGGCGAGTGGATTGCGGAACAGCGCCTGCATCAACACGCCGGTGATCGCAAGGCCGGCACCAGCAACGATCGCCAGCAGAACGCGCGGCAGGCGCACGCTCCACACGACCACCCGCTGCGCCTCGGTGACGTCAGGCGAGGCCTGGCCGAGCAGGATCGCGAGCACCTTTCCAGGCTCGATCTTCACGGCGCCCGTGCCAATGGCGATCACAGCGACGGCGCCGAGCAGCACGCATGCAGACAGGACAATCAGCGGCGCGAGGTGCCGCGCGGGCGCCGCCTCGCTCACTTGAGCCCCGGATGCAACTGCTGGGCCAGCAACACGATCCCGCGAGGCGTGAGTATCCCCATCCCTTGAAGGTACTCGTTGGGGATCGAGATCAGGCGGCCGGCCTTGCCCGCCGGCGTGGCCATGGCGCCTGGTGCCCGCAGGGCCACGGGAAGGCCGTCCGAGAGCTCGCGTCCTTCCTTGTTGGTCAGGATGAACTCGGGCGCGACCTCGACCATCACCTCCTGGCTCATGGACTTGAAACCCTCGAAGCCGTCGGCGACGTTGTGACCGCCCGCCAACTCGATCATCGCCGCGGGGTTGGTATTCCGGCCCGCCACGATTGTGGGCCGCCCGCCTCCCGCGAGGATGAAGAGCGCGCGCGGCTGCGTCCTGGCGCGCGCCACGAAGGCGCGCGCCTCGGCCATCTCCCGCTGAAACTTGGCCGCCAGGGCCTCCCCCTCGGTCGGCTTGCCGAGAATCCTGGCGATCACGCGGATGCGTCGCACCACGCCCTCGGGGCTAGCCTCCGCCTCGATCAGGTCAACCTGCACGCCCGCCGCCCGCAACTGCTCGAGCGTCTGCGGATGCGTGAAGGCGTCGGCAATCAGAACGCGCGTGGGAGCGAGCGCGAGCATGGGCTCGGCCGAGGTCTGACGAAAGCCTGGCAGGCGAGGAGCCTTGGCCAGCTCGGCGAGGTGGTCTGTGCCGCCGCTGACTGCCACGATGGAAGCCCCCGCGCCAAGAGCCACGACGATCTCGGCGAGGTAGCTGTTGGCGACGATCAGCCGTTCGGGTTTGCTCTGCGCACCAACGCCCGACAGGCTGCCAAAACCCAGGGCGCCGAGCAAGAGACACGCCGAGCACAGACGCCGGCGCGAGACGAGGACTTCATTCATGGGAGTTCCTTGGCGATGAGGGCATCCCAGGAGCTGCCTGGGACGCGAGGCGCGGACAGGGTGAGAGCGCCGCCCTGGCCGTCGACGAGTCTGGCGCAGGGGTCGCCCCCCTCAGAAGTCGACAGGCAGGCGGCCACAAAGGCGGCCGGGCGCAGGTGCAGCTTAATTTCGCTGCTGGTGGCATGCACCGCGGGGCCGGTCTGGCTGGTCCTGGTGACCGCTCCCAAGTAGTGCCCCGCACCACCGCGACCTTCCATCGTCACGCTCACCGAAGGGAGGTCGGCGAGGGCAAGGATCGCGTCGGCCGCGAATCGCGCTGGAGCGGGTCTGGGCTGAGACGAGGCCCGCGGCTCAGTGCGCGGAGCGAGCCGCAGCAGGTCGGGCCGCGCGGCCGCGGGGTCAAACTCAAGAGTGCGTGACTGCTGCGCCAGCGCCAGGCTGACGATCTCTGGGAGTGCCCGCTCTCGTCCTGCCTTCGACATCAGGAACACGCGCCCGATCACGTCGCCTCCCGCGTCGAACCAGTTCAGGCTCAGCGTGTGGCCGTGGCTGTCGTTGTCTTCGAGCAGGAAGAGGCTGGCGATGGCGGTGTCGGCCAGGAGCAGTTCGTGAGCCCGGCCCACGAGTTTGACCAAGCCCGCACCGGCGTCTGCCAGAGTCACCTCGTCAAGCACGTTGAGCATCACGCCAGCCTCGTTGCGTAGCGCGACGAGCGACTTGCCCCACGCGGCACAGCTTGAGAGTGCGGCGCGCAGGCTGGGACGCAGGCCGACGGTCGCGCCCTGCCCGACCTTGGAGGCCACGAGCGCGGCCTCAGGCACGCCGAGCATGGCTGCGGCCTCGGGACCGTGAACGTGCGGGTGGGCGGCACGCAAGGCCTCCCAGGCGTCGAGAACGACCCGCGGGTCGTGGCGCGTTGCGCTGGGAATCAGGTGATCTGAGTTCATGTCGCCCATTCCCCTAGAACGCGTAGCGCAGGTTGCCGTAAAAGAACCGCGCTGGCGGGTCCATCACGGAGCCCACGTTGTTCCAGTTGACCGGCTGCGCACGGTTGAAGAGGTTCTGGACGCCCGCAGACGCGGTCCAGCCTCCCATGCCATAGCTCAGTTTCAGTTCGGTCGTGCCGTAGTTGGTGTTGAACGGCAGGCTGCCGCGGATCGCGGGATCGCTGTTGTAGAAGTCGAGGTAGTAGCGGGTGATCACATCCGCGCGCCACGCGCCCTGTTCGTACCGCAGATTGCCCTGCCACATCTGACGGTAACGCTGGGTAAGTCGCTGGCCGGTCGAGGCATCGATCGCGCTGAGGTAGTTCCAGCCGGCCGCCAGCCACCAGGCCGGCGCGAAGCGCCACCCCAGGCTGGCTTCGAGACCACTGATGTCCGCCTCCGCGACGTTCGAGTACACGGCGCGCGAGAGCACCTGCCCAGGATCACCCGGCAGGCGCGGTCGGGTCACGGTTTGGATCAGGTTGGTCACGACCGAATTGAAGTAGACCAGCTCCGCACTGAGCGCCGCCGAATGCCAGGCCGCCGCGACTTCCCATGACTTGGACTCCTCGGGCTGCAGGTTCGGATTGCCCACGACCAGGAAACGCCCGCGCAGGAAACTCGAGTACTGCTCGAGCGGATTGGGTGCCCGGAAGCCTTGACCGTAGCCGGCGCGCAGCGACCACTCGGCGGGCGAGTACAGCACCGACACGCGCGGCGACACGACCGATCCAAAGTCGGTGAAGCTGTCGTAGCGCAGTCCCAGCAGCGCCTTCAGCGCCGGCATGAGGGTCCATTCGTCCTGCGCCAGCACGTAATTGTTGGTCCGCTTCTCGGCGCGGCTGTTGATGCTCACGTCCACGTCGTCCTGCAGCGTGCCCACACCAGCAAGCAGCGAGTGCGCACCCAGGTTCATGCCGTAAACGGCCTGCGCCTGAAGCTGCTTGTAGAGCGTGGTCTCGATGTTGGGAAAGCTGCGCGTGGTTGCCCCGTCAGAATCGCCGTAGCCGAGATCGACCGTGACCGTGCCCGGACCGATCTCGCCTGAATAGTTCAGGGCGCCGAACCAGCGCGTCTCGCGCTCGAAGCCCGTGTAAGGCAGCGCCGTCGGGCGGGTCGGTGGGGCTGCTGCAAGCAGCCCGGGCGAGGTGTCGTTCTGGTCGACATACTCCAGGGTCCAGCGCAGGCGCTGCCCGGGCGCGAGCGTCCACCCGCCTTCGTAGGTGCCGAAGACCTGATCGACGTTGCCAAGATCGACGAGGTAGGCAGCCTCGTTGTAGCGGAATTCCTGGCGCGTGCGGTACTCGGCGCTCACCCGGTGGCGCACCTCGCCAGTACCGAATGCCACGTCACCTCCGGCGTAATAGGTGTTGCGCTGGCTGTCATAGGTCACACCCGCGAGGCCGCGAACGCTTCCGGTGACGCCCTCGTTGCCGATGGGCGTGCGGGTAATGATGTTGATCACCCCTCCCATCGCGTCGGCACCGAACAGTGCGGACATGGGGCCGCGAACGATCTCGACGCGCTCGACATTCTCGAGTTCGTACAGATTGAGGTTGGAGACTCCATACTTCGCGGGGCGCCGCAACCCATTCACCAGGGTCAGGATCGGCGACCCCGCGTTGGTTAGCAGGCCCCGCATGGCCACCGTAGCGGTTCCACCGTAGGCGCGAGCGTCGACACCGACCGCCATCTTGAGGCCGTCAGTGACGCTGGTTCCGGGAAACGCCTGCAGGTCGCTTTCTGTGATGACTTGCGCCGAGGCCTGAACATCCTGGATAGCCTGCGGGCGACCCGATGCCGTGACGATGACGGTGTCGAGCACGACCGGGTTGCCGGAACGTTCGCCGGGCCGCACCTCCTGAGCGCTAGCACCCAGCATAGGGAACGCAGCCGCGCAGGCGGCGGCGATGATCTTCTTCTGCATGTGTCTCCTCCCACCGCCATGGAAGTCATGGCGGCGTTCGGCGCCGACGCACCGCCGAGGCGCCTATCAGGGGCCTAGTTCTGGCAGCGCGAGCGGACGCGATCGGGCGCGGCGTGTGCCGCGCGGCGTGCGGTCGCGCGCCGGAATGGGCTGGCGACCAGCGATGACGTCAGGCGAGGGAGGGGAGAGGAGGACCGCGGGCGCGCCTGACGGCCCATTGGGCGAGCGGACGCGGCCCGTGCAGGAAGAGCGGTGGCGGGTCCGCGGCGAGGCGAGGAAGGAACAGCACGCCCGCCCGCGTGTCGACGATCAGCGGACCAACTCCGGAGGTGCAGAAGGGGCAGTGGTCCCCGTGAGCCAGCGACTTGACCGGCACCGGTGCGTCGTTCGGGACACCACGCCCCGGTGTGCGAACCGAACATACGTCGCCGATCGCACTCGCCCCTGCAAGTCCGGTCCGAGGCGCGTGCACCCCGAGGCCGAACATCGGCAAGAGTAGGTTGGCGAGCAGGACGAAGATCGTCGCCCGAACGACCGCGCCACTGTGACAGGGGACGTTACGCACGACGCGATCGTAGCCGAGTTGTCCCGACTGTCACAGCCGCCTCGATGCACGGGCCACTGCCCGTCTTCGTGCTCCCGGGTGGGGCTCCTGGGGCGCCCCTCGACCCTTCGTTCCGCGCGGGCGAAGTGCGCGCCGCGACTGCGCGCGTGGCCCCTACTCGGTCAGCACCAGTTCCTCGCCCGGCAGCGCCGGCGGCAGCTTCAGACGCTGGCGCAGCGCCTCGAACTCGGTCTGCATCAGCAGCGACTTCTGCTGCGTGGCGGCCAATTCGTTGGCGCGCTGGCGCAGCCTGGCCACCACCTCGGGGTGCTGAGCAGCGACGTTGTTCTTCTCGTACGGGTCCTTGGCAAGGTCGTAGAGCTCGATGCCCTCGGGCAGGGGCGCGCGCCAGATCAGCTTCCAATCGCCCTGGCGGATGCCGG
>DAOTEJ010000069.1:0-13881 GCA_035454085.1 Burkholderiaceae bacterium | reverse complement strand
CGCAGACCTACAACGTCTATCGCCCGCTGCGCCCGCTCTACCGCGCCGAAGACGTGCGCCGCACCACCCCGATCGCCTACGAGGCCTTCTATCTTGGCTCGGCCAACGTCAAGGTGCCGCGTCCCGACGTCAGCACCCTGGTGGTCGAGAGCGTCAAGCAAGAGATGGGCGCGGGCGACCGCCTGCTCCCGCTCACCCGCCAGCCGATTCCGAGCTACGTGCCCAGCCTGCCCGCGCCGGACCTGGCGGCCAGAGTGATCTCGATCTACAACGGCGTGCGCTACGCCGGCGGCGGCGACATCATCACCCTCGACGCCGGCACCGCCCAGGGCCTGCGGGTGGGCAGCGTGGTGGAACTGATGCGCAACGGCGAGACCGTTCGCGACCGCACCGCCGGCGGCGAGCGCGTCAAGCTGCCCGACGAGCAGCTCGGCTACGCCTTCGTGTTCCGCACCTTCCAGGACATCTCGTACGCCTTGATCGTGCGTGGCCAGCGCGGCGTCGAAATCGGCGACCGCGTGGTGTCGCCCGAGGCCTCGATCGAGGCCATCCAGGCCGAGACCCAGCGCCGCCGCCGCTAAGGCAAGACCCATGCAGGCGGCCGAGCGCGCTGCCTGGCTGCGACTGTCTCTGACACCGGGCCTGGGCCCGGCCGCCCTGCGCCAACTGCTGGCGAGCTTCGGCCTGCCCCAGGCCGTGCTCGGCGCCGGTCGTGCGGCGCTGGCGCGCCAGCTTTCCGACGAGTTGGCCTCTCGCCTCTCTGGCCCGATCACCGCCGAAGTCACCGAGGCGATCGCCCGCACCGAGGACTGGCTGGCTGCCACGCCCGACACAGCACTGCTCAGCCTGGCCGACCCCGGCTATCCGGCCACCCTGCTGGGCAGCGCCGACCCTCCGCCGCTGCTGTTCGCGCGCGGCCGGCTCGAACTGCTGGCCCGCCCGGCGCTGGCCATCGTCGGCAGCCGCAACTGCTCGGCACAGGGCGCGGCCAATGCCCAGACCTTCGCCCGGCACCTCGCCGCCGGCGGACTGACCATCGTCAGCGGACTGGCCCTGGGCATCGACGCCGCCGCCCACACCGGCGCGCTCGAAGGCGGCGAGGCCTCGACCATCGCCGTGCTGGGCACCGGGGCCGACCGCATCTACCCGGCGAGCAACCGCGCGCTGGCCGAGCGCATCGCGCGCGAGGGGCTGATCGTCTCGGAGTTTCCGCTGGGCACGCCGGCCCTCACCCACCACTTCCCGCGCCGCAACCGCATCATCGCCGGGCTGGCCCAGGGGGTGCTGGTGGTCGAGGCCGCGCTGCGCTCGGGCAGCCTGATCACCGCCCGCCTGGCGGCCGAGAGCGGGCGCGAGGTCTTCGCCATCCCCGGCTCGATCCACTCGCCGCTCGCCCGCGGCTGCCACCGCCTGATCCGCGACGGCGCCAAGCTGGTCGAGACCGCGGCCGACATCCTCGAGGAACTGCGCCTGCCCGCCGTCGAGTCGGGCGCGGCGTCGGGCGCGGCGGCTCCCTCGCGCAGCCCGCAGCAGCAGCGCGTGCTGGAGGCCCTCGGTCACGACCCCGTCGAGCTCGATGCGCTGGGCGCCCGCCTCGACATGGATGCCGGCGCCCTGCTTGCGGTGCTGCTCGAGCTCGAGCTGGCACAAGATGTTGAGCGCCTGCCCGGTAACCGATACCAGCGCTTGGGCTAGGACGCGACACCGGGCTTTACTTGGCAAGCAGCCCGCCTTACAGTGGCCCGCAGATGTTCAACGTCCTCGTCTATCTCTACGAACATTACGGCGCGCCGCACGCGTGCCCGGAACCCGACTCCCTCGCAAAAGCGCTCACCGACGCGGGATTCGACGAAGACGAGATCTCCGAGGCACTGTCCTGGCTCCAGGGCCTGAACCTGGTGACCGAGGAAAGCATCTCGCTCGCGCCGGCCAGCGACACCTCCTTCCGCATCTACGCCGAGCTCGAGCTCGACTGCCTCGGCCCCGACGCGCGCGGCTTCCTGGCCTTCCTCGAGGCGGCCGGACAGCTCACCCCCACCCAGCGCGAGATCGTGATCGAGCGCGCCCTGGCCACCGAGGAGCGGCCGATCGGGCTCGAGACCTTCAAGATCATCGTGCTCATGGTGCTGTGGAGCCAGCAGGCCGACATCGACATCCTCATCCTCGAGGAACTGCTCGACGACGGCGAGGACGAGCCCCTGCACTAGCCCCGGCCGGGGGGCCGCTTGCGCCCGACCCCGGACCTGTTGTTATCCTGAAAAAAAGGCCGCCTGACCGGGCGGCCTTGGTTTTCGCGGGAATCGTCCATGAGCAAGGCCCTGATCATTGCCGAGAAGCCCTCGGTCGCCGGCGACATCGCCCGCGCCCTGGGCGGCTTCAAGAAGGAAGCGGACCACTACGAGAGCGAGGACTACGTCGTGTCCTCGGCCGTGGGCCATCTGCTCGAGCTCCAGGCCCCCGAGGCCTACGAGGTCAAGCGCGGCAAGTGGAGCTTCGCCCACCTGCCGGTGATCCCGCCGCACTTCGACCTCAAGCCGGTGGCCAAGAGCGAGGCGCGGCTCAAGGTCCTGGCCCGGCTGCTCAAGCGCAAGGACGTGAGCTCGCTGATCAACGCCTGCGACGCGGGCCGCGAGGGCGAGCTGATCTTCCGCTACATCGTGCAGGCGACCAAGGCCAAGCAGCCGATCCGCCGCCTGTGGCTGCAGTCGATGACGCCGGCGGCGATCCGCGAAGCCTTTGCCCAGCTGCGCAGCGACGGCGAGATGCTGCCGCTGGCCGACGCGGCGCGCTCCCGCTCCGAGGCCGACTGGCTGGTGGGCATCAACGGCACGCGCGCCATGACCGCCTTCAACAGCAAGGACGGCGGCTTCTTCCTGACCACCGTGGGCCGGGTGCAGACCCCCACCCTGGCGATCGTGGCCGAGCGCGAGGACAAGATCCGCCGCTTCGTGTCGCGCGACTACTGGGAGGTGCGCGCCCGCTTCGCTGCGGCGGCGGGCGAGTACGAGGGCCGCTGGTTCGACCCCGCCTTCAAGAAGGGCGAGGACGCCGAGGCGCGCGCCGAGCGCCTGTGGGACCGCGCCCGCGCCGAGGCCCTGGTCGCCGCCTGCGCCGGCCGCCCCGGCACGGTGAGCGAGGAGTCCAAGCCGAGCAGCTCGGCCCCGCCGCAGCTGTTCGACCTCACCAGCCTGCAGCGCGAGGCCAACGGACGCTTCGGCTACTCGGCCAAGACCACGCTGTCGCTCGCCCAGGCGCTGTACGAGAAGCACAAGGTCCTGACCTACCCGCGGACCGACTCGCGCGCCCTGCCCGAGGACTACCTGGCCACGGTGAAGAACACCCTGGAGGTGCTCGCCGGCGACGGCGCCTACGCGCCCCATGTGAAGTCCATCCAGAAGGGCGGCTGGGTCAAGCCCAACAAGCGCATCTTCGACAACAGCAAGATCAGCGACCACTTCGCCATCATCCCGACGCTGCAGGCGCCCGGGCACCTGTCGGAGGCCGAGGCCAAGCTCTACGACCTGGTGGTCAAGCGCTTCCTGGCGATCTTCCACCCGGCCGCCGAGTACCTCGTCACCACGCGCATCACCCTGGTCGAGGGCGAGTCGTTCAAGACCGAGGGCAAGGTGCTCATCAACCCCGGCTGGCTGGCGGTCTACGGCAAGGAGTCCCAGGCCGACGCTCCCGCGGGCGGCAAGGACGCGACCCTGATCGCCGTGCAGCCGGGCGAGACCGTATCCACCGAGCACATCGAGGCCGTGGCGCTCGCCACCCGCCCGCCCGCGCGCTACAACGAGGCCACGCTGCTGTCGGCCATGGAAGGGGCGGGCAAGCTGCTCGACGACGAAGAGCTGCGCGATGCCATGGCCGGCCGCGGCCTGGGCACGCCGGCCACGCGCGCGGCGATCATCGAGGGCCTGATCGACCAGCGCTACCTGGTGCGCGACGGCCGCGAACTGCGGCCCACCGCCAAGGCCTTCCAGCTCATGGCCCTGCTCAAGGGCCTGGGCGTGGAGGAGCTCACCCTGCCCGAGCTCACCGGCCAGTGGGAATACAAGCTCGCCCAGATGGAGCGCGGCCAGCTCGCGCGCGAGGCCTTCATGGCCGAGATCGCCGCGATGACCGAGCACATCGTCGCCCGCGCCAAGACCTACGGCTCGGACACCGTGCCGATCGAGGACCCGGCGCACCTTGCCACCCCGTGCCCGCGCTGCGGCCACGAGGTGGTCGAGAACTACCGCCGCTACGCCTGCACCCACTGCGAATTCAGCCTGCCCAAGCACCCGGCGGGGCGCACCTTCGAGGTCGAGGAGGTCGAGACCCTGATACGCGACCGCGCGCTCGGCCCCATGCAGGGCTTCATCAGCAAGATGGGGCGGCCCTTTGCCGCCGCGCTCAAGCTCGTGCCGCCCGAGTTCAAGCTCGAGTTCGACTTCGGCCAGGATCCCGGCGGCGAGGGCGAGGACGGCGAGGCGGTGGACTTCAGCGGCCAGGATCCGGTCGGCCCCTGCCCCAAGTGCGCCGGCAGGATCTACGAGCAGCCCATGGCCTACGTGTGCGAGCACAGCGTGGGCGCCAATCGCACCTGCGACTTCCGCTCGGGCAAGGTGATCCTGCAGCAGCCCATCGAGCGCGCGCAGATGCAGCGCCTGCTGGGCAGCGAGGGGCGCACCGAGCTGCTGCGCGGCTTCGTGTCCAACCGCACGCGGCGCAAGTTCTCGGCCTTCCTCACGCGCGGCAAGGACGGCAAGGTGGTCTTCGAGTTCGAGCCGCGCCCGGCCCGCGCGCCGCGCGCTGCCGCCGGGTCCGCGGACGAAGCCGCCGAGGCTCCGGCCAAATCGGCAGCGAAGAAGGCCACGGCCAAGCCTGCGACCCGCGCGGCGAGCGCGCCGGCCAAGTCTCTGGGGGTCGCCGCCAAGAAGAGCCCCGCGAAGAAGGCCGCCAAGACCGCGGCCAAGAAGGCGGCCAAGGCGCCCGCCCGCAAGACGGCCAGCAAGAGCAGCTAGACCGGCGGGCGCGCGGTGCGCGCTAACCCGCGCCATCTCCGGGATCGCCCCCAGGGACGCCACGGCCCGCCCTTGATCTCGCACAGCGAAGCCGGCGGGGCGATTTCGCAAACCGGGTCACCCCGATGTCCGGCGCCGCGCGGGCGCGTTAAGTTCGCCCGTTCACTCTGATTGGGAGCCGACCCATGCACAAGCCTCTCGCGCTGGCCGCCGCCACGCTCTTCGCCGCCGCCGCCCACGCCGCGCCGCCCACCTGGACCCAGGAGGTGAAGCCGATGATCGACGCTCAGTGCGGCGCCTGTCACGGCGCCAAGGCGCCGACTTACTGGGAGTGGCGCAAGTTGCCCAAGGAGGAGCAGGCCAAGGTCGGCCCGCGCATGGACACCTACGGCGACTTCATGAACTACGTGATCTGGCCCGCCACCGGCGCCATGCAGCGCCGCCTCGACGCGGGCGCCCCCGGCGGCAAGCCCGGCAACATGCACGTCTACCTAGGCGCCAACGAAGCCGAACGCGCCAAGAACCTCAAACTGGTGCAGGACTGGCTGGGCGCTTGGAACCTCAACCGCTGGGAGGCCCGCGGCAGCACGCCGGCCGTGAGCAAGCAGCAACTCGAAGCGATCAAGGCCCCGTACTAGACGCGGCGCGCAGCATCCCCGCGTCGCTCCATCGCAGGCACCTCGCGCGCCGCCGCGGCAGTCGATCCCGAAGCGGGCCGGCGCGATGCGGCCCGTTTCGTTTGTAGGCGGTGTGGTGCGCCGGCGGCGCGTTTCGGATCGAGCCCGTGCGAGAATCCGCGCGCCGCCGCCATCCCTGCCGCCCATGCTGCTGTTCGCCGCGACGATCCTGCTGTCGTCGTTCCTGCTGTTCCTCGTCCAGCCCATCATCGCCAAGCAGATCCTGCCGTGGTTCGGCGGCTCCTCGGCGGTATGGACCACCTGCCTGGTCTTCTTCCAGGTCGCGCTGCTCGCCGGCTACGCCTACGCGCACCTGGTGAGCACGCGGCTCGCGCCGCGGCGCCAGGCCTGGCTGCACCTGGCCGTGCTGGCCGCCAGCCTGGCCTTCCTGCCCATCATTCCCTCGGCAGCGCTCAAGCCCGAGGGCGACACCGACGCCGCGCTGCGCATCCTGCTGCTGCTCGGGCTGACCATCGGCCTGCCGTACTTCGTGCTCTCGACCACCGGGCCGCTGCTGCAATCCTGGGTCGCGCACCGCCTGCCCGAGAAGACCGTGTACCGGCTGTTCGCCCTGTCGAACTTCGGCTCGCTGGTGGGATTGCTCGCCTACCCCTTCGCGATCGAGCCCTTCCTGTCGACGCCCATGCAGTCCTGGGTGTGGAGCGCCGGCTACGCGCTGTTCGTGGCGTGCTGCGCGGCCTCGGCCTGGCGTGCGCGGTCGCGCGGCGAAGCGCCGCATCCGCTGGCGGCCGCTGCCGGGCACGCCGGCTCGGAGCGCGCGACTGCGGCGCCCGCCGCCGGGCCGCCGCCGCGCCTCGCCGACTACGCCCTGTGGCTCGCCTTCTCGGCACTGGGCTCGGTGATGCTGCTGGCATCGACCAGCCACATCACCCAGAACGTGGCCTCGGTGCCCTTCCTGTGGGTGCTGCCGCTGTCGCTCTACCTCTTCAGCTTCGTGGTGGCCTTCGAAGGGCGTGCCGGCCGCGGCTGGTACGAGCAGCGCTGGTGGATCGCGCCGACCCTGGTCGCGCTGGTGCTGATGGCGGCGGCGCTGTCGGCCTCCAAGGGCGTGCTCGACGTGGCCGTGGCGGTGCCGCTCTACACCCTGGGCGTGTTCCTTGCCGCGGTGTTTTGCAACGGCGAGCTGGCGCGTGCCAAGCCCGCGCCGCGCTACCTCACGCACTTCTACCTCAGCCTCTCGGCCGGGGGCGCGCTCGGCGGCCTGTTCGTGGGTCTGGTGGCGCCGCGCATCTTTTCCGCCTTCTACGAGCTGCCACTGGCCCTGGTGCTGCTGGCCGCGATGGCCGTGCTGGTGACGCGCGGCCGGAAGGTCCTGATCGGCCCGGCGCTGGTGACGCTCGCGGCCACCCTCTGGTTCGGCGCCGAGTACGTGCAGTTCATGCGCAGCGACGTGGTCTACATGCACCGCAACTTCTACGGCACCCTGCGCGTGCGCGAGCAGGGCGCAGGCGAATGGCAGGTGCGTCGCCTGCTGCACGGCGTGATCCTGCACGGCGAGCAGCCCACCCACGAGCCCGAGAGCGGGGAGCCCGGCACCTACTACGCGCGCACCTCGGGCGTGGGCCGGGCGATCGCGCTCAAGCAGGCGGCCGGCCCGGTGCGCATCGGCGTGGTGGGCCTGGGGGTGGGCACGCTCGCCGCCTACGGCCGCGACGGCGACACGCTGCGCTTCTACGAGCTCGACCCCGATGTGCTGGCCATGGCGCGGCAGCACTTTTCCTATCTGCCGCGCTCGCCCGCCGCGCAGGAGTTCGTGATCGGCGACGCGCGTCTGTCGCTGGAGCGCGAGCTTGCGGCCGGCAGTGCGCAGCGCTACGACGTGCTGGTGATCGACGCCTTCTCGAGCGACTCGATCCCGGTGCATCTGATCACCCGCGAGGCGATCGAGCTCTACGCCCGGCACCTGGCCCCCGGCGGGATCCTCGCGGTGCACATCAGCAACCGCTTTCTGGACCTCGAGCCCGTGCTGGCGCGCATCGGCGAGGCCACGGGCCTGGCCTCGCGCGTGGTCCACGACGAGCCGGGCACGGCCGGCCACGCCTTCAAGACCGACTGGGTATTGTTCGCGGCCGATCCTGCGACACTCTCGGCCCCGCTGCTGGCGGTGTCCGAGCCCGCGCAGGCGCGCGACGGCCAGTCGCTGTGGACCGACCAGTTCAACAATCTGCTCGAGGTGCTCAAGTCGCGGCCGCTGCACGAACTGCGCACCCTGCTGCAAGGCGGCTGAACGCCGCCCCCACCGATCAACCAGGAGCAATCGCACAGATGAGCAAGGCACGCATCGAGGTCCGCGACTCGGCCATCCACGGCCGCGGCGTGGTGGCGCTGGCGCCGATCGCCAAGGGCAAGAAGGTCGTCGAGTACACCGGCGAGCGCATCGACTGGGACGAGGCCGACCGCCGTCCGCCCTCGGACCCGGACGACCCCAACCACACCTTCTTCTTCTCGCTCTCGGACGGCGCGACGGTGATCGACGCCGCGGTGGGCGGCAACGACGCGCGCTGGATCAATCACTCGTGCAAGCCCAATTGCGAGGCGATCGAGACCGACGACGGGCGCGTCTTCATCCACGCCCGGCGCGCCATCGAGGCCGGCGAGGAGCTCAACTACGACTACGGCCTGATCCTCGAGGAGCGCATCACCAAGAAGCTGCGCAAGGCCTACGAGTGCCGCTGCGGGGCCAAGAAGTGCCGCGGCACCATGCTGGCGATCGTCGAGGATTCGCCCGCGGCCAAGGCGCGGCGCAAGAAAGCCGACAAGCACGACAAGAAGAAGGACAAGAAGCGCAAGAAGAAGGACTGACCCGGAGACCCGCCATGAATGCCTACGACCTCACCGTACCCGTCTTCGCCCGCCTGCTGGGCAACCTCGAGACTCTGCTCGACAAGGCCGCCGCCCACGCCGAGGCGAAGAAGTTCGACCCCGCCGTGCTGGTGCAGGCTCGCCTCGCGCCCGACATGTTCCCGCTGGTCAAGCAGGTGCAGATCGCGGCCGACTTCGCCAAGGGCGGCGTGGCGCGCCTGACCGGCGCCGAGCCGCCCAAGTGGGAGGACACCGAGTCCAGCATCGCCGATCTCAAGGCGCGCATCGGGCGCACCCGCGAGTTCGTGGAAGCGCACACGCCCGAGCGGTTCGTCGGTGCCCTGGAGCGCCAAGTCGAGATCAAGCTCGGCGGCCAGCCCGTGGCCTTGTCGGGGCTGGACTACCTGAACCGCGTGGTGCTGCCCAACTTCTACTTCCACCTCGTCACCGCCTACGACATCCTGCGCCACAACGGCGTGGACATCGGCAAGCGCGACTACCTCGGGCCGCTGCCCTAGATCGCGCCCGGGCAAGTCCGGGGCTTCTGGCCCGCCCCGGCTTCTGGGACACTGTCGCCCCTCAGTCCTGCCACACCACCCGCCACGGGCCATGCGCCGCGTCACCGCCCTCGTCCTCGCCACCCTGGCCGCCACCGCGCTGGTCGGCGGCTGCGCCACGGTGGACGAGTGGCAGCGCAAGACCATCTTCTCGCCGGTAAAGGGCGATCAGCGCTGGCACCGCGAGCCGCTGGCCGGCACCGAGGTCTTCGACCTGCCGGTCGCCGAGGGCCAGAGCATTCGCGCCTGGTACACCCCGGCCGAGCGGGCCGACGCGCCCACGGTGCTGTACCTGCACGGCGCGCGCTGGAACCTCAACGGCAGCGTGTTCCGCATCGAGCGCTGGGTGGAGATGGGCTACAACGTCCTGGCGATCGACTACCGCGGCTTCGGGGCCAGTTCCGAACTCGTGCCCTCGGAGGACAGCGCCCGCACCGACACCCGCGTCGCCTTCGAGGAGCTCATGCGCCGCGAGCCCGATCCCGCGCGCCGCGTCGTGTACGGCCACAGCCTGGGCGGCGCACTCGCGCTCGACCTCGCCGCCGGCAACCGGCCCGACGAGGGCATCGCCGCGGTGGTGGTGGAGTCGACCTTCACCTCGATCCCCGAGGTCGCCAAGGGTCTGCGCTGGGGCTGGGTGCCGGGCCTGGACCTGGCCATCACGCAGCGCTTCGACTCGCTGGCCAAGGTCGGCCGCGTCGAGGAGCCGCTGCTGATCCTGCACGGCACGGCCGACGGCGTGGTGCCGCACGAGATGGCCGACGCGCTCTACGCGGCCGCGGCCGCGCAGCCCAAGCGCGTGGTCAAGCTCGAAGGCGCCTCGCACTCCGGCGCGAGCCGCCACCCGGGCTACCCGGTGGCGGTGCGCGAGTTCCTGGCCACGTTGCCGGCGCCGCCGACGCAACGGCTGGCCGCCTCAACGGGCGCGCTCGGCGCCACCGCCAGCGGGGCGGGCACCACGACGCTGCCCTAGCCGGCCAAGAGCGCCGCGCGGCCTCAGAGCCGGGCGGAAGCTCCGTAGCGCTCCACGCCCAGACCTTCCATGTCGATCGCCGGCTTGCGCCCCGACAGCAGGTCGGCCATCAGCCGACCGGTGCCCGCCGACATGGTCCAGCCCAGCGTGCCGTGGCCGGTCGCGAGCCACAGGTTGTCCTGCCGCCCGCGGCCAAGGATGGGCGTGCCGTCGGGCGTCATGGGGCGCAGCCCCGTCCAGAATTCGGCGCGTGCCGTGTCGCCTCCGCCGGGGAAGAGGTCGCTGACCACGAACTCCAGGGTGTGGCGGCGGCCCGCGCGCAGCACCGTGCTGTAGCCCGCGAGCTCGGCCGTGCCGCCCACGCGGATGCGATCACCCAGGCGCGTGACCGCAACCTTGTAGGTCTCGTCCATCACCGTGGATTCGGGGGCCGCGGCGGCGTCGGTGATCGGCACGGTGATCGAGTAGCCCTTGACCGGATACACCGGCAGACGCAGCCCCAGGGGCGCGGCAAGCTGGGGCGAGTAGGAACCGAGCGCCAGCACGTAGGCGTCGCCCTGCACCTCGCCCCGGCTGGTGCGCACGCGCGCGACGCGGCCGCCCTCGACCTCGATGGACTCGATCGCCGTGTCGTAGAGGAAGCGCACGCCGCGCTGCGCGGCCAGCGCGGCGAGCGCCTGAGTGAACTTGAAGCAGTCGCCGGTCTCGTCGCCCGGCAGGCGCAGCCCGCCCACGAACTTTTCCTGCACGCGCGCCAGCGCCGGCTCGTAGTCCAGGCAGCCGGCACGATCCAGGGTCTGGTAGGGCACGCCCATGCGCTCGAGCACGGCGATGTCGGCCGCGCTGCCGTCGACCTGGCGCTCGGTGCGAAACAGCTGCAGCGTGCCGCGGCTGCGCTCGTCGTAGCGCAGGCCGGTCTCGGCGCGCAGCTCGCGCAGGCAGTCGCGGCTGTACTCCGCCACGCGCACCATGCGCGCCTTGTTGACCTCGTAGCTGCGCGCATTGCAGTTGGCCAGCATGGCAAAGCCCCAGCGCCACAGCGCCGGGTCCAGGCTGGGCCGGATGGCAAGCGGGCTGTGCTGCATCAGCAGCCACTTGATCGCCTTCATGGGGATGCCGGGTGCGGCCCACGGGGCCGACAAGCCGGGCGAGATCTCGCCCGCGTTGCCGTAGCTCGTCTCTAGCCCCGAGGCCGGCTGGCGCTCGACGACCGTGACCTCGTGGCCGGCGCGCGCGAGGTGCCACGCGATGGACGTGCCGATCACCCCGCTGCCGAGTACGACGGCGTGCATGTTCGAAGCTCCTTCAAGAAGGGCGCGGCGACCCCGCTTGCCGCGCGCGAGGCGCGATGATCGCATCCGCGGCGCGTGCGCTCCGGCCAGACGCCATCCGAGCGTGGCGCGGCGAGGCGGCGGCGGGCGGTGGGACAATGCGCCCATGGACGACGCCCCAGCCCGGTCCGCCGCGACACGTCAGGTGCTGCCCGTGCAGGGCATGACCTGCGCGAGCTGCGTGGCGCATGTCGAGAAGGCGCTGGCCGCCGTGCCCGGGGTGCAGTCGGTGGCGGTGAACCTGGCCACCGAGTCCGCCGCCGTCGAAGGCAGCGCGCTCGAGGCTGCGCCCCTGGCCGAGGCGGTGCGCCGCGCCGGCTATGCCGTGCCCACCCAGACCTTCCAGCTCGCGCTCACCGGCATGAGTTGCGCGAGCTGCGTCGCGCGCATCGAGTCGGCGCTGGCCGCCGTGCCCGGCGTGCTGCGCGCCACCGCCAACCTCGCCTCCGAGACGGCGCAGGTCGAGGCGGTCGCGGGACAGGTCCCGGGCAGTGCGCTGGTCGAGGCGGTGGCACGCGCCGGTTACGAGGCCGTCCTCACCGGCGACGCCGGACCGCCCCCCGAGCGCGACGCCGCCGCGCCCTACCGGCGCGACGCCCTGCTCGCCTTGCCGCTCGCGGCGCTGCTGCTGGTGGGCACGCATCTGGCCTGGCTGGGCCTGCCCTGGCAGCTGCCCGCCTGGGCGCAGTGGCTGATCGCCACGCCGGTGCAGTTCTGGGCGGGACGGCGCTTCCTGCTGGCCGGCGCGCGCGCCGCGCGGGCCGGCACGGGCAACATGGATCTGCTCGTGTCCCTGGGCACGCTGGCGGCCTACGGCCTGTCGCTCTACCTCTGGCTCGTGCAGGGCGAGCAGCACCACCTGTACTTCGAGGCCGCGGCGGTGGTGATCGCGCTGGTGCTGCTGGGCAAGTGGCTCGAGGCGCGCGCGCGCGCGCGCACCTCCGAGGCGATCCGTCTGCTGGGCGCGCTGCGCCCCGCCACCGCGCGCGTGCTGCGCGCGGGCGCTGAAGTGGACGTGCCTCTCGAGTCCGTGAAGCTTGGCGAGCTGCTGGTGATCCGCGCCGGCGAGCGCATCGCGCTCGACGCGCGCATCCGCACCGGCGAATCGAGCGTCGACGAATCGATGATCACCGGCGAGCCCGTGCCGGTGGACAAGGCGCCGGGCGACGCGCTCACCGGTGGCGCGCTCAACGGTCCGGGCCGGCTCGAGGCCGAGGTCACCGCAGTGGGCGCCGAGACCGCGCTCGCCCGCATCATGCGGCTGGTGTCCGACGCTCAGGCGGCCAAGGCGCCGATCCAGCGTCTGGTGGACCGCGTGGCCGCGGTCTTCGTGCCGGTGGTGCTGGGCATTGCCCTGCTCACCGTGCTGGGCTGGTGGCTGGCCGGCGCGGGCTGGGAGGCGGCCCTCATCAACGCGGTGAGCGTGCTGGTGATCGCCTGCCCCTGCGCCCTGGGACTGGCCACGCCCGCGGCCATCATCGCCGGCACCGGCGCGGCAGCGCGGCGCGGCATCCTCATCAAGGACGCCGAAGCCCTGGAGCTGGCGCGCGGCGTGCAGACCGTGGTCTTCGACAAGACCGGCACGCTGACCGTGGGACGGCCGCGCGTGGTGGCCGTGATCGGCCACGCGGGACTCGACGCGGCACAGGTGATCGCCCTGGCGCGCGGCGCGAGCCAGGGCTCGACGCACCCGCTGTCCACCGCGCTCGACGCGCCCGAGACCGCCACCGCGCCCGTGCCCCTCACCCAGGCGCACAAGGTGCTTGCCGGGCGCGGCGTGAGCGCGCGCCTGGTGGCGCGCGGCACCGAGGACGCAACGGCAGCCATCGAACTGTGGTTCGGCAACGCACGGCTGATGGCCGACAAGGGCGTGGATACCTCGTTGCTGGCGCCGCGCGCGCAGGCGCTGGAGGCCGAGGGCCGCACGGTGTCGTGGCTGGCGCGTGGCCAGGGCACTGAGCGGGCTCTGCTGGGCCTGGTGGCCTACGGCGACGAGCCCAAGCCCCACGCGCGCGCCGCGGTTCAGGCCCTGCAGGCGCTGGGCCTGCGGGTGGCGCTACTGTCGGGCGACAACCCGGGAGCGGTGCGGCACGTGGCGCAGACCGTGGGCATCGCGCAATTCGAAGCGGGCGTGAGCCCGCGCGACAAGGCCAAGCACGTGGCCACGCTCAAGCAGGACGGCACCCGCGTGGCCATGGTGGGCGACGGCATCAACGACGCGCCGGCGCTGGCCGCCGCCGACGTGGGCATCGCCATGGGCTCGGGCACCGACATCGCGATGCACGCCGCCGGCATCACCCTGCTGCGCGGCGATCCGCGGCTGGTGGCCGAGGCGATCGAGCTGTCGCGCCGTACCGTGGCCAAGATCCGTCAGAACCTGTTCTGGGCCTTCTTCTACAACGTGATCGGCATCCCGCTGGCCGCGCTGGGGCTGCTCTCTCCCATGGTGGCCGGTGCGGCAATGGCCGCCTCGAGCGTGATGGTGGTGAGCAACTCGCTGTTGCTGGCGCGGCG
>DAOTEJ010000068.1:0-14627 GCA_035454085.1 Burkholderiaceae bacterium | reverse complement strand
GCGAGCTTGAGGTCGTCGGTGGCGACGTAACTGGCGGAGCCGGCAAAGCGCTGCATGGGGGTCCTCGAGGAGTGCCGCGCGAGTATACGAGCGGCTTTTTTGCCACTGCCGGGCTTGTCGCCGGTCAAGCGGCGGGCAGGAAGGCTCGGGGAAAGCTAGAATCCGGCGCTGTTTTGCGGCCGGCCGACGTCCACACAGGGCAGGGGCCGCGCGACTGACGAATCCACCCGCAAGGATCACCCACGATGAAGCTTCACCTTCTTAGCCTGGCCGTCCTGGCCGCGGCGGCGCTTCCCGCCGCAGCGCAGACGCCGGCCGCGCCCGCAGCGACTTCGGCCACGCCCAACATTTCGGCGTGCACGGGCTGCCACCTGATTCCCGGCTACCGCGCCGCCTTTCCGCAGGTCTATCACGTGCCCAAGATCGGCGGGCAGGAAGAGAAGTACCTCGAGAACGCGCTGCAGGCCTACAAGAAGGGCGAGCGCAACAACGCCACCATGCACGGCATCGCCCGCGACATGAGCGACGCCGAGATCAAGGCCCTGGCGGCCTACTTTGCCAAGCTGGGCAAGTGAAGGGGCCCCGGACATGAAGCACATCCTCGTCATCACCGCGCTCGCCGCCGCCTGCGCCCCCGCCCTGGCGGCCGACCTGGCCAAGGGCAAGCAGCTCGCCGACACCCAGTGCGCCGCCTGCCACGGCCCCGAGGGCAACAAGCCCATCGACCCGAGCTACCCGCGCCTGGCCGGCCAGTACGCCGACTACCTGGCCAAGGTCCTGGTCGACTACCAGAAGGGCCTGCGCAAGAACGCCATCATGGGCGGCATCGCCAAGCCGCTGACCCGGGCCGACATCGAAAACGTGTCGGCCTACTACGCCAGCGTGCCCGGCGTGCTGGGCGACAGGAAGGCCAAGTAAGTCGCGCGTCGACCCAAGCAAGCGGAGCCTGCGGGCTCCGTTTTTCTTGGGGCGCGCTGCAGTCCGCGGCCGGCGGCAGCGGGTAGCGCGCGCAAGCCGGGGCGCCGCGATCAGCTGCGCCGCGGATGGGTCGCGCTGTCAGTCGCGCGTGGCCCTGGCGAGGATGGCGTCCACGTAGCGCCCGTGCATCTCTTCCACGCTCACCGGCGTGCCCGCCCGCTGCGCGGTCCACATCACCTCGCCCAGCACTTCCATGACCTCGTGCAGCGCGCCGTGCTCGTCGCCGCGCCGCGCGGCCAGGCGCGCCACCGCGGCGCGGATGCCGGGGGGCTGGTCCACCTGCAATTGCTCGGCGATGGCCAGGTGCATGGCCAGGTGCAGGAAGGGGTTGCTGCGGCCTTCTTCGACCGAGTAGTCGCGCGCCAGGGCGGCCTCGAGGTCGGCCAGATCGTCGTCGTACTCGGGATGCACCGCCACGAGGTCGGCAGCCAGCGCCTCGAGCGGCGTGAGCACCGCGCCCGCCCCCTGCTTGCGCCGCACCTCGCAAAAGAAGCGCCGCACTTCGTCGCGCGAGGGATTGAAGATCATGGCTCGGGAGTCTTGGGCTTGTAGTCGCACAGATCCGGCACGGGGCAACGCCAGCATTCGGGCTTGCGCGCCTTGCACACGTAGCGGCCGTGCAGGATCAACCAATGGTGGGCGTGCTGCAGGAACTCGGGCGGCGTGACGCGCAGCAGTCGCTGCTCGACTTCGTCCACGTTCTTGCCGGGAGCCAGGCCAGTGCGGTTGGCCACGCGGAAGATGTGCGTGTCCACCGCGATGGTGGGCTGGCCGAAGGCGATGTTGAGCACCACGTTGGCCGTCTTGCGGCCCACGCCCGGCAGCGCTTCGAGCGCCTCGCGGCTGGCGGGCACCTCGCCGCCGTGCTCGTCGCGCAGGATCTCGGCCAGGCGCGCCACGTTCTTCGCCTTGGTGCGGAACAGCCCGATGGTCTGGATGAAGGGCTCCAGCCCCGCCGCGCCCAGCGCCGCGATCGCCGCCGGCGTGCTGGCCGCCTTGTAGAGCTTGCGCGTGGCCAGATTCACGCTCTTGTCGGTGGCCTGGGCCGAGAGCACCACCGCGACCAGCAGCTCGAAGGGCGTGCGGTACTCGAGTTCGCTGCGCGGCTCGGGGTCGAGTTCGCGCAGCCGCGCGTAGAAGGCGTGGCGCTTGGCAGCGTTCATGGGGACTCCGGCGCCGCGGTGCGGCGGGCTCGGGCACGGGCGATGGCGGCCTCGACCACTGCCTTCTTGCGCGCGATGCCCGCGGCGGTGAGCTCGTCGCGCGATTCGATCTCGGCGAGCTTGGCCACGGCCTTGGCCTCGAGCCGCGCCTCGTGCCGGCTGCGCTCGCGCACCAGACGCTCGGCGCGCTTCTGATGGCGGCTGCGGGCGAGCGCGGCGTCGGCCTCGGTCCACTCGCGCCCGGCCTGCACCAGCCGGATGCAGTCCATCGGGCAGGGCGGCACGCACAGCTCGCAGCCGGTGCACAGCTCCGGCAGCACGGTGTGCATGCGCCGCGCCGCGCCCACGATCGCGTCGGTGGGGCAGGGGGCGATGCACAGGGTGCAGCCGATGCACAGGGACTCGTCGATCACCGCCACCAGCAGCGGGCCGGGCCGGCCGCGGGTCGCGTCGAGCGGCAGCAGGGGCTGGCCCGTGACGCGGGCGAGCTTGCGCAGGCCCGGCTCGCCGCCCGGCGGGCAGCGGTTGATCGCCGCCTCGCCCGAGGCAATGGCCTCGGCATAGGGGCGGCAGCCCTGGTAGCCGCACTTCGTGCACTGGGTCTGCGGCAGGACGGCGTCGATGCGGTCGGCGAGGCTTGCTGCGGAACTCATGCGGAGGGCGCGGCGGGCCGGGCGGGGCCCGCCGGCGGAGTCAGGCGTTGGCGCGGATGAACTCGCCGATCTGCGGCGCGATGGACTCGCGCCAGCGGCGGCCGCTGAAGATGCCGTAGTGGCCCGCGCCCTTGGCGGTGAGGTGCCTTTGCTTGGCCGCGGGGAGCTTGGCGCACAGGTCGTGGGCGGCCTGGGTCTGGCCCGAGCCCGAGATGTCGTCGAGCTCGCCCTCGATGGTGAACAGGGCGGTGTCGCGGATGTCCTCGGGGGCCACGCGTTCGCCCCGCACGTACCAGATGCCGCGCGGCAGGCGGTGCTCCTGGAAGACGATGCGGATGGTGTCGAGGTAGTACTCGGCCGGCAGGTCGAGCACGGCGTTGTATTCGTCGTAGAACTTGCGGTGCGATTCGGCGTCCTCGCGGTCGCCCTTGACCAGGTCGAGGTAGTAGTCCCAGTGCGAGTTGAGGTGCCGGTCGGGGTTCATGGCCACGAAACCGGCGTGCTGCATGAAGCCGGGGTACACGCGCCTCAGGTAGCCCGGATAGCTGCTGGGCACCTTGAAGATCACGTTGCCCTCGAACCATTCAAAGGGCTTGCGGTGCGCCAGGGCGTTGACCTCGGTGGGGCTTTTGCGGGTGTCGATCGGCCCGCCCATCATGGTCATGCTGCGCGGCCGCTTGGGGTCCTTGCGCGTGGACATGAGCGACACCGCCGCCAGCACCGGCACCGTGGGCTGGCACACCGAGATGAGATGCACGTCCGGGCCGAGCTGCTGCACGAACTCGATCACGTAGTCGACGTAGTCGTCGAGGTGAAAGGCGCCTTCGGCCAGGGGCACGATGCGCGCGTCGATCCAGTCGGTGATCCAGACCTCGTGGTTGGGCAGCAGGGCGCGCACCGTGTCGCGCAGCAAGGTGGCGTGGTGCCCCGAGAGTGGGGCCACGATCAGCACCTTGGGGTCGGCGGGCCGCTTGGCCAGTTCGCGCGGCCACTCGCGCTTGAAGTGCACCAGCTTGCAGAAGGGCTTGGCGGCCGCGACTTCCTCGGTGATCGCGACCTCGACGCCGTCCACGGTGGTGGTCGGCAGGTCCCAGATGGGCTTGTCGTAGGACTTGCCCAGGCGGTGCAGCAGCTCGTAGCCGGCGGCCACGCGGCGCGACATGGGCGTGTAGGACAGGGGGCTGTAGGGGCTGGAGAACAGCTCCGAGGTGGCCTGCGCCCACACCGAGAGCGGGTTCATGAAGCGGCGCTGCAGTTCGTGCAGGTGATAGAGCAATTTGTTCAACCCCTGGGCCAAGTGCCCGCTGCGCTGCAATAAGCGCAGCCATTATGGGGCCGGGGTGGGTGCCTGCCAATGCCGGCGCAGGGGGCTGGCCCGGCAGGCGCCATGGACGGGGCTGGCGTGGGCAAGCGCGGCGGGCCGCTGCCTACCAGTAGTTCTCGACCACCAGATTGCCCGGATTGCCCCGCCGGGGCGACTTGAAGCCGCGCTGGGCCAGGGTGGCCCGCGTGCCCTTGACCATGTCGGGGTTGCCGCAAAGCATTACCCGCGAGGCCGCCGGGTCGAGCGCGAGGCCGGCGGCCGCCTCGAGTGCGCCCGAGACAATCGCCTCGGGGATGCGCGTGGACAGGCGGCCGGGCAGCGGATCGCGCGTGACCACGGGAACGTAGGTCAGGCGGCGGCCGGCGGCCCCGCCCAGCAGGGGATCGCGCCCGATCGCGGCGATCTGGTCCTGATAGGCCAGTTCGTGGGCGTGGCGCACCGAGTGCACCAGCACGGCCTGGGGCCACTGCGCCCAGGTGGCCGGATCGCGCAGGATGGACAGGTAGGGCGACAGCCCCGTGCCGGTGGCCAGCAGCCACAGGTGCTGCCCGCCGGGAAAGTGATCGACGGTCAGGAAGCCATGCGCCTGGCGCTCGACCCAGACCGTGGCGCCCAGGGGGCGGGCGGCGAGTTGCTCGGAGAAGGCGCCGCCGGGGATGACGATCAGGTAGAACTCGAGAAAGTCGTCGGCCGGTGCCGAGACCATCGAGTAGGCCCGCGAGACGGCGCCCAGTCCGTCCTCGGCGCGCAGGCTCAGGCGCGCGAACTGACCCGGGGTGAACCGGTAGGCAGGGTCACGGCTGAGGCGAAAGGACAGCAGGCCCGGCGCCCAGTGATGCACCCAGGTCAGGGTTTGAGCAGTGGCGGGATCCTGCGACATGGCGGCGGCAAGCGGAGGGCGGGGCCACGGGCGCGAGTCAGGCCCGCTCAGGCGCCCGTGCCGCGCGGACTCAGCGCTCGAGCAGGTGCTTCTTGATGCGCACGTCCTTCCACTCGTCGGCGTCGTCCGGGTGGGGCTTCATGCGGGTGATCGAGGGCCAGAGCTTGGTCAGTTCGGCATTGATCTTGGTGAACTCGCGCTGATCGGCGGGCACATCCTCTTCGGCGTAGATCGCGTTGACCGGGCACTCGGGGACGCACACGGCGCAGTCGATGCACTCGTCGGGGTCGATCACCAGGAAGTTGGGGCCCTCGCGGAAGCAATCGACCGGACAGACGTCGACGCAGTCCGTGTACTTGCACTTGATGCAGGGCTCGGTGACGACGTACGTCATCCTCAGTCTCCGTGGTCGCGGCCCGGCGCTTGGCCGGACGGGGTTGGGCGAAGCCGCTATTCTAAGCGACCCCCTCGCTGCGACCGGCAGTGCCCCTGTTGCCTACCCCCTTTTCGCCATGACCAACCGACGCCGCCAACTGATCGCCGCCGCGCTCGCCGCGCCCCTTGCCTTGCAGGTTCGGGCGCAGGGCGCCGGCCCCATCCGCATCGGCGAGATCAACAGCTACTCGACCATCCCGCAGTTCACCGTGCCCTACCGGATGGGCTGGCAACTGGCGGTGGAGGAGGTCAACGCCGCGGGCGGGCTGCTGGGCCGCAAGGTGGAGGTGATCTCGCGCGACGACGCCGGCAAGCCCGAGGACGCGGTGCGCCTGGCGGCGGAACTTGTCAGCGGCGAGAAGGTGAGCCTGCTCACCGGCACCTTCCTCTCGAACGTAGGCCTGGCGGTGTCGGACTACGCCGCGCGCAACAAAGTGCTGTTCGTCGCCGCCGAGCCGCTCACCGACGCGCTGGTGTGGGAAAAGGGCAATCGCTACACCTTCCGCCTGCGCCCCAGCACCTACATGCAGGCGGCGATGCTGGTCGAAGAGGCGGCCAAGCTGCCCGCCAAGCGCTGGGCCATCATCGCCCCCAACTACGAGTACGGCCAGTCGGCCGTGGCCAACTTCAAGGCGCTGCTCAAGGCGCGCCGCCCGGACGTGGAGTTCGTGGCCGAGCAGTGGCCGGCGCTGGGCAAGCTCGAGGCCGGCGCCACGGTGCAGGCCATCGTGGCCGCGCGTCCCGACGCGATCTTCAACGTCACCTTCGGTGCCGACCTCGCCCGCCTGGTGCGCGAGGGCAATACGCGCGGGCTGTTTCCTCGCGTGCCGGTGGTGAGCATGCTCTCGGGCGAGCCCGAATACCTCGACGTGCTCAAGGACGAGACGCCCAGGGGCTGGATCGTGACCGGCTACCCCTGGGACCAGATCGCCACGCCCGAGCACGCGCGCTTCTTCAACGCCTACTACAAGCGCTACAAGGAGAACCCGAAGCTGGGTTCCGTGGTGGGCTACGCGACCTTCACCGCGATCTTCGACGCGGTACGCAAGGCCAAGTCGGTCGACACCGACAAGCTCATCGTCGCGTTGCGCGGCCTGAACTTCGCCACGCCCTTCGGGCCGGCGCAGTTCCGCGCGCTCGACCATCAGTCCACGATGGGCGCCTACGTGGGCAAGCTCGACGTGCGCGGCGGCAAGGGCACGATGGTCGATTGGCGCTACGCCGACGGCAAGGACTATCTGCCCACCGACGAGGTGGTCAAGGCGCGCCGGCCGGCCGACGCCCGGCGCTAGGTTCCTTCCCGCTCGCAGCGCGAGGCGCATCGTGGACCTCGTCCTGTCGCAGCTGCTCACCGGGCTGGCGCACGCCAGCACGCTGTTCCTGGTGGCCTCGGGGCTGACGCTGATCTTCGGCGTCACCCGCGTGGTCAACTTCGCGCACGGCTCGCTCTACATGCTGGGCGCGTATCTGGGCTACACGCTCGCCACCCGCGCGCCCGAGGGACCACTGGGCTACTTTGGCGCGTTGCTGCTGGCGGCCCTGGCCGTGGGCCTGATCGGCGTGGTGGTCGAGGTGCTGGTTCTGCGCCGCATCTACGCCGCGCCCGAGATCTTCCAGTTGCTGGCCACCTACGGCGTGGTGCTCGTGGTGCAGGACCTGGCGCTCGCGATCTGGGGCCCCGAGGAACTCTTCGCGCCGCGCGCGCCGGGCTTCACCGGGGCCGTGGAGCTCTTCGGCGCCTTCGTGCCCACCTACACGCTGCTGATGCTCGCCGTCGGGCCGGCGGTGGCGCTGGCGCTGTGGTGGCTGCTCGGGCGCACGCGCTTTGGCGTCATGGTGCGCGCCTGCACTCAGGATCGCGAGATGGCCGGTGCCCTGGGCATCGACGAGCCGCGCGTGTTCACCGCGGTGTTCGCCCTGGGCGCGGCGCTGGCGGGGCTGGCGGGAGCGCTCGCCATCCCGCGCGAAACGGTGAACCTGCAGATGGATCTGGCTATCGTGGTCGAGGCCTTCGTGGTCGTAGTGGTGGGCGGGCTGGGCTCGGTGGCCGGCGCCTTCTGGGCCGCGCTGGCGATCGGCGTGCTGCACGCCTTCGGCACCTGGTGGCTGCCGCAGTCCACCCTGGTGCTGGTGTTCGTGGTGATGGGCGTGGTGCTGGTGCTGCGGCCCTATGGCCTGCTGGGCCGTGCCGGCGTGATCGAGCAGGACGGCGCGCGCGCCCGCACGCTGCCTTACGCGCCCGCGAATCGCGCGCAGACCTGGGCGTGGGCCGCGGCGCTGGTCGCGGCGGCGGCGGTCCCGGCGCTGGCGGGCGACTACGCGCTCGTGCTGGCCACCGACTTCGCCCTCGCGGCGCTGCTGGCCGCCAGCCTGCACTTGTTCATGAGCCACGGCGGCATCACCTCTTTCGGCCACGCCGCCTTCTTCGGCGCCGGGGCCTACGCCGCGGCGCTCGCCTTCAAGCACCTGGGCGCGGGCTTCTGGGCGGGGCTGGTGATCGCGCCCGTGGCCGCGGGCGCGTTGGCCGCGGCCGCCGGACTGCTGGTGCTGCGCGCGCACGGCGTGTACGCGGCCATGCTCACGCTCGCGCTGGCGCAGATCCTGTGGTCGGCGGCGGTGCAATGGGTGCCGGTCACTGGCGGCGACAACGGCATCCTCGGCCTGTGGCCGCCGATCGCCGGCAAGCTCGGCTACTACTGGCTCACGCTCGCGCTGGTGGCGACGAGCCTGTGGCTGATGCGGCGCATGGCCTTGTCGCCCACTGGCTACGCCCTGCGCGCGATGCGCGACGCGCCGCAGCGCGCGCTGGCGCTGGGGGTGCCGGGGCGGCGCCTGCAGTGGGCGGCCTTCGCGCTGGGGGGTCTGTTCGCGGGCCTGGCGGGCGTGCTGGCCGCGTATCACAAGGGATCGGTGTTCCCGACGACGCTGGGCATACCGGTGTCGGTCGACGCACTGCTCATGGTGCTGGTGGGCGGACTCGAGGCGCTCGCCGGGCCGGTGGTGGGCGCGCTGGCCTACCAGACCGCGCTCACCCAACTCGTGAGCTTCACGCCGTTTTGGCGCGGCGCGTTGGGGGTGGCGATCATCGTTCTGGTGATCTTCTTTCCGCAGGGGCTGGCGGGCTGGTGGGTCGCGCGTCGGAGGGCCGCATGAGCCTCGAGGTGCGCGCACTGGCCAAGGCCTGGGGCGGGGTGAGGGCCGTCGACGGCGTGAGCTTCGACCTGCCCGCCGGCACGATCGCCGCGCTGATCGGTCCCAACGGCGCCGGCAAGAGCACGCTGTTCGGCCTGATCGCCGGGCAGATCGCGGCCGACACCGGCAGCGTGCGCTTCGATGATCAGGACCTGCTCGGCCTGCCGGTGGCCGGGCGCGTGGCGCGCGGCCTGGGGCGCAGCTTCCAGGTGGCGCGCATCTTCGACTCGATGACCGTGCTGCAGAACGCGCAGGTGGCGCTGGCCGCGGCGCACGGCGAGGTCTGGCGCCCGCTTGCACGGCTTGCCAGCGCGCGGGCGGACGAAGCGCGCGCCCTGCTCGCGCAGGCGGGGCTGGAGTCCGCGGCCGCGCGGCCCGCCGCGGAGCTCGCCTATGGCGACCTCAAGCGCCTGGACTTCGCGCTGGCGCTTGCCACGCGGCCGCGCCTGCTGCTGATGGACGAGCCCACTGCCGGCATGGCGCCGGGCGAGCGTCGTGCCCTGATGAGCCAGGTGGTGGCCGAGGCGCGCGGGCGCGGCATGAGCGTGCTGTTCACCGAGCACAGCATGGACGTGGTCTTCGGTCACGCCGAGCGGGTGCTGGTCCTGTCGCGCGGACGGCTGATCGCCGACGGCGCGCCCGAGGCGGTGCGCGCCGACGCCGCCGTGCGCCAGGCCTACCTCGGGAGCGCGGCATGAGCGCGCTGCTGGCGCTCACGGGCGTGTCGGCCTGGTACGGCGAGGCGCGCGTGCTCTTCGACGTGAGCCTGCAGGTCGCGGCAGGCGAGGTGGTGGCGGTGCTCGGGCGCAATGGCGCGGGCAAGAGCTCCACGCTCAAGAGTGTGATGGGCCTGATGCCGCGCGTGGCGGGCGGCGTCCACTTTGATGGCGCCGATCTGACCGGCTGGCCGCCGTTTCGCCGTGCGCGCGCGGGCCTGGCCTACGTGCCCGAGGAACGGCGCATCTTCACCGAGCTCACGGTGGCCGAGAACCTGCGTATCGCAGCGCGGCCCGGCGCCTTCGACGAGGCCGCGCTGCTCGAACTCTTTCCCAACCTGCGCGAGATGCTCGCGCGCCCCGCGGCGCAGATGAGCGGGGGCGAGCAGCAGATGCTCGCCGTGGCGCGCGCGCTGGCCGCCAATCCGCGCCTCGTGCTGCTCGACGAGCCCTCGGAGGGCATCGCGCCGCTGGTGGTGGGGCGGCTGCGCGAGGCGGTGCTGGCCATGAAGGCGCGCGGCGTGGCCATCCTGCTGGCCGAGCAGAACCTCGGCTTCGTGGCCGCGTGCGCCGACCGCGCGGTGCTGATCGAGCAGGGCCACCTGGGGGTGACGGTCGAGCCCGGGGAGCTCGCCGCGCCCGGCCCGGCCCTGCGCAGCGCGCTGGGGCTGTAGAGGGCGGCCGGCCCTACAATCGCCGCAGCCCGAGGCTCCCATGATCATCCAGTCCCTGCTCGACACCGACCTCTACAAGTTCACGATGATGCAGGTGGTGCTGCATCAGTTTCCCGGGGCGCAGGTCGAGTACCGCTTCAAGTGTCGCAATCCGGGCGTGGACCTGCGGCCCTACGTCGACGAGATCACCGACGAGGTGCGCCAGCTGTGCACGCTGCGCTTCACGGAAGCCGAGCTCGGCTACCTGCGCAGCCTGCGCTTCATCAAGAGCGACTTCGTCGACTTCCTGGGACTGTTCCAGCTCAACCGCAAGTACATCTCGATCACGCCCAGCGCCAGGGACAACGGCGAGATCGACATCGTCATCCGTGGGCCCTGGCTGCACACCATCCTGTTCGAGATCCCCGTGCTGGCGATCGTCAACGAGGTCTACTTTCGCCGCACGCAACTCGCGCCTCCGGTGGAGGAGGGGCGGCGCCGGCTCGAGCAGAAGATGGCGCTGATCACCGGCGTGGGCGAGCTCGCCGACCTGCACATTGCCGACTACGGCACGCGCCGGCGCTACTCGCGCGTGTGGCAGGACGAGGTGCTCACCACCCTGGCGCGCGACTTTCGCGCCAACTTGGCGGGCACGAGCAACGTGATGTTCGCGCGCAGCCACGGGCTCACCCCCCTGGGCACCATGGCCCACGAGTACCTGCAGGCCTGCCAGGCGCTGGGGCCGCGGCTGCGCGACTCGCAGACCTTCGGCTTCGAGATGTGGGCCAAGGAGTATCGCGGTGACCTGGGCATCGCGCTGTCCGACGTCTACGGCATGGACGCGTTCCTGCGCGACTTCGACCTTTACTTCTGCAAGCTGTTCGACGGTGCCCGCCACGACTCGGGCGACCCGCTGATCTGGGGCGAACGCCTGATCGCCCACTACGAGAAGAACCGCATCGACCCGCGCACCAAGACGCTGGTGTTCTCGGACTCGCTCACCTTCCCCAGGGTGATCGAGCTCTACCGCCGCTTCGCCGGGCGCATCCGTCTGGCCTTCGGGGTGGGCACCAATCTGACCAACGACCTCGGACACACGCCGCTGCAGATCGTGATCAAGATGGTGCGGGCCAACGGGCAGCCGGTGGCCAAGCTCTCGGACTCGCCCGAGAAGAACATGTGCGAGGACCAGGCCTACCTGGCCTACCTGCGCCAGGTGTTCGAGATCGAGCCCTAGCCGGCCTGTGGCTAGAATCGACCGCACCATGCTGCCCGTCTCCCGCCGCGCCGAGGCCCTCGGCACCGAGAACGCCTTCGTCGTGCTGGCCGAGGTCAACCGCCTCCAGCGCGAGGGGCGCGACATCGTGTCCTTTTGCATCGGCCAGCCGGACTTCCCGACGCCGCGCCACGTGCAGGACGGCGCGATCGAGGCGATCCGTGCGGGCCGTCACGGCTACACGCCCTCGGCGGGTATCGACGAACTGCGCGCCGCCGCTGCAACGAGCCTGGGTGCGGCTCGCGGCATCGCCATCGCCCCCGAGGACGTGGTGGTGGGCGCGGGCGCCAAGCCCTTCATCGGCTATGCGATCGCCAGCCTGACCGACCACGGCGCGGGCGACGAGGTGATCTATCCGGTGCCCGGCTTTCCGATCTACGAGTCGCAGATCCGCGCCCTGGGCGCGGTGCCCGTGGCGCTGCCGCTGCGCGCCGCGCGCGGTTTTGCCTTCGACCCGGCCGAGCTCGAGCGCCTGATCACGCCGCGCACGCGCCTGCTGATCCTCAACACGCCGCACAACCCCACCGGAGGCCTGCTCGACGCCGCCGCGCTCGAGGCCATCGCCGAGGTGCTGCGCCGCCATCCGCAGGTGTGGATCTACGCCGACGAGATCTATTCGCGCCTGACCTACGACGGCGAGTTCCGATCGATCGCTGCGCTGCCCGGCATGCAGGAGCGCACCATCATTTCGGATGGCGCGTCCAAGACCTACGCCATGACCGGCTGGCGCATCGGCTACACCGCCAACCGCCAGCTCGCGCCCGTGTTCACGCGCTGGATCACCAACACCGAGAGCTGCGCCAGCCAGCCCAGCCAGTGGGCGGCGCTCGCCGCGCTCACCGGGCCGCAGGACGAGGCCGCCGCCATGCGCGAGCGCTTTCGCGCGCGGCGCGACCTGATCGTGGGCCTGCTCAATCAGGTGCCGGGCTTTGCCTGCGCCACGCCGGGCGGCGCGTTCTACGCCTGGCCTGACGTCACCGAGGCCTGCGCCATGGTCGGCGCGGCCGACTCGGAGGTGCTGCGCCGTCGCCTGCTCACCGAGGCCGGGGTGGCGGTCCTGGCCGACATTCACTTCGGTGCCCGCGTGGCGGGCGAGGGCCAGCACATCCGCTTTTCCTACGCCACCAACGAAGCCGCCATCGAGGCGGGCGTGGCGCGCATCGCTGACTTCATGCGCCGTGCGGCGCGAGGGGCCTGAGCATGGATACGAGCGACACCCGCGCGCGGCTGCTGGCGCGCATCCGCGCGAGCCAGAGCCGGCCCGCCAGTGCCGCGCCCGCCGAGCGCGTGCAGGCCGAGGCCTACATGGCGGCGCACGCCGCCGGGCCGCGCCCCGCCGCCCGCGGCAGCGCGCTGGAGCGCTTCAAGGCGATGTCGATCCGCATGGCCAGCACCGTGGCCGAGGTGCCGCGCATCGCCGACGCGCCGGCCGAGGCGGCCCGCTACCTGGCGGCGCAGGGCCTGGGCACGCGCGGGGTGGTCTGGCCCGCGCTGGCCGCTCTGGACTGGGCGGGCGCGGGCCTGGCGCTGGAGGCGCGCGCCCCGCGCTTCGACGAGCGGGAGGGCAGCGACGCGCTCGGCGTGACCGGCGCCTACTGCGCCCTGGCCGAGACCGGCACGCTGGTGCTGCTCTCCGGCCCCGAGACGCCGGCGTCCACGCACCTGCTGCCCGAGACGCACATCGCGGTGGTGGCGGCCTCGCGCATCCTGGACGGCATGGAAGACGCCTTTGCGCTGATGCGTGCCGAGGGCCGGGCGCTGCCGCGTGCGGTGAACATGGTGTCGGGGCCCTCGCGCACCGGCGACATCGAGCAGACCATCGTGCTCGGCGCCCACGGGCCCTACCGGGTGCACATCATCATCGCGCTCGAGGATTGATCGAACGCCGTGCGCGAGCGCGCGACCGCGCGGCCGTGAGGCACCGGGACTAGACCAGCACAAGGGCCGCAAGCGACGGCCAAGCAGGGGGAGACGATGCGGCAAGTGGTGGCGGGCTGTTTGGCCCTGGGACTCATGTCGGTGTGCGCGGCGGCGCAAGCGGCGGGCTTTGCGGGGCCGACCGTGGCGGGTATCCCGGTGGAGTTCCTGCTGTTTGCGGCGACGCTGGCCGGGGTCGCGCTGTTCCACCACCACACCATGCCGATCGCGGTGGCCGGCGCGGCGGTGATCTCGCTCTACAAGATCCTGGTCTCGCCGTTTCGCGAGGGCGCCGGCTTTGCGGGCTTCCTGACCCACGCGAGCCACGAGTGGGTGGTGCTCTCGAACCTGTTCCTGCTGCTGATGGGCTTCGCCCTGCTGGCCAAGATCTTCGAGGAGAGCGAAGTCCCCGCCGTGCTGCCGCGCTACCTGCCCGACGACTGGAAGGGCGGCTTCGTGCTGCTGCTGCTGGTGTTCGTGCTCTCGAGCTTCCTCGACAACATCGCCGCCGCGATGATCGGCGGGGCGATCGCGCACACCGTGTTCAAGGGCCGGGTGCACATCGGCTACCTCGCGGGCATCGTGGCGGCCTCGAACGCGGGTGGCGCGGGCAGCGTGGTCGGCGACACCACGACCACCATGATGTGGATCTCGGGCATCTCGCCGCTCGAGGTGGTGGAGGCCTACATCGCGGCGGCCGTGGCGGTCATGATCTTCGGCGTGGTCGCGGCCCGCCAGCAGCATGCCTACCAGCCAATCCAGAAGGACGAGACTCCGGGCGTGCACATCGACTGGGTCCGCGTGGGAATCGTGCTGTTCATCCTCACGCTGGCGATCGCCACCAACGTGCTGGTCAACACCCGTTTTGCCGAGTCCTCTGACCTGTTCCCCTTCCTGGGCGCCGCGGTGTGGGTGGCGATCCTGGGCGGCAGCCTGATCCGCAAGATGGACTGGGGGCTGCTGCCGGGCGCCCTCAAGGGCACGGTCTTCCTGCTGTCGCTGGTGCTCGCGGCATCGATGATGCCGGTGGACCAGTTGCCCCGCGCTTCGTGGCAGTCGGCCCTCGGGCTGGGCTTCGTCTCGGCGGTGTTCGACAACATCCCGCTCACCGAACTGGCGATCAAGCAGGGGGGATACGACTGGGGCTTCCTGGCCTATGCGGTGGGATTCGGGGGATCGATGATCTGGTTCGGCTCCTCGGCGGGGGTGGCGCTGTCGAACCTGTTCCCCGAGGCGCGCTCGGTGGGGCAGTGGCTGCGCCACGGCTGGCACGTGGCGCTGGCCTACGTGATCGGGTTTCTCGTGATGCTCGCGCTGATTGGCTTCCACCCGGGGTCGACGCCGCGCGGGTCGGACGCGGCACCCGCCGCCGCACCCGCCGTGGCTCCGGCCCACTGAGGCGCGCATGGCTCATACCCTGGCCGTCACGCGGCGCGTCTT